>DATNAT010000089.1:0-21109 GCA_035572355.1 Gemmatimonadaceae bacterium
TGGAACTCGTGGCCGCCCGTGAACAGGTTGGGGCAGGGAAGGCCGCGGAAGGTGAGCCGCGACCCATCGGTACCGCCGCGGATCGGCTTCGTGAACGGCGTCACCCCGGCGCGGCGCGCCGCTTCGAACGCGTTCTCCATCAGCTCGGGATGGTGCTTCAACACCTCTTTCATGTTCTTGTAATTCTCTTTCACGTCGACGGACACCCGAAGGCCCGGAAACTTCCGCTCCGTCGCCGCGGCGAGATCGCGGAGCAGCCGCTCCTTGGCTTCGAGGCCGCTCATCTCGAAGTCCCGCAGCAGCACCTTGATCGTCGACTGCTCGACGTCGGCCACGCCGCTGTACGGATGCACGAACCCCACGCGATCCTCGGTCGTTTCAGGGAGCATGTCGGCCGGCATCTGGGCGAGAAAATCGGCTAGCCCATAGACGGAATTCACCATCACGCCCTTCGCGGTGCCCGGGTGCGAGTTCCGGCCGGTGAACGTGACGGTGGCCAGCCGCGCGCTCCACGTCTCGTCCCCCATCTCGCCGAGGCCGCCGCCGTCGACGGTATACGCGAACCGCGCGCCGAACGTGGCGACGTCGAACTTCTCGATGCCGCTGCCGATCTCCTCGTCGGCCGTAAAGCCGATGGCGAGGCGCCCGTGGTCGATACCGGGATTCCTCGCCAGCGTGTCGACGAGCGTCATGATCGCCGCCACGCCCGCCTTGTCGTCGGAACCGAGCAGCGTCGTGCCGTCGGTGGTGATGACGTCGTCGCCGACCAGCTCGTTCAGCACCGGATGCTGTGCGACGGTGATGATCTGCGTCTTGTCCCCCGGCAGTTTGATGTCGCCGCCGCGGTAGTCGCGGTGGACGATCGGATTGACCTGCGCCCCCGTCACCGCAGGTGACGTGTCGACGTGGGCGAGAAAGCCGATCACCGGGACGTCGTTTTTCACGCCCGGCGACGCGGGGACGAAGGCGTACACCATACAGTGTTCGCTCACCCGCACGTCCACGGCGCCGAGGTGTTTGAGCTCGTCGGCCAGCAGATTGGCCAGCTTCCACTGCTTCGCAGTGCTCGGCGTGGTGTTCCGGTCTTCCTCCGATTGCGTGTCGATGCGGACGTAGCGGAGGAAGCGGTCGACGACGGCTTCGGAGGGGGGACTCCAGGCGGTTGGCATACGTGGCTGGTTGTGCAAAGGAAAGCGGTTGTCGACTCCGAGACTGACCGGCCGGTCGGATCGCGACCGAATCTATCTCGATGGACTGATCTCGCGACTCGGCGGAGGCGAGGGAGCAACCTGTCCGCGGGTGGACACGAGCTTGTGAAGTCGTGGTCCAGGGCCCTCGTCAGGGCGATGTGACGCAGTGAAGCTACATGCTGTGGCGCCGCCGCACCCACCAGCCGGGAGCGAAGTGTCAAGCCTTTGGGGCGCAGCGACTTACAGATGTGCTCGGCCTGGCATGGCGGCTGCGATGGGGCCCTCCGCCAGCGCGAGCCCGATCCGAATTGCGACACGGCAGCAGCGCGGGGCGGCGATTGAGAAACCGGATCGGGCTCGCGCCGACACAACTCCACCTAAGAGGTTTACGTGATCGCAGCAAATGTTGAGTCGATTTCGACCGCGTACTACCTGGAGCTCCGCCCGAGTGGAAAGGCGATGGAGTACCGCGAGCTCAAGCGATCGGTCCTGGCGGCCCTCGATCAGGGCCAGCAGCGCATCGTGGTTGACTGTTCGCAGTGGGCCGAGTTGGACTTGAACGCCCTCAGCACCCTGGTGGGCTGCGCGCGCGTGTGCGGCCAGCGCGGCGTCGAGTTCGATGTGGTCAACCTCGGCTCCAATATGCGCGCGACGATTCACGCACTCCGCTTGGGTTCGCGCCTCGGACTGGTAGAGTAAGCCAGCACCGTCAGCGGGGGCCGGCCCGCCGCGGCGAGCGCCCTCAAGCGTCGCTCGTGCGCGACGAGAGCGGCCCCCGCTTTTCTGGCTCGGCGCGTATGTTACGACGATCGGTGTCGTCGCGTCGCAGATGGAGCCCGCTCTGGGCCGTCCGACACGAGCTGCGGACGCCGCGGCCGCCGACGCCAATGGGCCGGCGGCCTCCCACCGACGGCCCGCTGCCGCCCTCGTTTCTCTCGATGCCGACCAACCTCGACATTCCAGCGCTGGACCGTACGCCGATCGTCGAGCAGCAGGTCGCACCGGTTGGGAGTGCAAACGCCGATCAGCGAAAGCGGATGGCCGCTTCGTCGCTCATCCCACCGGTACTCACGGCGGTGGCTTTCGCGCTGGCCTTCAGCCAGCCGTTCCTCACACTGGTTCACGACTGGTGGACCCAGCCGGAGGCGGGCCATGGTCTCCTGCTCGGACCCGCGGCGGTGTGGCTGGCCTGGCGCGGACGGCTGACGGCCGACTGGCGGCCGAACGTTCGGTGGGGCGCCGCGATCCTCGTCGGCGCGGTGCTTCTGCGCTACGCGTCCGGACTCGCGGCCGAGCTGTTCACCATGCGCGTGTCGATGGTGTTGGCCCTCGCCGGCCTGACCGTCTATTACCGCGGTTTTCACCAACTTCTAAAGTGGTGGCTGCCGTTCGTCCTGCTCGGTCTGGCGATTCCGTTGCCCGAGCTCATCGTGCAAGCGATCGCGCTTCCGCTCCAGTTCAAGGCTTCGCAAATGGGGGCCGCGCTGCTTCATTGGCGGCAGGTGCCAGTGCAGCTGAGCGGCAACATCATTCGCCTCCCGGGGCGCGAGCTGTTCGTCACCGAGGCATGCAGCGGCCTACGATCGATCACCGCGTTGCTGAGCACGACGATCCTCGGGGGCGCGTTACTGTTGCGAACGCCGATCGCGCGGGTGCTGCTCGTTGTCGCCGCACTTCCGATCGCGATCGTCGTCAACGGCGCGCGGGTCTTTCTGACGGGATTCCTCGTGTTCTTCGTGAGCCCGGCCTACGGCGAAGGCTTCATGCACGCGACGGAGGGTTGGCTCCTGTTCCTCGTGTCGCTGGGGAGTCTCGGCCTGCTCACCTGGCTCTGCGTCAGTGCAGAGCGAATGATCCGTCGAGCGCGGGTGTTCGATGCATAAGCTCGCGCAGTTCGTTCCCGCGGCCATCCTCCTCGGCGGATGCGCGCTGTTGGCGCGCTCACGCGCACAGCGGGCGATGCCGCTGCGCGCGCCGATCGCCAACGTGTTGGCCGCCTATCCGGGGTACACAGTCCAGCGCTCGGAAATCTCCGCCGACGAGCGTCGTGTCGCCGGAATGACCGACTACGTCGCGCGAAGCTACCTGGTCGACACAACCCTGGCGTTCACGACGCTCGTCTCGTACTACGACCGCCAAGCGCAAGGGCGAACGATTCACTCGCCGCGCAACTGCCTGCCCGGCGCGGGCTGGGAGATTGTGCGATCGGGTACCACCGACGTTCAAACGGCGGCCGGCACGTCGATCGTGAACCGCGACGTGTTGAAGAACCGCGGCGACGCGGCGCTAGTCTATTACTGGTATCAAGGGCGCGGCCGCATCGTGGCGAGCGAGTACGCAGTGAAGTGGAACCTGCTGCGCGACGCCGCGCTGCTCGGGCATTCGGAAGAGGCACTGGTGCGCATCGTGGTGCCCCTTCGTGGAGGCAACGGCCGTCTCGATGATTCGAGCGCGGCGCTGGTGAGCGCCGACAGCACAGCGCAGCAGGTGAGCCGGCGGCTGGTCGAGGCGGTCACGCGCGTGCTTCCAGCGAGCGACGTGCGAGGGTCCTGAGCGGGCTCCCCACATTGCCGGCGTTGGATGGTGTGTCCGCCTGTGCGACACTTCTTGTAGGATCCGTGCAACAGGTCGTGTCAGGCCCAGCAAACTAGGATGGTAGAGGTAGCGGGACCGGGCTCGCATCGAGCCGGCGCGGAAGCGGCGCTTCTCTTTCACTGCCAACCACTTACCTACTCAGGCCCCCTTCAGCTTTTTCGCCCGGTTATGCAACGAGGTTCGGTTGTTTCTGGGGCATGGCTTCTGCTTTGGCTTGGCCCGAATTCACGGCAGCATGAAGCGTTGGTCGACGCGGATCCGTGACCGCAAACTCGAGGTCGGAGCGCCCGTAATGTTGCATCATCGCCGTACGCTGGCCCTGATGGCAGTCGCTGCTCTCGCGTTTGCGCCAAGCGCTCGGGCGCAAACGATCAATTTCGCTGGGTACACGACCGGGTGTTTCTACACCAATGGCCCCTGCGCATCGAGTGACCAGGGATTGAGCTTCACCGGCGCCAACCCGTTTGCGGCGACATCGGTGAACGGCGCGCCCACATCAGTCAATCTGGGCACGTTCAGCCTCGGCGGCTCCGGCCTCAGCCCGGATTTCTACCTGGGCGACAATTTCTTCCTGAACGTGATCTTCACGCTCCCGACGCTGACCAGTGGAAACGACGTGTATCAAGCGTCCATCCTCGGTGTCGTCGGTCCGTGGATCGGTGGCGGCCTCGGGATTCACTTTACCACGCCGCCGCAGGTGTTCACGTTCAACGGACCGACGTCGTCGGGCTCGTTCTCACTCGCTCTCAGTGACGTCGTTCTGGCGACGGGCGCGATCTCCTCGATCACCGACATTCCGTCCAGCGCGAAGCTCGAGGGCTACATCAGCACCACGACTACGCCGGAGCCCGCAACGATTGGTTTGCTCGCGCTGGGTCTGGTCGCGCTCATCCCTGCGGTGCGTTGGCGCAAGCGGACTCAGTTGACGGCGTAATGACGCCAGTCGGCTGACGGTTGCGCGTTTGAAGATTGAGACGGCCGCCAATCGGTGGCCGTTTTTTTCGTTTCAATTCGATCACCATCGCCTGTACAGCGCGTACATTTCCGCTGTGCCCATGGCGCACGCCACCCGTTCTTCCTTCCTACATTGGTGCGTTCGGTGACCACACAGCCGCGCTCGACCGTCGCCGGCGAACCGTTGGCTCGATGGGACGTCAGGGCCGTCGTTCGTCGGGCACGTGCGGCTGCTGCGGCGGCGATCCACCTTCCGGAAAGGGTCCTCCATCCAGTTCGCCGGGCTCGCGCCAGGCGCCGCGTGGCGGGGGCAGGCCCGGTGAGCAGCGCGCTGTTCATCTGCCACGGCAACGTATGCCGTAGCCCGTTCGCGGCGGCGGTATTTGGCCAACGGGCGGCGCGCCGGGTTCCTCAGAAGATCTCGGTTACGTCAGCTGGGTTCATCGGCCCCGGTCGCCAGCCGCCGGACTCGGCGCTGCGCGCTGCGTCGCGCTACGGCGTGGAGTCTTCGGCTCATCGATCGTCGTTGATCGATGCCGAGGCAGCGCGGCGCTCTGACCTCGTCGTCGTCATGGACCGCCGGCAGGCCGCGGCGATGCATCAAAGATTTGGCGTCCCCCGCCGGGCAATCGTCATTCTCGGTGATCTGGATCCAGTTGCTGCCCCACGTCGAACGATTCGTGATCCCTGGGGCTGTGACGATACTATCTTCGATGCCAGCTTCGCTCGCATCATCCGCTGTGTCGATGCTCTGGTCGACACACTAGCCGGGCAGACGCGCCACTAACCGGCGCTTCAGGCCGACTGTACGGACCACGAGGGCCCGACCGATCAGCTCAGCAATCCGCCACCACTTCACGGTCGACGTCGAGGAACACTTTCAGGTCTCGGCGCTGGCTCCGTACGTCCCGCGGTCCAGCTGGGACAGTTTGCCGAGTCGTGTCGAGCCGTGTACCCGCTTGCTGCTCGATCTCCTGGCCGAACATGACGCGCGGGGAACTTTCTTCACCCTGGGCTGGGTGGCCGAGCGCCATCCGTCGTTGATTCGAGCAATTGTGGACGCAGGCCACGAGCTCGCGTCGCACGGCTACGGCCACGAGCGGGTGACGGAGCTGACGCCGGAGCACTTTCGCGCCTCGGTTCATGACTCCAAGTCGATCCTCGAGGACATCAGCGGTCGGCCTGTGTTCGGATACCGCGCGCCGAGTTTTTCGATCGTCCGTGGCGGCGAATGGGCGCTCGATGCGCTGATCGAAGAAGGGTACGCGTACGACTCGAGCCTGTTTCCGGTGCGTCGTCGCGGCTACGGATATGTCGGCGGAGCGCGCGACCCGCACGTCATCACCCGAACATCCGGAACATTGCACGAGGTTCCGCCGGCGACGGTACAATTGCTCGGCGCGACGCTACCGGCGGGAGGCGGAGCATATTTCAGAATCTTGCCGCCGGCGCTGGTCAACGCCGCGCTGTCGAGCGCCGCGCGTCGCGGAGCGCCCGCAACCTTCTACATCCATCCGTGGGAGCTCGACCCGGGGCAGCCGCGGTTCGCCGTGTCGCGCGCGACGCGACTCCGGCATTACGGCGGCCTGGCGCGCACGCCTTCACGAATTCGCCGACTGCTCGAGCGATTCTCCTTTCAGCCGATCGCGGAGACGCTCCGTTTGAATGCACCGTCTGGTCTCAGCGCGGCCGATGCTCGTCGGTAATCGCACGGCGACCGGCAGCATCGCGGTCCGCAGAGTCGACCGGCCGTCGCAGGACTGGGACCCGTTTGTCCGCGCGCAGCCGCAGTGGACGCACTTTCATCTCGCCGGGTGGCGAGATGTGATCCACGAGGTATTTGGCCACGAGTGCCCGTACCTCGAGGCGCGCGACGCAGAGAGCGGCGCGCTGCTCGGCGTGCTGCCGTTAGTGAGAGTGCGGAGTGTCGTGTTCGGGCATTTCCTCGTCTCGATGCCGTTCCTGAACTATGGCGGGCCGCTGGGGTCGGACGACGCGATTCGCTCGCTCGTCGCCGAGGCGGTGTCGCTCGCCGAGCAGTCGAAGGCGAAGCTGCTCGAGCTGCGCAGCCGGACGTCGCTGCCGATCGATCTTCCCGTGTCGCATCGCAAGTTGACCGTGCTGCTCGATCTGCCGGCGGACAGTCAGAGTTTGTGGGCATCGCTTCCGGCCAAGCTGCGCAGCCAGATCAAACGCCCTCGCAAGGAAGGCATCGAGGTTCGGTGTGGCGCCGATCAGGTGGATGCGTTCCATACCGTGTTCGCGCACCACATGCGCGACCTCGGCACGCCGGCGATGCCGAAGTCGTTCTTTCGTGCAATTGCGCGCTACTTCCCCGGCGATTCACGGTTCGCCGTCGCCTATCACGACGGCCGGCCCGTGGCGTGCGGCTGCGGCTTGTCATGGAACGGTGAATTCGAGATCACTTGGGCGTCGGCGCTCCGATCGCACAGCAAGATGGCGCCGAACATGCTCGTGTACTGGGAGCTGATGGAGCGGGCGATTTCCAGCGGAGCGCGGCTGTTCAACTTTGGCCGCTGCAGCCCGGACAGCGGCACGTTCAAGTTCAAAATGCAGTGGGGCGGCCGCGCAGAACAACTCTGGTGGTATCAGCGGGCGCGCGAATCGGGTCAGCCTGGGGAACGTGCGACGCCTTCGCCGGATTCCGGCGTGTTCGCGTTGGCAACGCGGGTGTGGCAGCGATTGCCGGTGGGTGTCGCGACGCGTCTGGGTCCGTCGATCGTTCGGTACATTCCATGACGATTCGACGCCTGCCGCCGGTCGCGCCACATGTGTCGCCCGCGGAGCTCGGCCGCGCGTTCGTGCATGCGTTCGCGGGAAGGGCGAGCGTCGTCGAGCGCGCACGTGAATCGCTTTGCGCTCAGTTCGAGGCGCCGGCCGCTGTGATGACCGACAGCGGCACGGCGGCGCTCGTGCTGGCCCTACGCCTTGCCGCGTCGCGTACCGGCGTCGTGGCGTTTCCCGGCTATGCGTGCGTCGATCTTGCTGCTGCGGCGCGCTTTGCCGGCGTGCGTGTTCGCCTCTACGACATCGATCCCGAAACACTCAGCCCAGATCTCGAATCGGTCGCGCGAGTGGTGAAGCGCGGCGTCGACGCCCTCGTCGTCGCGCACCTGTTCGGGTATCCAGCAAATGTAATTGGCGTTCGCGGCATCGCCTCGCAGCACGGCGTTGTACTGATCGAGGACGCGGCGCAGGCTGCTGGTGGAACGCTCGCTGGCAAGCCGCTCGGAACACTGGGCGATCTGGTCGTGCTGAGCTTTGGTCGCGGCAAGGGTCTCAGCGTCGGTGGCGGCGGCGCGTTGCTCGGAATGACGAGCGCGTGGAGCAATCGGGTCGCGGAGTCGAGGCTGCCGGAACACGCTTCCCGCGGCTTCTCGCAGCTCGCGAAAAGCGCTGCACAATGGGCGCTCGGCCGGCCTTCGCTCTATTCGATTCCCGCGTCGATTCCCTGGCTCCGTCTCGGCGAGATGGTCTACCATCCCGCGCACGAGCCGCGTCCGCTCACCCTCGCCGGCTGCGCACTTCTGCCGAACGTTCTGACGTCGGAGCCGGCGGCGGTCGCGGACCGCCGCCGAATTGCCGGCGAGCTCGAACGAGCGTTTCGCGACTCTTCGGACCTTGCGCCAATCACGCCGGTCGTGTCGGGGGAGAGCGGCTATCTACGGCTTGCCGTTCGCGACCTACTCGGTCGGCATTCGCCGGACGCCCACCTGGGGATCGTTCGCCCGTACCCGAGAACGCTCGCCGAGCAGCCGGAGTTGACGCCTGTGCTGATGTCTGGCGAGCCGGCAACTCCCGGTGCCGCCGAGGCACGGCGCACAATGATCACGGTTCCGACGCATCGATTTCTCACGCGCAAAGACGTCGCATCGATCGTCGCGTGGGCGCGGCGGCCATCGACGTCGGAGCTCGGAGCGTCGTCCGTCGACACACCGAGCCACGCAGTCGCGCACACCGACACCGCCGAGCGGTCCCATTGAAATCGTGGCCCACCAACCTAGTTTTTACCACACGTCGCCGCTCACCGATCGAATGTCGTTCTGCCTGTACACCCGAGCAGCCGACATTCGACTCACGCTGATCAATGCCCGAATCAACTCCCGATTCAATCGAGGCCAGGATCATCGGCGTCGTGCAGCGCCTGTTGGCCGAGCGTTCAATCGACCGACCCGTTCATCCCGACGAGGATCTTCGGGAAGCGGGCTTGAGCTCGCTCGACATGGTGACGCTGGTGCTGTCGGTCGAAGCGGAATTCGATCTGATGGTGCCGGAGATCGCGATCATGCCGGCGAACTTTCGTTCGGTCACGGCGATCAGCCGACTGGTCGATTCGATTCAACGGGGCGGTTGACGCGGCCGCTGAGTCGGAATGCAGTGACGGCGGTGGGGACTGCCGCCGTATGACGCACGTTCTCGATCGCCACGCCAAACGCGTCCTCGACATGCTCGCTGCAGGGCGCGGGGGGAATGGGGCAGAGCTCACCCCGCGCGCGTTGCGCGAGTCGATGGAGCGCCTCGCCAAAGCGGTCGACCTGCGCAGCGTCGCCGTGGCGTCGGTCGACGATCGGCGGATTCGCTCGCTGGCCGGAGGGATGACCCTCCGCGCGTACACGCCGCTGACTGCGCCGAACGAGCTGCTGCCTGGTGTCGTATTTTTTCACGGGGGCACTGGCGTGTTCTGCAGTCTCGACACGCACGACGGACTCTGTCGGGCACTCGCCGCGTCGAGCGGCTGTCGCATCGTTTCGGTGGACTATCGTCTCGCACCGGAGCATCCGTTCCCGGCGGCGATCGACGACGGTCTGTTTGCGACGCAGTGGATCGCCGACCATGCCGCCGAGTTGGGCATCGACCGGGAGCGGCTTGCCGTCGCGGGCGATTCGGCCGGCGGAACGATCGCCGCAGTCGTCTGTCAGCTCGCACAGCGTGCCGGCGGGCCGCGCGTTGCGCTGCAAGTTCTCCTCTGCCCGGTGACCGATCTGGCGTCCGAGTCGCCGTCGCGGGCGGAGCTCGCGACAGGATTCTTCATCGAGCGTTCGACGCTCGAATGGGCGAAGGCCCTGTATTGCGCCGGCGCGGATCTGTACGACCCGCGCATCTCCCCGCTCCGGTCAACCGATCTTGTCGGCCTTCCGCCGGCGCAGATCCATACCGCGGAGTTCGATCCGATGCGCGACGAGGGCCAGGCGTACGCGGACGCGCTCTCCGCGGCCGGCGTGGATGTGAGCTACGTCTGTCACGAGGGTTTGATTCATCACTTCTACTGCATGGCGGGCGCGATTCCTCGTGCACGCGAGGTGCTCGTGCCGGTCGGTGCCGCGATCGGCGATGCCCTTCGCGCCGCGCCGCCCCGGCCGATCGTGGCTCAATGAGGCGCGAAGAACTCGATGTACGAGCCGATGCGTCCGTCGCGGATCTCGATCATGTCGACCAGCTCGGTGAGCACGGTCGTGCCGGTGATCCTCGAGAATATTTTCGCGCGCCAGTGCACCGCCGCCTTCTGACCGTCGACGAGCATCGCCAGGATCTCTTCGTCGCTGAGCTTGAACGACTTGATCATGATCCCGAGCAGCGGTCGATATTCGCGAACGCCATTCGCCGTGACGGCAACCGGGCTCGCGTTGCTCGCGCCGGCAATCTGAAACCGGGCATCGGGGGTGAACTTGTCGCAGACGGCCGCGAGATCTCCGGCGACGCGCGCAGTATAGAGGCCGCGGAGCAAGCGCTCGATGTCGGGCCGATCGGTCATCGACGGACAAACTCCTTGTGGGAACGTTCTCGCATCTGCGGCTCACGTCTTCGCAAGCGCTCAAGCTACCCAAGAATCGTACGATCGGCGCGATTCGGCAATCCTTTCGCCACCGTTCTGCGATGACGCCCGTCGATCAAGCGAAGGAGTCGGCGCTCAAAGCCTGGGTGCGCGCGCTGGAGGCGACTACTCCGCTGGCGCGCGACCGGACGGCGACTCTGCCGGTACGAATCGACAGGCTCGTAGCGGAACAGGGCGATCGCGTCGCGCTGATCGGCGAAGACACGACGCTGACCTATCGCGAGCTCTCGGAGCGCGCCGCTCAGTATACCGCGTGGGCGATCGATCAAGGCGTTGCGCCGGGCGACGTCGTGTGCCTCTTCATGCACAATTGCCCGGACTATCTCGCGGCGTGGCTCGGCGTCACGAGAATCGGCGCGGTTGCTGCGCTCGTCAACACGAACCTCCTCGGCGACTCGCTCGCCCACGCCATCCGCGTGGGCGGACCACGGGCGGTGATCGCCGGACGCGATCTCGCCGCTTCCGTGCAAGCGGTCCGGGGTCAGCTCGACCCGGCGATCGGCTATTGGGCGACCGGGGGCACGACCAACTCCTTCGGTTCGCTGGACGACGCGCTGAACGCGTATGCTGGCCGGGGCGTCCCCGCATCGGGTTGGCAGTCGCCGAGCCTGAGCGACCGCGCGCTGCTCATCTACACTTCCGGGACAACGGGCCTGCCGAAGGCGGCGAACGTGAGCCACCATCGCGTGCTTCAGTGGAGCTACTGGTTCGCCGGCTTGCTCAACACCACGCCCGACGATCGGATGTACGACTGCCTGCCGATGTACCACAGCGTCGGCGGTGTGGTCGCGATCGGCGCGGCGCTGGTCAACGGCGGCTCCGTCGTGCTGCGACGCAAGTTCTCGTCTCGCGCATTCTGGGACGACATCGTGCGGACCGAGTGCACGCTATTCCAGTACATCGGCGAGCTCTGTCGCTTTCTCGTCAACGCGCCGGCAAATCCACTCGAGCGATCGCACAAGCTGCGCGCAGCGTGCGGGAACGGGTTGCGCCCCGACGTGTGGCCCGAGTTCCAAGCGCGGTTCGCCATCCCGAAAATCCTCGAGTTCTATGCGGCGACCGAGGCCAACTTTTCCCTCTACAACTGGGAAGGGAAGGTTGGTGCAATCGGCAGAATTCCGGCGTTCCTGGCGCATCGATTTCCCGTCGCACTGGTGGCCTTTGACGTCGACACTGGCGAGCCGGTACGCGACGATGAAGGTCGGTGTCGCCGGTGTGGTCCGGACGAGATCGGCGAAGCGATCGGTCGGATCGCCACCGGGTCGGCCGAGGGGCGGTTCGAGGGCTATACGGACAAAGCCGCGTCCGAGCGGAAGGTACTTCGCGACGTGTTCGAGCCGGGCGACGCCTGGTTCCGCAGTGGCGACCTGATGCGCCGGGACGCCGCGGGCTTTTACTATTTCGTCGATCGAGTCGGCGATACCTTTCGCTGGAAGGGTGAGAACGTGTCGACGACCCAGGTTGCCGAAGCGGTCGGCGGCTGCGCTCACGTCCAGGAGGCGGTTGTCTACGGCGTCGAGGTTCCAGGCGCCGAGGGCAGGGCAGGGATGGCGGCGCTCGTCACCGACGCCGAGTTCGACGTCGACGATTTTCACGCCTACCTCGCCAACGCGCTCCCCGAATACGCGCGGCCCTTGTTCATTCGGCTGATGCCGGCAATCGCCACGACGGGCACCTTCAAACCGGTCAAACAAGAGCTCGTTCGCGCCGGCTTCGACCCGACCGCGACGACCGATCCAGTGTACGTCCACGACCGGCAGGCCGGCCGATTCGTTCGCGTCCAGCCCGACCTCTACGAGCGAATCCGATCTGGCGGCGTGCGCCTATGAGACGCATCCGTTCCGGCGCGGTTCGGGTCTGCCGGCGGACTTTGCGAATCCCGCCGATTGCGCGTCCTACCATGGACGGACGTCTCGGCGGTCACCTCACTCAGAACGGTTCATGAGCGGCGGCACACCCACCTGCGTGGTCCACAAATTCGGCGGCTCGAGCCTCGCCGACGCCGACTGCTTCCGGCGCGTCGCCAAGATCGTCGCCGAACGCACCGAAGCGCGCCGGTTGGTCGTCGTGTCGGCCATGGCCGGCGTGACCGACGATCTCGTGCGAGCCACGCACGTTGCCGGCACGCGGGACTTCGGCTATCGCGAGATCATGAAGACCGTCGGCGACCGGCATCGGGCCACGATCGCCGAGCTGGTGTCGCCGGCGACGGCTGCCCGGCTCAACGCGGAGCTCGATCGAGACCTCGACGAGATAGAGGAAGTGCTCCACGTGACGACCGTGCTGCACGGGTATTCGCGGAATGGGCTCGAGCTCACGTCGGGGTACGGCGAGGTCTGGTCGGCGCGCATCCTGGCGGCGCTGCTCGCCGAGCAGCATCCGAGCGTCGATTGGCTCGACGCGCGCGAGGTGCTCGTCGTCGTGCGCAACGAGACTGGCGCAGACGTGGTGTGGCCGGTATCGCGGCAGAAAACCGAGGCGTGGACGGCCAAGCGCGGCGGCGTGCCGTCGACGCTCGTCATCACCGGGTTCATCGCCGCAACGGCGGATGGCATTGCCGCGACGCTCGGACGGAACGGCAGCGACGTGAGCGCCTCGATCTTCGCCGCGTTGTTCGACGCGGAAGAGATTCAGATCTGGACCGACGTCGACGGCGTGATGAGCGCCAACCCGCGGCTGGTCGGCGAGGCGGTCACGCTCGACACGCTCTCGTACGACGAAGCGATCGAGCTCGCCTACTTCGGCGCCAAGGTCATTCACCCGAACACCATCTCGACCGCGGTCGAGCGCAATCTCCCGATCCTCATTCGCAACACCTTCCGGCCGAGCCATCCGGGAACGCGCATCCACGCGCAGTCGGCGTCGACGCACCATGTGAAAGGCCTGGCGACGGTCGAATCGATCGCGCTCGTCAACGTCGAGGGGATCGGCATGACGGCGGTTCGCGGAACGGCGCAGCGGTTGTTCAGCGCGCTCCGCGACGAGAACGTGTCCGTGCTCATGATCTCACAGGGCAGCTCGGGCAACTCGATCTGTTTCGGCGTTCCGGCGGCGCAAGCCGATCAGGCGCGCGATACCGTCGAACGCGCGTTCTTCGCCGAGCGGCATCACGGGCAGATCCAGCGCGTCGACGTGACGCGCGGCTGCAGCATACTCGCCGTGGTCGGCGAAGGCATGGCGGGCCAGCCCGGCATCGCGGCCAAGTTCTTCAGCGCGCTCGGCAAGGCGGGCATCAGCCTCCGTGCGATCGCGCAGGGCTCTTCGGAGCGCAACATCTCGGTCGTCGTCGACGAGGCCGACACCAAGCGTGCGCTCCGTGCGGCACACTCAGGGTTCTACCTATCAGACCAGACGCTCTCGATCGGCATCGTCGGCGCCGGAAACGTCGGCCGCACGCTGCTCCGGCAGATGGCGCAGCAGGCGCGCCGCCTCAAGAAGGACTTCGACGTCGACCTCCGCGTGCGCGCGATCGCGACCTCGAAGAAGATGCTGCTGTCCGATCAGCCGATCGATCTCGAGTGTTGGAGTGAAGCGCTCGATTCGCGCGGCGTGCCGACGGACCTGGCCAAGCTCGCCGAGCACGTCCACGCCGATCACCTGCCGCACGCGGTGCTCATCGACTGTACGGCGAGCGACGGAGTTTCCGGGCTCTACAGCGAGTGGCTCGAGGGTGGCATTCACGTGATCACGCCGAACAAGCGGGCCAACACCAGCTCGATCGAGTATTACCGTCGATTGCGGCAAGCCAACCGGACGGTCGGCGCCCACTACCTGTACGAAACCACCGTCGGCGCTGCGCTGCCGATCATCCAGACGCTGCGCGACCTCGTTCAGACGGGCGACGAGATCTTCGAGATCGAAGGCATCTTCTCGGGCACGCTCTCGTATCTGTTCAACAGCTTCGACGGCTCGCGCACCTTCTCGGCGCTCGTCGCCCAGGCGCGCGACCTCGGCTACACGGAGCCCGATCCGCGCGACGACCTCTCGGGCATGGACGTGGCGCGAAAGGTCGTGATCCTGGCGCGCGAGATCGGCATGACGGTCGAGCTGCCGGACGTCCAGCTCAAAGGGCTCGTTCCGGAGTCGTTGACCCAGGGCGCCGTCGCCGACTTCCTGGCCGCGCTGCCAAACTTCGACGACGACATGGAGCGGCTGCGACGCGAGGCCGCGCAGAAAGGCGAGGTGCTCCGGTTCGTCGGACGCGTGGGCAAAGACGGACGGGCCAGTGTGGCGCTCTGCAGCTATCCCACGAGCCACCCGTTCGCCCGCATCCAGCTCACCGATAACATCGTGTTGTTCCGCACGAGCCGGTACAACGAGAATCCACTCGTCGTGCAGGGGCCGGGTGCTGGACGCGAAGTGACGGCCGCCGGCGTATTCGCCGATCTGTTGCGGTTGGCGTCGTACCTCGGCGCGACACTGTAATCCGGCGCGCGGAGTCCGCGTTAGGCCGTTCCGCCGGCGTCGACCGTGAGCGTGGTGCCGGTGATGTTCCGCGCGCCCTCGCCGAAGAGGAATCCGACCGCGTCCGCAACGTCGGACACGCTGGCCATGCGTTTGAGCGCGCTCCGCCGAGCGATCCGCTCGCGGTCTTTCTCGCCCAGCTCGCCGGTCATCTCGGTGTCGATGAAGCCTGGCGCGACGGCGTTCACGGTGATGCCGAGGGGTCCGAGCTCGCGGGCCAGCGACCGAGTGAAGCCGATCATCGATGCCTTCGTGGCGCTGTAGACACTCAGCCCCGTGTATCCGGTCGCGCTCACGATCGACGAGATGTTGACGATCCGGCCGCCGCCGCCGGCCATCATCGACCGGACGACGTATTTCGTCGTCACGGCCGGTGACAACGTGTTGAGCCGAATCAGCGACTCGATGTCCGAGTCCTTCATTGTCGCCAGGAGGCCGCTCGTACCGATACCGGCGTTGTTCACGAGACCGTAGATCGCACCATACTCCTTTCGGATTCCCTTTACGAGATCTGGAATCGCCGCGAGGTCGTTGAGATCGCAGGCGCGAAACCGAATCGCGCCGTCTCCCAGCACCTCCTCACGCATGGCGGCGCCGAGCTGCTCGCTCTCGCGCCGCGCGACGGCGATTGCCTGATAGCCGTCGGCGCGCAACCGCTGGACGATGCCGAGCCCGAGCCCGCGGCTCCCGCCCGTGACGATGACGTTACGCATCGCGACGCACGATCTTGCCCGAGGGCGTGACGTCGAGCGATGGTACCAAGCGGATCGCGGCCGGAACCTTGTGCGCGGCGAGCGAAGCCCGGCAATGCTCGAGGATGTCCGTCTTCAGCGCCTCGATCTGCTTCGCCGCGTCGTCCCCTTGGGGGAGCGCCACCGGCACGACTTCGGCCGCGACGATGGCCCCCGTGATCGGATTCTTCCGCGACTTGACGAGCGACATCCGAACCGCGGGGTGACGGTTGATCACCGCCTCCACCTCTTCGGGATGGATCTTGAGGCCGCCGACATTGATGATGCCGCCGCGGCGGCCGACGAAGTGATAGCGATCTTTGCGGAGCTCGAGCACGTCGCCCGTGTCGACGAACCCGCCAGCGTCGAGAAGCGCCTCGGCGGCGGTGCCGAGGTAGCGCCGAGCCGTGCGCGGCGACCGAATGTGCAGCGTGTCGTTCTCGACCTCGAGGTCGACCCCGGACTCCATGTGCCCGATGTAGCTCGCCGGAAACCCGGCGAGGCCATCGTTCACCTCGAACGCGACGCCGGCCTCCGTGGACGCGAACGCATGCCCGACCTTGGCATTGGGATAGAAAGAGCGCAGGTGATCGATGATCGCCTGATCGGCGATCTCGCCGGAAAGCCGTGCGTACTGCGGCGTCACGCAGCGCGCCGCTGGAAACATCAATGCCTTGCGCCAGTGCGAGGGCGTACCGGTGATGTGCGTGACTGCGTGCGACTGGGCGCGCATGAGAAAGTCCGGCACCGGCTCATCCAGTCCCGAAAGCACGAGCGAGCCGCCGCCGAGGAGCGCGCGCAGCAGAATCTGGAGTCCGCCGTACCGGCGGATGTCATAGAAGGTCGCCCACACCACGGGCGCGGCGAGGCTGCTGCCCGGTGTGATCGCGCCGCTGAGGCTCGTCAGACTGTGGACGACCATCTTGGGAGCCCCCGTCGTCCCCGACGTGAACAGAATCCATTCCGTGTCGTGCGACGACGTGCGGTCGACGGCGCCGGGCCTGATGTTCGGGCCGCAGCGAACCCGGGTCGCGATGGATGGCAGGTTCATTTCGGCGGCCGAGCCGTCGGTGACGACGGCGTTCACTTCCGCCGTGTCGATCACGTACGGCAGGTGTTCGGCGGCCAGGTCGGGAGGGCAGATCACGATGCGCCGCGCGATGCCATCGACTTCGAGCAGGGCGAGTGCGGCGGCGAGTTGGCTCGCGGTCCGCACGAGCACGGAGCCGCCGCGAAGCGCTTCGGCATCCCCCTCGAGCGACGAGCCGCCGCCCAGGGCGTTGATCGACACCTCGGCGTCCGGCGCCCACAGGGATCGTTCAGTCGTCAGCCCGGCGCGGTTCGTCGATTCCCAGAGCGAAGCCGCGCTAGCGCGCGGCATTCTCGTAGAACTTGATGAAGTCTCCGAAGGTGACCGGGAACTCGACGTCGCTGCTCGCGCTGAACGGATCGTATCCGAGCGCGTCCTCGAGCCGAGCGACGACAATCGCGAAGCAGAGCGAATCGAGGCCTGACTCCATGAGCGGCCGCTCGTCGGTCAGTGGCGCTAATTTTCTCTTCTGCTCACTGGCGACCTGCTCGAATTGAGATATGATGGTCGCTCGAACGCTGTCAGGCATCGCGAAACTCCTCCAAGCCGATTTTTGGTCAGGTTGATTATAATGTGGCCGACACGGTGACGGCCAGAACGCTTCTCCCGCCGATCAACTCACGTTGACGAATCGTCCGTCGGCTCGCGTCTTCTGCCGGGAGATCAGGGTCGACGATCTCCAGTCGCTCGAGACGCTGCTGCACCGAGGCTTCCCGGAGCGAACGCGCCAAGACCTGGCGCTGGCGTTGCGTCGGTTGTCGGCCCACTCGACGCCGGAGGGATATCCCAGATACGGCTACGTGCTGCAAGCCGGAGATACCCTCGTCGGCGTGATCCTCACGATCTTCTCGACCGTCGTCGTGAACGGCGTGCCGAGCATTCGTGGGAACGTCGCCAACTGGTACGTCGATCCGGAGTTCAGAAGCTACGGCTCGCTGCTCACATCGCGCGCGCTGTCGTACCGCGATGCGACGTATCTGAACATCACGCCTGCCAAGCACACCTGGCCGATCCTCGAGGCACAGGGCTACCAGCGCCTCTGCACCGGTGTTGTCGCAGCCGTTCCAGCGGTGACCACTGTCGGCAGTCCCGCGAAGGTTCGCAAGTTCGACGAAAGCTTCCGCACCGAAGGCGGACTCTCCGCGTTCGAAGTCAAGTTGCTCAGCGACCACGCGGGCTACGGTTGCGCGAGCGTCGTCTGCGGTGAAGGGGGCGACGAGCATCCGTTCGTTTTCAGCCCGCGCCGCTGGACGCGATGGCACGCGGTCCCGTTGCCCTTCGTCGTGCTCGCCCATACGCGAAGCGTGGAAGATTTCGTACACTTCGCCGCCCCGCTCGGACGCTACCTGCTGCGCCGCGGCATCCCCCTCGTATTCATCGACGCAAACGGCCCGATTCCCGGTTTGCGCGGCCGCTACCTCGACTGGGGACCAAAGTTCTACCGCGGCGCGAACAAGCCATCGCTCGGCGACATCGCGTACACCGAACGCGTGATGTTCAATCTCTGACGCCGAGTCGGCGTTCATGGCGTGGGCCGGAGTGCGTTCGTCAACGCATCCACCAACTGTTCGATGTCGCTCGCCGTTGCCTCGCCGTGGGTGAGGCAGACGCGAATCACATCGCGTCCTTCGTATTTCGCCACCGCAACCCACGCCCGCCCCGACGCGAGCACCCGCGCGCCGATCGTACGCGCGTCGGGCGACCCGCCCGGCGGTTCGATGCACAGCACCGCCAACGTCGAGTCGTTTGCGATGCGCCACCCCAGGGCACGTACACGCTCGGCGAGTAGCGCGATGAGATCGACCGATCGCTCGACGTGTTGGGCATAGCCGCGCCAACCCGCCGCGCCGAGCGCGAGGAACAGCCGTACGCCGAGGAACCGCCGCGACCACTGCGCCGTGTTCACGTATGGATCCACTGTGGCGGTATTCGACGGCATGAAACCCGTCGATACCTGAAACGCCGCCGACAGTATCTCCGGATGCCGCGTCATGAACATGCCGCAGCCCATCGTCGTCGCGAACCACTTGTGCGCGTCGATCGTGATCGAATCTGCCCGCTCGATTCCCGCCAACGCGGGGCGCAGCCGGTCGGATGCAATGACTCCGCCGCCCCACGCCGCGTCTGCGTGAAGCCACATTCCGTGCTCACGCGCTAGCTCGGCGCACGCCGCGATAGGATCGATCATCCCCGCGTTGGTCGTGCCGAGCGTGGCGACGATCAGGACCGGCACGCGCCCTTGGGCGCGGTCGTCGGCGATCATCGTCGCGAGCGCCCGCGCGTCCATGCGTCCGGTACCATCGGTGGCCACCTGACGCACCGCGGATCGGCCGATGCCCGCCTGGTGCGCAATCTTGACCCAGGCGAGGTGGCTCTCGCGCGAGATATAAAACACCGGCGGTCCGTCGAAGGCACGCGCGCCATCGATGCCAAACCGGTCGTGCGCCTTGGTCAGTGCCGAGATGACGGCAGTGTAGTTCGCTTCGGAGCCCCCCGACGTGAAATGGCCAGACGACCCTTCGGGGAGTCCGGCGCGGCGCGCCACGGCGCGAATCACGTGCGCTTCGATCTCCACGGCTGCGGGCGACGTGGTCGCCGTGGCGAGCTGCGGGTTGAATGCGCCCGTGATCCGGTCGCCGCACTGCGCCGGGAACGACGGCATGGGGTTGAACAGCCCGAAGTAGCGCGGATTGCTCATGTGAACCACGCCCTGTTCGATCTGCGCGATGGTCCACGGCAGCAGCTCGTCCAATCCGCGCGGCTCGCCAAAGTCGAATGCGGCGAGATCGGCACGCAGCCGCGCCATGTCGATCGTCGGCACGACCGAGTGGCGCGCGATGCGTTCGTTGGCGCGCGCCATCTCACGCGTCAGGTACTCGTCCCACCGGTCGCGCTCCGACTGCGGCGGAAACAGTGCCGGCACTGGCGGTGCCGGATTGTCGTGGCTCATGAGATCGATTGTGGGGCTAGCGCGAACGGACGACAGCGGCGTCGCCACGCGCGATGCGATCGGGCGTCGCCGAGCGGTGCGTCGCAAGGTAGTCGAGCCAGTTGCCGTACAGTCGCACCGCGGCAGCTCGCCAGCTGTGGAGCAACTGGCGCGACGCATTCAAGGCGGGGAACTGGCCGAGCAGCTCCGGGCGCCGATCGCGCTCGGCGCGGCTCTGAAACGCTTCGGCAGCTCGCGTGGCCTCGGCATCGAGGTAGTCGCGCGGTATGGGCGGGTATCGATCGACCGTGCCTTCCAGGAAGCGGCCGACATCACGCCGGTACTCCCGGTACAACGCGCCCGGATCGTACTCGGGGTGTCCCTGGAGGAACAGGAACAAGCTTCCCTGGTCTTTCACGAAGGCGTCGGCGCCCGCTTCGTCGGAGACGGAGAGAATGTCGTAGCCCGCCGCGGTCAGGCGATCGCGCGGCAACGTGTTGAGGCGCGAGTGCGGAAACCGCCACTCACCGGCCAAACCGGCGACGAGCGGATGCTCGCCCGCGCTGGCGCAAGCGAACACGCCGTGCAGCTTCGATTCATACCGTTGCCGCTCAATACCGTCGAGGTGCAGCACCGCCGCGTGCGCGGCGAGACAGGACCAGATCGTCGAGGTCGTGTGCTCGGCCGCCCAGCCGACGAGTCGCGTGAGCGAATTCCAGTACACCTCATCTGAGATCACGTCGGTACGCGGCTCGGCGCCCGTGACGATCAGCCCATCGAAGCGGCCGGCCCACAGGCGCTCGATGGGCTCGTAGTGCTCGGCGACGTAGGCGCGTCCTTCGGCGCCGCGGATCAGCTCGGGAAACGAAAAGAAGTGGACGTGCAAGGGCCGGTCGCCGGCTGCGGCCTCGATCAGCTCACGAAATTGGCGCTCCGTGGACTGGAGAGCGGGATCGGGCATGTTGTTGACGACCGCGAGCTCGAGCGAACTCACCGCGCGCGCGCCCGCTTCGCCGGTGTCTTTGGACGGCTTGACGCCTTGTGCGCCGCTGACGTCGACGGCACGGCGGCAGCGAGCGCCTGATCCAGATCGGCGACGATGTCGTCGATGTGCTCGATGCCGATACTGAGCCGAATCATCTCCGGCGTGACGCCCGCCTTCGCCTGTTCGGCGGCCGACATCTGCCGATGCGTCGTCGACGCCGGATGACAGGCGAGCGACTTGGAGTCGCCGAGGTTCACGACGCGCTTCACCAGGCCGAGCGCGTTGTAGAAGGCGGTGCCCGCCGCGAAGCCGCCGCG
>DATNAT010000090.1:0-14489 GCA_035572355.1 Gemmatimonadaceae bacterium
CTCGCGCTCGACGAGCTGGACTTCGCGTACGCCGATACGGTGAACGCGACTGACAGCCTTCACGCTGGCGGGCGAATTCTATTTCGCACCCTGCCGAACGGCGTGTCGCTCATTCGCGAGTGGACGATTCGTGTTCCGGCCGCCGGGATGCTCGTTGCATCCGAGGACCACGGGATCGAAGGCGCGACGGTCCGTCGGCTCGGGGGCAGCGACGAAGCTCCCGGCCATCGGTTTCGCGTCACACAGTGGCGCGAGACGGGAGGTCGCGTCCTCACGGCGGTCTGGCCGGATGGCTCGCGCACGGCGGATACGTTGGGCGACATCGTCGGGCTCGCCGAGCAGCGTGAGACCGGTCAGCCCGCCGCGCACGTTCTCGTCGTGCTTCGTGCGACGAGCGACACCGTCGTGACCGACAGCGCCGGCATCTTCCGGTTCGATCGACTGCTGCCGGGGCGCTATGAGATCACCGCGCTCGACACGATGTATGCGGCGTACACTCGAGAAGATCCGGCGGTCGTCTCGGTCGTCGTGCACGACGGGATGCATAGCAGCACGATCGCCCGGGTCGTGTCCTCGGTCGGCGCGCTTCGGCGGCTCTGTCCGGCGCTCGGCGATGCCACGCCGCGTTCGATCATCCTCGGCCAGATTCAGGCGCGTCGCGTCGACCCCAAGTGGGAGGTCGGAGCCGCTTGGCAGGACGACTACAGCAGCGTGCAGGGCAATGTCGGGATTGTCGCGGCCGGCCGAACGATGCACCCGGACGCCGACGGCCGGTATTTCGTGTGCGGCGTCGTTCGCGAGCGTCCGATCCATCTGAGCGTGTGGCTGGGAAAGGACCGCTTGCTCGACACGACCGCGGTCGTCGGGCCGACGGTGGTGAAACGAGTTGATCTAGTGATGCCGCGCGAGCCCAATCGCTCTTAATTTGAAGCGATGCCCCGAACCACGACCAAACCCGCGCGGCGCGGTCCGGCGAACGCCGCCGGGGCGACGCCGTCGTCCCGACTCACGCGAGCGCAGCTCGCGGAGCTCTACTACTGGATGCGGCTCACGCGCACCCTCGAGGAGCGGCTCGTCGCGCTGTACCGACAGACCAAAGTCGTGGGCGGCCTCTTTCGATCGCTCGGCCAGGAGGCGGATGCCGTCGGCAGCGCGTTCGCGCTCGAGCGCCGCGACATTCTGTCCCCGCTCATTCGAAATCTCGGATCGATGCTCGTCAAAGGCGCCACACCGGTCGAGATCCTCAAGCAGTACATGGCGCGCGGCGACTCGCCGACGCGTGGACGCGAGCTGAACATCCACTTCGGCGATCTGGAGCGCGGTTTCATCGGCCAGATCTCGCCGCTCGGCGACATGGTGCCGGTCATGGCTGGTGTGACGCTGAGCTTCAAGATGCGCGGAGAGGATCGCGTCGGGCTCGTCTACGTCGGCGACGGCGCGACGTCGACGGGCGCGTTCCACGAGGGGATCAACTTCGCGGCCGTACAGCGCTGCCCGCTCGTCGTGATCGTGGAGAACAACGGTTACGCGTACTCGACGCCGACGTCGCGGCAATCGGCGGCCAAGGTGTTCGTCGACAAAGCGGTCGGCTACGGTGTGCCAGGGGAGCAGGCCGACGGCAACGACGTGCTCGCCGTCTACGACGTGACGAAGCGCGCCGTCGATCGCGCTCGCTCGGGCGGCGGCGTCACGCTGCTCGAGCTCATGACCTATCGCCGGAAGGGGCACGCCGAGCACGACAATCAGTCGTACGTCCCGCCGGGCGAGATCGAGCGTTGGGAGCGTGAGAACGATCCGGTCACGCGCTACACGGCGCGCCTCCGCGACGAGCCCGGGTTCTCGGTGAGCGAGCTCGAGGCGATCGATGAGCGTGTGCGCCGCGAGGTCGACGACGCAACCGACGTCGCCGAACGGTCCGGCGTGCCGGAAGCCCTGAGCGCGTTGGAAGGCGTCTACGCCGATCCGCCTCGCGCCGATCGACTCTGGTTCCGCGACGGCGCGGAGGGCGTCGTCGAGTCGCACGAGCGCGCGCAAGGGTGGGGGACGTTCGACGACTCGGCGTCGGGGCCACACTGATGGCCGAGATCACCTACCTCGAAGCCATTCGCGAAGCGCTGTTCGAGGAGATGGAGCGCGACACCGCCGTGTTCTGCCTCGGCGAGGACATCGCGAAGTACGGCGGCGCGTTCAAGGTCACCGACGGCTTGGCCGAGCGGTTCGGCGAGTCGCGCGTCATCGACACGCCGATCTCGGAGGTTGGGATCGTCGGCGCGGCGGCCGGCGCGGCACACATGGGCATGCGTCCCGTTGTCGAGATGCAATTCATCGACTTCATTGCGAACGCCTACGACATGCTCACCAACTATGTCGCTACGGCGCGCTTCCGCGCGTTCTTGCCCTGTCCGATGGTCGTCCGCGGTCCGAGCGGCGGGTATGTTCGCGGCGGGCCCTTTCACTCGCAGAATCCTGAAGCCGGTTTCGTCCACACGCCCGGCCTCAAGGTGGTGTATCCGGCAACGGCCGCCGACGCGAAGGGCTTGATGAAGGCCGCGATCCGCGACGACGACTGCGTGCTGTTCTTCGAGCACAAGTACCTGTACCGTCGCATCAAAGAAGCGATGCCGAGCGGCGATCACGTCGTGCCGATCGGCAAGGCGCGTGTCGCCCGCGAGGGGCGCGACGTCTCGATCATCACCTATGCCGCAACGGTCTGGAAGGCGCTCGAAGCGGCGGAGCAGGTCGAGAAGGACGACGGACTCGCCGTCGAGGTGATCGATCTTCGGACGCTGGCTCCCCTCGACGACGATGCGATCCAGGCGACGGTGCGCAAGACGAACCGCGCGCTCGTCGTTCACGAAGACACGCGCACCGGGGGCATCGCCGGCGAGATCACGGCTCGGATCACTGAGCGGTCGTTCGCCTGGCTGGATGCGCCGGTTCTTCGTGTGACGGCGCACGACGTTCCGCTGCCGTACGCGCCATCGCTCGAGGACTACGTGCTGCCACAGGTGAGCGACATCGTGCGCGGTATCCGCGCCGTGGCCGCGTATTGAGCGTGGCGACCGCTGAGGGTAATCCGCCGGCCGGACGGGCCCGCGAGTATCTTGGTGTGGGTTGTTTGACCGTTGCCGCGGGGTTCGCGGGCGGCGGCATGATCTCGGTGTTGATCGCGAAGATCGTCGGGGCGGCCACCAAGTGCACGTCGGACGCCGAAACCGGCGCGCCGTGCAATTGGTTCACCTACGCGGTGTTCGGCGCGATCATTGGAGCGTTCGTATTACCGGTGATATCGATCTGGTCGCTGCGTCGCGCGCGGCGTCGTGCCGCCACGGCGGACATTGCCAGTGACGTAGAGAACTCGAAACGAGGGTGATGCGGTGGCACGCATAGATGTCGTCATGCCCCAGATGGGCGAATCGATCGCCGAGGGCACGCTTTCGAAGTGGTTGAAGAAGGTCGGTGACTCGGTGAAGCGAGACGAGCCGATGTTCGAGATCTCGACTGACAAGGTGGACGCCGAAATCCCGTCGCCGACGACCGGGGTGATCGCCGAGATCCTGGTGACGGAAGGTCAGACCGTGCCGGTGCAGACGGTGGTGGCTCGGTTGGAGACTGACGTGACGGCCGGAGTGGGCGCGGCCGCTGGTGGACCGGTGGCGGCAAGCGCCGCAGCGTCGCCCGCCGGAGCGTCCTCGGCCTCCGCGAGCGGTGCGCCGAGCGCGACGCCGGGCGCGGGGGGCCCCCCCCGCAAAGAAAATACGCCGACCCCTCCTCCGGCCCCGCACCAAACCAACGCACCCGCCGCCCAATCGTCGCACGGAAACGGCACGTCGTCGCTCGAGGACCGCCTCCGCACCAAGTCCTCGCCACTCGTGCGCCGAATGGCCGCCGATCACGGCGTCGAGCTGAGCGCGCTGCAGGGCAGCGGCATCTCCGGCCGCGTCACCAAGCGCGACCTCCTCGACTATCTCGAATCGGGTCCAAAGACGCCGGCGCGCGCCGCTGGTTCGCCGCCGGCCGTGCACGCCGGCCCGCTCCCCGAGCCCTGGCCCGGCGACCGCGTCGAACCGATGTCGAAGATGCGGCAGTTGATCAGCGAGCACATGGTGATGTCGCGCCGCACGTCGGCGCACGTCAACTCGTTCTTCGAAGTCGACTTCACGCGCATCGCGCGCATTCGCTCCAAACACCGAGCCGAGTTCGAGCAAGCCACAGGCGAAAAGCTCACGTACCTGCCGTTCATCATCAAAGCGGCGGTCGACGGCCTGCGCGCGCATCCGGTGCTCAACGCATCGGTGCGCGGCAACGAAGTCATCTACCGCAAACCGGTCAACGTCGGCATCGCCGTAGCGCTCGACTGGGGGTTGATCGTCCCCGTCATCAAGAACGCCGACAACCTGTCGCTCACCGGGCTCACGCGCACGTTGAACGATCTCGCCAATCGGGCGCGGAGCAAGCGCCTCGACCCGCGCGAGGTGCAGGACGGAACGTTCACCATCACGAATCCCGGAGTGTTCGGCTCCCTCATCGGCACGCCGATCATCAATCAGCCGCAGGTCGGCATCCTCTGCGTCGGGGCGATCGAAAAGCGGCCGAAAGTCATCGCCGGTCCCGACGGCGAGGACGTGATCGCCATTCGCACGTGCGCGTATCTGTCGCTCTCGTTCGATCACCGGATCGTCGACGGCGCCGATGCGGACCGCTTCATGGCGTTCGTCAAGAAGTCACTCGAGAGCTTCCCCGACGCCGTGCTCTGACCATGGCCCGCGTACTGACGATCCAGCGCACCCTCGTCACGCCGAACGAGCGCGACCGCTTCCACCAGAAGCTCCGCCGGAAGCAGGAGCATTACGCCAAGGCGAACTGCCGTTTCTGGGCGTTCGAGGAGGCGGGTCTTCCCGGTGCGTTCTTGGAGTTCTTCGAGGCCCCCGACGCCCCGACGCTCGCCCGTGCGCATGCTTCGGCGCCCGAGCCGGTCCTCGATCCCAATCGGGTCTACTCCGAAGTGGAGCTCAAATAGCAATGCCTTCCCGTTCGATCGAAGCCGACGGCAGCCGCTGGCTCGTCTATCCCTCGGGCCGCGTCACACAGAACGACCGCGACGAATTCGCGCTCATTTTCGTCAGCGGTACGGGTGCGGGGCGGAAGGTGCGCGTTACGCGCTATTCACCCGTCGGTTCGCGGTCGCGCGAGCGCTCGCTGCTCGAGCTGAGCGACGCCGATCTCCAGCGCCTGTTCGGCTTTTCGCAGCCGAGCGACACGTCGCCCGAAGTCGACTACTCGGCGTGAGCGTCGCCGGCGCCGGACCCGCGGTCGACGGTCCGTTCGTCGACCTCCACGCTCACTCGACCGCTTCCGACGGGTCTCGCGCGCCGGCCGACGTCATGCTCGCCGCGCACCGCGCCGGATTGTCGGCCATCGCGCTCACCGACCACGACACCGTTGCCGGTATCGCCGAGGCCGCCGCCGCCGCGTCGACGCTCGGCGTCCGTCTCGTGCCCGGCATCGAGTTGAGCGCGGTCGAAGGCGACGCCGAGACGCACATCCTCGGCCTGCACCTCTCCGATACGCGCGAGCTCGAATCGACGCTGGTCGGTCTCCGCGAGATGCGTCGCGGTCGCGCCGAGCGCATGGTGGCGCGGCTGAACGACCTCGGTGTGCGGATCAGCTTCACTGCGGTGCTAGAGCAGGCGGCGGGCGGCGCGATCGGACGCCCGCACGTTGCGCGCGCGATGATCGCCGAGGGGTGGGCGGTGGATTTTCGCGACGCGTTCGATCGGTATCTGGGCAGCGGGCGCCCGGCGTATGTCGCGAAAGAGCGGCTCGCCGTCGCCGAAGCCATCTCGCTGATCCATCGCGCCGGCGGGCTGGCGGTACTCGCGCACCCCGCATCGGGTGGGACGCGCGAGCGCCTCGAGGCGTTCGCCCGCGAGGGCATCGATGGCGTCGAGGTGCGTCATCCGAGTCACAGCGGAGAGGACATCGCGCGGTTGACTGCGCTCGTCGAGCATTTTTCTCTCGTGCCAAGCGGCGGCTCCGACTGGCATGGCGCGAGCGAGGGTCCGCGCACGCTCGGCATGATGCGGGTTCCAGCGGAATGGCTCGCGCGGCAGGACGGTCGAGTGAGCGCTCGCGCCGCGTAGATCCCAACGCATGGAACTGCGCGGACGCACTGCACTCGTCACGGGCGCCGGACATCGGATCGGGCGCGCGCTCGCGCTGGCGCTGGCCGGCCGCGGGATGCGCGTCGCCGTGCACTACAACGCTGCGGCCGACGGCGCGCGCGAGACGGCGCGGCAGATCGAGGCCGGTGGAGGAAGTGCGGCTACCTTTGCGGCCGATCTTCGACGCGGCGACAGCGCCGCGCCGCTCGTCGCCGAAGTCGTGGCGCGGTTCGCCGCGCTCGACGTGCTCGTCAACTCGGCGGCCATCATGCGGCGCACGCCGTTCGGCTCGATCGACGCAGGACAGTGGGACGAGATCATGGCGATCAACCTGCGCGCGCCTTTCTTACTCGCTCAGGCCGCGGCGCCGCATCTGCGCGCCGCGCGCGGGGTCCTCGTCAACATCGCCGACCTGGCGGCATTTGAGACCTGGCCCGGATATCTACCACACAGCATCTCCAAGGCCGGCGTGGTGACGATGACGCGCGCGTTGGCACGCCTGCTGGCGCCCGAAGTGCGCGTTGCCGCAGTGGCTCCTGGCACCGTGCTGCTGCCGGAAGGCTGGCGCGAGGAGGACGCCGAGCATCTGCGTCAGACGACGCCGCTCCAGCGGAACGGCAGCCCGAGCGACGTGACGGCGACTGTGTTGTTCATCCTCGATTCCGACTATCTCACCGGCGAAACGATCATCGTCGACGGCGGGCGGCATGTCAGGAAATGACGAAGAAGGACGCCGCGCATACGCGAGCGTCATCGTCGTCGGCGGCGGCTGTTACGGCGGCTATTACGTGCGCCAGCTCGATCGGGCGGTGGCGGCCGGCGCGCTGGAAATCGAGCGCGTGCTTGTCGTCGACCACGATTCGGATTGTGCCGTTGCCCGCGCCCTCGCGTCGCCTGAAGCGCCCCGGCACGCGCCGGTCGAGCTGCGGATCGCCGAGTGGTCAGAGTTCTTTGATGAGTATCTGAGCGATGCGGCCGAGCGGCCGGCCGCGCACGCCGACGACGCGATCGTGCCGTCGCCCCTCATGCCGCACCTCATGGCAGAGTGGCTCATTGCGCGCGCCCGTGCGCGTGCGGCGGGCCGATCCGTCGCCGTCGAACCATTCGACACGCTGCCCGACGTTCCCTGGGAGCGGGCAGGGCACGATGCAACGCACTACGTGTCGTTCGCGACCTGGACTTGCCCGATCAACTGCGTCGAGCCGCGGATCTGCCCGCACACCCGTGGGCCGCGCAGCTGGAGCATGCCCGTCGCGTTGCGCGACTACGCGAAGCGCGAGGCGTCGGGCAGTCACGACGTCGAGGTGGCGGTCCTGCACTGCCGGCATCGGTCGTACGGCGTCGGCATGTTCGACACGCGCGAGGTGCTCGACGCGGACGAGCGGATTGCGGCCGCGGCGGAACGCGGCCCCGCCGAGGCAGTCGTCGGTACCGTTTCCCATTGCCACGGCGCCCTGACGCGCGTTCTAATAGGTGGACTGCGAGCCGAAGCTGGTTCCCGGGATCGCTAGATTACATGCATCCCAAGGCGGGCGAGCGGACCCGCCGGCACTCGAGGAACGGACGTGGCTGCGACTTACACCTACGACGTCGTGATTGTCGGAGCGGGCCCGGCAGGAATGTGCGCCGGCATGTACGCCGGCCGAGCCATGCTCAAGGCCGTCGTCCTCGAGCGCGGCTTTCCCGGCGGCGAGCTCCTCAATACCGAGTTGGTCGAAGACTACCCCGGATTCGAGAGCATCCTCGGCCGCGAGCTCGCGGAGAAATTCTCCGAGCACGCCGCCAAGTTCGGTGCCGAATTCAAGAACGGCGTGGTCGTCGAAGCCGTTCGCAAGTTGCCGGACGGGATGTTCGAGACGCGCACCGAGTCAGGCGACGTCTACCGCTCGCCGGCGGTGATCGTCACGGCGGGCGGCACGCCGGTCAAGCTCGGCGTGCCCGGCGAGCTGGAGTACGCGGGGAAGGGAGTGTCGTACTGCGCGATCTGCGATGGCGCGTTTTTCCGCAATCAGGTCATTGCAGTCGTCGGCGGCGGCGACGCGGCGACCGAAGAGGCGGATTTCCTGACCCGATACGCGGACAAGGTGTACCTGATCCATCGTCGCGATGAGCTGCGCGCGTCCAAGATCCTTCAGCAGCGCCTGTTCGCCAATCCAAAGATCGAAGTGATCTGGAATACGGTGGTCGAGCGGGTCGACGGCGACGCACACGGGCTCGTCCATCGCCTGCGGCTGCGCAACGTCGAGACGGAGGCGTCGAGCGAGCTCGCCGCAACGGGGCTGTTCGTGTTCGTTGGCTTCCGGCCGAACACGGGCATCATCGACGGCCACGTCGATCATGACGAGATGGGCTATCTCCGCACCGACGCCAACATGGAGACGAGCATTCGCGGGCTGTTCGCGGCCGGCGACGTTCGCTCGCAGCTCACGCGTCAGGTGACGACGGCCGTCGGCGACGCGACGACGGCGGCGATCGCCGCCGAGAAATACCTCAAGGCGATCGCCGACGGCGACAGCGCCGAACCGATCGTCGGCGCGGGCGGCTACGCGGTATGAAAATTCTTGCCCGCACCGTCGGCGCCTTCCAGGAGAACAGCTACCTGGTGGTCGACGAGTCGACCGGGCATGCGGTGCTGATTGACCCGGGTGACGAGCCCGAGCGCCTGATCGAGATGGTACGCGATTCCGGCGCGGCACTCGACGCCATCTGGCTCACCCACGCGCACGTCGACCATGTCGGCGGCATCGCCGGGGTTCGACGCCGCTGGCCGGTGCCGGTCCACCTGCATCCCGCCGACCGCGTGCTCTACGATCGAGCGGCGGTGCAGGCCGCCGTGTATGGGCTTGCCTTCGAGCAACCAGATGCTCCCGACGCCGAGCTTGCCGATGGCGACGTCGTCAGTTGCGGCACGCTCGACTTCCAGGTGTTGCACACGCCCGGCCATGCACCGGGACACGTCGTGTTCCGGCGCGGTCCGGTGGTGATCGGCGGCGACCTGCTTTTCGCCGGATCGATCGGACGCACCGACCTTCCGTTCGCCGATCCGGAGCAGATGGAGGATTCGTTGGCTCGACTGTGCGAGCTGGACGACGAAACGGTCGTGTATCCGGGCCATGGTCCGGCGACGACGATCGGTCACGAGCGCGCGACGAACGCCTTTCTCACGGGCGGCGCGCGCATCATGCGTCGCTAGCGGCGATGGCGCGGCGGATCAACATCGTGGTGATCGAGATCGTCGTCCTCGCGCTGTGGCTCGGTGCCGCGCTGTTCTTTGCCGCTGCGGTCGCGCCGACGCTGTTCGCGGCGCTGCCCACGCGCACGCTGGCCGGCGTCGTCGTCGGCCGGCTGCTTCCCTCGCTGTTGTTCGCCGGGCTGACGGTGGGTGCGCTCGTTGCGGCGCTCGAGCTGTTGACGTCGGGCGCCGGCTGGAACAGCGTCCGCTTCGGCGCCGGCGTCGTCGTCACGGGCGCATGTGCCGTGGCCCAGTTCGGCGTGATGCCGCGGATCGAGCGCCTGCGTGTGGCGATCGCGGGACCGTTGGAAAGCCTATCGCCGGACGATCCGCGGCGGATAGAGTTCGGACGTCTGCACGGGTGGAGCGTGGGGTGGCTCGGCCTCGCCATGCTCGCTGCCGTCGTTGCGCTGGTCGTATCGGCGCGAACGCTTCAATCGAGGAGCTGAGCCATGAGCGTGAACACCGAACACGAGCCTCGCGTGGCTCGCATCGATCCGGCGCAGGCCGACCCGGCCGTGCGCGAGTCGTTCGACAACTTCGTGCGTGTGCGCGGCAAGGTGCCGAACCTGTTTCGCATCAGCGCGCGGCGGCCGCAGATCGGCCGCACGCTGGCCATGCACCTCGATGCCGTGATGGGGCCCGGCGAAGTCGAGCAGCAGCTCAAGGAGCTGCTCGCCGTGCGCGTGTCGCAGGTCAACGGCTGCGAGTATTGCCTGGCGTCGCACAGCATGCTCGCCAAGCGCTACGGCGCGACCGACGCGCAGATCGCGGGGCTCGCCGAGGGAGACGCGTCGGCATTCGATCCGGCATGGCGCGCCGCGCTCGAAGCGGCCGGAGAAGCGACGTCCGGCGGCGGCCGGTTGGCCGACGCGACGTTCGAGCGCCTGGCAGCGGGCTGGACGGAGGAGCAGATCGTCGAGATCGTGGCCGTGATCGGCGTGTTCAACTACTTCAACCGCTTCGCCAACATGCTCGACATCCCGATCACCCGCTAAATGCAATACGCTCATTCAACTTCGAATATTCATACGCGATGACAGAGACCCGCCGCGAGAAGGATCCCCTGGGGCCGCTCGACGTCCCCGCCGACGCGCTGTACGGCGTGCAGACGCTCCGCGCCAAGCAGAATTTTCCGATCAGCGGGCTGCGCCCCCTCGAGCCGTTCGTCGTCGCGCAGGTATGGATCAAGAAGGCCGCCGCCCTCACCCACAAGCAGACGGGACGCCTCGACGCGCGGCTCGCCGACGCCATCGTCCAGGCGGCCGATGAAGTGCTGGCCGGCAAGCATCGCGACCAGTTCATCGTCGATCCGTACCAGGCGGGCGCCGGAACGTCGCACAACATGAACGCCAACGAGGTGCTGGCCAATCGCGCCAATGAGCTCCTCGGCGGGAAGCGCGGTGAGTACACGCCCGTGCACCCGAACGACCACGTCAACATGGCGCAGTCGACGAACGACACGATCCCGACCAACATTCGGCTGGCCTGCCTGTCGCAGCTCCGCCCGCTCACCGCCGCCTTCGAGAACCTGCGTGGCGCGCTGGCCGCCAAGGGCGATGAGTTCGACGACGTCGTGAAGGCGGGGCGAACCCACTTGCAGGACGCGATGCCGATCCGGCTCGGCCAGGAGTTCACGGCCTACGCCGGGTCGATCGGGCGCAACATCCAACGCGTCAACGACGCCGCGGACTACCTCCGCGACCTCGGCATCGGCGGCAGCGCCGTTGGAACCGGCGTCACCGTGGAGGAAGAATATCCGGCGCTGATGGTCGAGCACCTCAATGACATCACCGGTCTCGATCTTCGCGCCGGAACGGATCGCATTCAGTTGATGCAGAGCATGGGCGACGTGGCGGCGTTCAGTGCGCAGGTCCGCGTGCTGGCGATCGATCTGAGCAAGATCGCGAGCGATCTGCGCCTCATGGTCATGGGGCCGCGGACCGGCATCGACGAGATCACCCTCCCGGCGGTGCAACCAGGCTCCTCGATCATGCCCGGCAAGATCAATCCGTCGATCCCCGAGATGGTCAACCAGGTGTGCTTCCAGGTCATCGGCCTCGACACCACGGTGGCGATCGCCTCCGAGCACGGCCAGCTCGAGCTCAACGTGATGATGCCGGTCATCGCCTTCAATGTGCTGCTTGCCCTGCGAATCCTCACCAACGCGGCGACCGTACTGGCAGACAAGTGCGTGAAGGGAATCCAGGCCAACCGCGCGATGTGCGAGTACTGGGTCGAGCGGTCGGCGGCGCTGGCGACCGCGCTGGCTCCGCGCATCGGCTACACGCGAGCAGCGGAGATCAGCAAACAGTCGGTCAAGGAGGGTGTGCTCATTCGCGACCTCGTGAAGCGGGAAAAGATTCTGCCCGACGACCAGATCGACGACGTGCTCGACCTCAAGAAGATGACGGAGATCGGCGTGCCGGGCGGCGCGTCAGGCGTGTCGGCGGGATAGATTTCAGATCGTGCGAATCACCACGCTCGCCGAGTACGGCGTCATCTGCGCGCTTCATCTCGCCCGGCGGTCGGCCGAAGGGCCGATCACCGGGCGCGAGATCGCCGACGTCGAACGACTGCCGGCCGACTACGTCGAGCAGATCCTTCTGCGCTTGCGCCGCGCCGGGCTCGTGCGGAGCACGCGCGGCGCGCGCGGCGGATACGCGCTGGCCCGGCCGGCCGAGCAGATTTCGATCCGCAACGTGATCGAGGCGTCGGAGATGACGACCTTCGACCTGCATTGCGTGTCGCACCCGGTCGAAGAGGAGCGGTGTTCGGCCTCGCACAACTGCAGCATCCGGCCGGTCTGGATGCTCCTGCAGCGGAAGATCGACGACGTGCTGGATGGCGTCCGGCTGGCGGATCTTCTGGCGGAGGAGGGCGAGGTACGAACACGCGTCGGGCTCGGGCCGGTGGCGGACGCGGCGAGCTCGGATGCTCGCGCGCTCCCGATTCTCGAGCGGTGACCGGTGCCCCTGTTCGCGCGTTGGCGAGCCGATCGCGATCTGCAGCGCAAAGCCGCGGCGTACGTCGCTGCGCTATTCCGCGAACCCGACGCGGCTGACGTCGCCTGGCTTGCGGCGGCGGCCACGCGCGGCGACACCGACCATGCACTGTGGGAGCTTCGGTACGCGCGCCGTGCCGTCGGGTTGATCGCCGCGCAGCGCGACGCGCTGGATGATCGAACCGCGTCGCTGGTGGCTCGCGAGATCGCCGACGCATTCGACCGCGACCGAAACATCGCCGCGGGGATGGCCGAAACGGTCGAACGGCAATTCAACGCACGGCTGAGCGCGTATCGTGATGGACTGACGTCGCGGGCCAGCGCATCGGCGACCGCGACGCGCATGGGTCAAACGCTGTTCGCATTCGCCGGCGGGAGCTTCACGCGCGAGGATGAGAATATCGCTCGGGCCGGGCAACTGCTGGCGACGTACTCGGCTGAGGCGAACGAGGCGCTCCGATCGACCTTTGGAGCCGCCGTGCTACCGGAGCACGTCCCGCCGAGCGAGATGGCCGCGGCGGGAGCGCGGAAGGCTTGAGACAGCGCGCACTGCGCTGCTGAGGTAAGTACGTTGTCCGGAGTGCCGAAGGGGGGACTCGAACCCCCACGGGCATACGCCCACTGCGCCCTGAACGCAGCGCGTCTACCAATTCCACCACTTCGGCAGACCGAAAAAGCTAGCCTCGATGGCCAAAGCAGCCAAGTCCTCCGCCAAGTCCGACGAGATTCAGTCGATCGCGCGCAACAAGCGCGCGCGGCACGACTATCTGATCCTCGATACGTTCGAGGCGGGCCTCGTCCTCAAGGGGACCGAAGTGAAATCCCTGCGCGAGGGGAAGGCGAACATTAGCGACGCCTACGGCATCATCCGCGACGCCGAGGCATTTCTCCTGAATCTGCACATCTCGCCGTACGCGCGCGGCGGCTATACGAACCACGAGCCGGAACGGACCCGAAAACTGTTGCTCCACCGCAAGGAAATCCGTCGTTTGATTGGAGCCGTCGAGCGCGAGGGTCTGACGTTGATCCCGCTCGAGCTCTACTTCAAAAACGGGGTGGCGAAGGTGGCGTTGGCGCTCGGCAAGGGCAAGAAGCTGCACGACAAGCGTGAGACCGAGCGGGCCCGCGATGCGGCGCGCGAGATCGCGCGCGTAGCGCGCATCCGATGATCGGTCTCGTCGCGGCGCTCCCGCTGATCGTGGCGCAGCTCGCGGCGGCCGCACCGCTTGTCGTGCGCGATGCGCAGCACTCGGTGCGCATACCGACGGTGTCGACCGCCGCCGGCGTCATGCTGCGTCCGGAAGCGTTGTCCGGGATGCTGCCGATCACCGTCCATCACGATTCGTCGGTGTACTACACGCTGCAGGTGTGGGGCGCGCGGCTTCAGCTGCAGTCCGGCGCGCCGATCGTTCGGGTCGGCGGACAGACGCGACAACTCGCTTCGGCGCCGGTCGTACAGGCGGGGCATCTGCTCGTGCCGCTGCAGCTCGTGTCGGACGTCTTTCCGAGCGCCGTTCCCAATACGCGCTGGGACGCCGAGAGCGCGCAGCTCGTGGTGTTCTCGTCGCTGGCGTCGGCCGACGCGCCGACGGCGCGCCCGCGCTCCGTCGGCGCCGATGCTCCTCCGCCTCGCGCGACGTCGGCCGCGGTGGACGACAGCCGGCTGCCGCCGATTCCCGTGCGCCGCCATCGGCGAATGGTCATCGTCGACGCCGGCCACGGCGGCGTGGACGACGGCATGCGCGGCCCGCTCGTCGGCGGGCCGAAGTTGATCGAGAAGGACATCACGCTGGCGGTGGCGAAGAAGCTGGGCAACGCCCTGCTCGAGCGCGGCGTCGATGTGGCCTATACGCGAACGACGGATACGCTGATCGCGCTCGATGACCGCGGGCGGATCGCCAATCGGGACGGCGGTGATCTGTTCATCTCGATCCACGTGAACGCGGCGAATCCGACCTGGAAGGATCCGGCGGGCGCGCGCGGCTTCGAGACCTACTTTCTCTCCGAAGCGCGCACGGAAGACGCGCGGCGCGTCGAGGAGATGGAGAACGCGGCCGTCCGCTACGAGACGGCGGGCCCGGCGGTGGAC
>DATNAT010000091.1:0-5784 GCA_035572355.1 Gemmatimonadaceae bacterium
CGACGTGCTCGCCTCCGGGTATCCGGGCCGACTCGATATCCGCATCGGCGACACGCGTGGCACGGGCGGCGCCGCCGAACATCCGCGCGCACGCTTCGTGTCCGGAAACTACTTCTCCGTGCTCGGCCTGCGCGCCGCCGCCGGACACACCTTCGACGCGTCAGCCGACAGCGTGCGCGGCGCGGCTCCCGTCGCCACGATCAGCTACGGGTACTGGACGCGCCGCTTTCATGCCGATCCGTCGGTCGTCGGCCGAACGATCCTCGTCAACGACACGCGCATCACGATCATCGGCGTGGCTCCGGTCGGCTACACCGGTGAGATCGTCGGCTCGCCAATTGACATCTGGCTTCCAATCGGCATGCATGACGTGCTCGTGCCGAACAAGCGCATCCTCGACGATCGGGTGTCGGATTGGCTGCTGCTTCTCGGCCGGCTCAAGCCAGGCGTCACGATGCAGCAGGCGGAGGACAACGTGCGCGCCGTCGTGAAGCGAGACATCATGACGAACAATCCGCCGACCGTCGCGGCGGCGTTCGCCGGGCAATCGCAGAGGTATTACCTGGCGTCGGGCGCGCGCGGGTTCTCGCGCGTTCGCGTCCTGTTCGAAGCGCCGCTCGTCACTCTGATGGTCGGTGTGGCATTGTTGCTCTGCATCGTCTGCGCGAACGTGGCCAATTTGCTGCTTGCCCGCGCCGTCGCTCGCGGCCGCGAGATGGCCGTGCGGCTGGCGCTCGGCGCGAACCGCGCGCGGCTCGTCCGGCAGCTGCTCACCGAGAGCGCGCTCCTTGCCCTGGTCGGCGCCGGCGCCGGCTTGGCACTCGCCTATTGGGGCAGTCACCTGCTGCTCAGCGCGGCGGGCAGCTCCCCCGCCCTGGTGAACATCGGACTCGACGGACGCGTGCTCGCTTTCACAACCGGTGTGTCGGTGCTGGCGGTCGCGCTGTTCGGCGTCGTACCGGCGCTGCGCGCGTCGCGCGTCGATCTCGCGTCGACCATGCGCTCCGGTGCGTCGGCAGTGACGGGCAGCGCGCTGGCGCGCCGCGGCCAGCGCCTTCCACTCGGCCAGGTGCTCATCGCCGGGCAAGTCGCCCTGTCGGTCGTGCTCCTCGTCGGTGCCGCGATGCTCGTGCGCAGCCTTCGCAACGTTCAATCAATCGACGTCGGTCTCGACCGCGACCACTTGGTGATCGTCGATCTCGACATCGGATCACGCGCCTACAGCCGGCAGCAACTCGGGAATGTCGTTCACGAGCTTCGCGATCGAATCGGCGCACTCCCCGGGGTGGCGGCGGTGACGTACTCGGCCAACGGCATCTTCTCGGGCTCTGAATCAGGTACGACGGTGGAGCTGCCCGGGTTCACGGCGCACGACGTGACCGACACGACGATCGCGTACGATCAGGTCGGTCCCGCCTATATTCGGACGATCGGCGGACGAATCATTGCTGGACGCGACCTCGCGGCGAGCGACGAAGGGCGGCCGCCACGCGTCGGAGTGGTCAACGAAGCGTTAGCGAGATTCTATTTTCCGAATGAGAGCGCCGTCGGCAAGTATCTGCACTTCTCCGACTCGATCGCCGTTCAGATCGTCGGCGTCGCGGCGGACACGCGCGATCACAGCCTGCTCGAACCGATCGCCCGGCGCATCTATTTCCCGTACGTGCAGACCGACACCCAGCCCGGGCAGCTCGGGCAGCCGAGCGATCTGAGCCTCGAGGTTCGCGCGGCGGGCGATCCGTCGTCCATCGTGCAGCCGATTCGGCGCGCCGTGGCCGCCGTCGATCCACTCCTGCCCATCGGCGGGATCGATCCATTGCGGACGACGATGGAGGAGTCGATCCAGAGCCAGATTCTCCTCACTCACCTCGCCACCGCGTTCGGTGTGCTCGCCTTGTCGCTCGCCGCAATCGGTCTCTACGGCGTGATGAGCTACGCCATCTCCCGTCGCACCGGCGAGATGGGACTTCGCGTCGCGCTCGGCGCCCAGCGAACGAACGTGGTAGGGTTGATCTTGGTCGACGCGGTGCGGCTGGTCGGCGCCGGCGTAATCGTCGGGCTGCCGCTCGCGCTGCTGTCGGCACGACTACTCCGTTCCCAGCTGCACGGCGTCGGCACGAACGACCCCGTGTCGATCGCCGTGGCGATCATCGTGCTCACGGGGAGCGCGTTCGGTGCGGCGCTCATTCCCGCGCTCCGCGCCTCGCGCGTGCCGCCGCTCGTCGCCCTCCGCGCCGAATAGCGCGGAGTCGGCGCGCTACCGTCGTTCGAACGACGATGGGGCGCGGCCGCCGCGCCCGCGCCCGCCGCGACTCTCTTCGTCGTCGAGCGCTTGCTGCGCGGTGGCGGTGAGCTGCTCGGCTTTGGGCAGCTGCCGGCTGCCGAGCAGGTTGAACGCGCGCGCGCGCGCGTCGCCGATGTTCTCGCGCAGCGCAGCCGATGCTTCGCGGACCAGGGCGCGTCCTTCGGCAATCGAGTCGCGACGGGCCGGGCTCGGATCGGAAAACAGCGGGGCCTTCCTGAACAGTCGCTGGACCGAATCCATCTTGCGCAGCAACGGCAGATCGGTGGAATCGAGCGCGCGCTTGATGACCACGATGCGTGCGAACTGGGTATCGGAGAGCGCGAGCTCCTGCCGATGCTCGATCAGCAGGTTCACGGGGTTGACCTGCTTGGGCAGCGCGATCTCCGACTCATGACCGCCGAGTCCCGAACGCCCGAGCCCGGGAATGCTTCGCTGAGCGTGCGCCGTTGCGAGCGCTGGAACGAGCGCCGCCGCGCTAGTGGCGAGGAGCCTGAAGAAACCGAGCCGGTTCGCGTGGGCGATGCGGCGAAAGATGGTCATACGCACAAGCTACCCCGAAGCGCGACGCCCGTGCCCCCAAACAGGGGCACGGGCGTCGCGAACCCATCAGAACAGTGGTCTTGACCGGACCTACTGGACGAGCACCGATCCGACCATGTTGTGCAGCGTGCAGAGATAGCTGAACGTCCCGGCGGTCGAGAAGGTCTTGCTGTACGTGGCGGACGTCGACTTGTCGCCAGAGGTAGTGCCGTCGGTGAAGGTGACGTTGTGCAGCGTGGGGCTGGAGCTCCAAGTCCAGGTGACCGTCGTGCCCACCGGCACCTGAATGCTCGCCGGCGAGAAGAAATCGTCGCCGATCGCGACCTGATTGGTCTGGGTCGGCGCCGGCGGGGGGTTGTTGGTGCCGCCGGGGGGATTGCCGTTGCCCGGTGATGTAGTCGTGCTGCCGTCACCACTGCCGCCGCAGGCCGCCGCCGCGATCGAGGCGACCATGGCAAGAGTCAAAAAACGAAGACGCATGTCGTGAGCTCCAAGGGGAAAGTGCGCAATGTTCGGTCGAATCCGTTCGTGCCGGGCTCGGTTCCCTGAACCCACGTTCAGATTACATAAAGATCTCGCCGAGTCATCGGCAGCGAGGCCCGTCCGGCGTCCGGTTTGGACAGCAGCGTTTGTACGACGTTGAGCTGCGCCGCCGCGAACGCTCGCGACGACGCGGTCATGTACAATCGCCACACACGATACGTAGTATCGCCGACCAGAGCGGTCACCGCCTCCTGGTTTCGACGCAGCCGCGCCACCCAGTGGTCGAGCGTGAGCGCGTAGTGTTCGCGAAGACTTTCGACGTCGCGTGTCTCGAACCCGGCCGCCTCGGCGGCGCGAATCACGGCGTGAAACGGGCCGAGCTTGCCGTCGGGGAACACGTACTGATCGATGAACGCATCCCGCCGCCACAGCTTTCGTTCCAGCTTCTGGCGCCAGGTGAGCGGCTGCGCCGCCTCGATGCTCACGATTCCATGGTTGAGGAACAAGCCGCCGGGCGCGAGCGCCTCGCTGACCGACGCGAAGTACCCCGGCAGATGATCGACGCCGACATGCTCGACCATCCCGATGCTCGCCGCTTTGTCGAACACACCGAGCGGCGCGAGCTCGCGATAATCGCGTATCTCGACACGACACCGGTCGTCGAGACCGGCCTTGGCGATCCGCTCCGATGCCAGCGCACGCTGCTGCTCGCTCAGCGTGATGCCAACCGCCGTCACGCCGTACTCCCGCGCCGCGTGCATGATGAGCGCGCCCCACCCGCAGCCGACGTCGAGCAAACGCTCCCCCGGTGCGAGACGGAGCTTTCGGCAGACGAGATCGAGCTTGGCGCGCTGCGCGTCGTCGAGCGTGTGCGAGGGCTCGGCGAAATAGGCGCACGAGTAGACCATGCGCTCGTCGAGGAAGAGCTTGTAGAAGTCGTTCCCGACGTCGTAGTGATAATGGATGGCGGCACGATCGCGCGCCGGCTCGTGCCGGTGGCCCCGGCCGCGCACCGTTCGCTTGGATCTGGCGCGACGAGCCTCCGCGGCGTTCGAGTCGTGGCGTGGAAGCGCGATCAGATCGCGCGCCACCGCGGCGAGCGCGCGCGGCGAGCGCACGCTTCGATTGATCGCGTCGCTCATCGTCACGGCGGCGCTCAGATCGCCCTCGATGTCGACGTCGCCGGAGAGGTAGGCTTCGACGATCGAGAGCTCGCTCGGCGGCAACAGCATGGCGCGAAGTGCGCCGGGCCGTGCGATGACGAACGTGAACGGACTCTGCGTACGTTGACCGCGCTCGACCGTGCCGTCCCAGTAGCGCACGGCAAAGCGGCGCGTGGCGGGCGGACCGAACAGTGTCTCGATGACGCGGCGGCTGTGGCGGAGGGCCGCCTCCCCAGGGGCGTGAAGGGCGCTAACGCCGGCGCTTGCGCTTGTTTCCACCGTGCTTCGTCTGGCCGGTTGCCCGGTCGACGTTCTCTCGGTTCTCGTCGATCAGCTCTCCCACGTGCTGTGCATGAAGCCCTGCCTGCGGCCCGACATCGGCGATCGCGCCGCCAAGCCGTACATCGTCGCGCACGACGTCGACGCCCTGCGGGTCCTCGAGCAGGTCGTCGACGTCAGCCTGCCGCACCCGAAACCGCCCGTCCACGTCGCGCCCGTTGTGCGTCTTGTGATGATCCGACATGTACCCAGCTCCTCCGTGAAAAACGATGCATCGTCGTCCAACGATGTCGAGACCGCGCAAAGTGCAGGCCTTCGCGTCCAACACGGGCTCGCGCGCAACGGCGCCGCCCTTGCTCTGTGCTACACCAGGAGCAGGAGGCCGGCCATGCAACGACGACGATTCGATCCGCCCGCAGCGTTGAAGCTCGCGTTCTCCGCACTGCTCGCGCTCGCTGCGTGCAAGCATGAATCGGCGGGAACCGCGGGCGATCTGGGCCGAACTTCGGAGTCGAGCGCGCCCATTCAACCGAGCCCGGCAGGCGCGACCGGCCCCGCCGTCGACAGCGTCCATGCGGATAGCGTTCATGCGGGGAGCGAGGGCGGTCAGCTCGCGCTTCCGCCAACCGTCGGCTCGACGACGATGACGCTGCCGTCCATCGGCGCCACGGTGCTCGTCCCGGCGGCCCCGATTCCGGCGGCCGCGATTCAGGGTGCGCCGGAGTCGCGGCGGCCCGGGTTTGACACTTCTACTACACCTCCTGCACCCTTCCCTCACCCAGCCAAGGCGGGGCATCCGTAGTGTAGCGCGACATCCGCGCACCACGGAGACCTCCAAATGCGAAATCTGTTGCACGACGTCCGCTTCGCTCTGCGGACGCTGGCCAAAACGCCGACATTCACCATTCTGGCGATCATCACGATCGCGCTCGGTGTCGGCGCCAACACCGCGGCCTTCAGCATGGTGCATGGCGTGTTGCTCCGCCGCCTGCCGTACGCGGCGAACGACCGCCT
>DATNAT010000092.1:0-6627 GCA_035572355.1 Gemmatimonadaceae bacterium
GGGACGGAACGAGCGCGAGCTGCGCGACGACTACCACACCGCCTTTCCGCGCGCCGCCGCCGCGTTCGGCCGCGGCTTCTCGATCGACTCGCTGTGGGTGACGCCGTCGGCCGGCGGAACGAGTGTCGCGCTCACCGTCGGGTTCCACCCGGACCAGATGCGCGCCGCCTTCCCCGCCCTCGCCGGCTACCTCGACAAATACCTCGGGCCGGCGAAGTACCACTTCACGCTCGTCGACCGGTCGGGCGCGCCGCTGCTCGACGTCTTGGGGCGCGACCGCGCCGCCACGCTCCGCTACCGGGTGCGAAACGGCGCGCTCGTCACTCTGGCCGGGGAGGCCCGGCCGTGGCCCGACTCGCTCGAGCTCCGCGCCGATCTTTCGTTAAAGGTCAAGCATTTCACGGTCGGATTTCACGATCTCGTAACGAGTTTCGTGATCGACGATGCCGGCCGCGACCGGAGCTGGACGATCAACGCCCGGCGCGAGCCGAGCTGGGACCTGCCGCTCCTGACCGAGCACTTCATCCGCTCGCCGCTGCGGCGGCCGTTCCTCGGCGAAGGCGCGCTGTTTCGGCTGTCGGTGCGGGACAGCGTGGGGCAGCAGTCGGTGTTCACGCGGCGCACGCGGCTCGACGTGCAGGAGAGCACGATCCTCCGCTTCATCGGCTCACTCGCCGCGCACGCCATCGGCGACCTCGATACGCGGGTCGAAGCCGAGGAAGACCGCTACCTCCACGACGGCTTCGCGGCGCTGCGGGCGGATCTCGGCCCGCTCTCGGCGCGGTGGGGGGCGGGGGACTCGGAGGGCCCGAAGTAACGGGCAACAAAAATCGCCGGAGCTGCCTCGCGCGCTGTCATTGGAACTCTGCGTCCTACCGAACAGCGGCGGGCAAATCTACCGGCGGTTTTGAATTACTCTCGAGCTACTTTGCACTTCGCGGTGCGTCTCGTTCGTGCAGCCCGACATCAGGCCAGAACCATGCCGATCGGGCAACCGGCGTAAGGACGCGCGAGCCACTGATCGGTAACGAACTGGCATTGCGGTGCTGTCGAACGACCACGACCTGCGAAGCACGTTTTTCAAACGACCTACTCGAACCACTCATGGAGCTGACCGGGATCGAACCGGTGACCTCTGCAGTGCGATTGCAGCGCTCTCCCAGCTGAGCTACAGCCCCAGCTCCTCGTGCTACTTCTACCCTTCTATGGAAAAAGCCCCGCGAGGCGGGGCCGCTCCCAACTCGGGTAAATCTAGAGAGCGACTAGGCTTGCGTCAAGCTGACACGGTATTTTGACGCGAGCTCGACCCCTGTCCAACGCCCATCACTACGGCATTCGCTACCGCCATGTTTCGCGATCTTCGCGCCACCGACGTCCTCGCCGCGGCCGACCGCATTCGACCTTTCATCAAGCGCACGCCGCTCCTGCGCAGCGCCGCACTGAGCGCGCTCGCCGACGGCGACGTCTACCTCAAGCTCGAGAACGAGCAGACCACCGGCTCGTTCAAGCTCCGCGGCGCGCTCAACGTGCTGGCGACCCTGCCGCCGGACGCACGCGCGCGCGGCGTGGTCGCGTCTTCCGCCGGCAACCACGGGCTGGGCGTGGCCTACGCGGCCAAACATTTCGGCACGCCGGCCACGATCTTCGTGCCCTCCGGCGCACCCAAGGTCAAACGCGACGGCATCACCGCGCTCGGCGCCACGATCGACACGACGCAGCCGCACTACGACGCGGCCATGGACGCGGCCAAGGCGTTTGCCGCCGAGCGTGGGGCAACGTTCATCAACCCGTGCTTGGGCGAGATGCTGCTCGCCGGCCAGGGCACGGTGGCGCTCGAAATTCTGGGCGAGCTCCCAGATCTGTCGACGCTCGTCGTGAACGTGGGCGGCGGCGGATTGCTGGGTGGCTGTGCGAGCCTCGTCCGCGCCGTGGCGCCGCCGGTGAAGATCGCCGGCGCGCAGAGCGAAAACACGGCGGCGATGTCGCGCTCTCTCGCCGCGGGGCATCTGGTCGAGATCGGGAACGAGCCGACGCTCGCCGAAGGCCTCGCCGGGCAAATCGACGACGAAGCGTTCGACATTGGCCGCCACGCGCTCGACGCGATCGCGACGGTGACCGAAGCCGAGATCGCGGACACGATCCGCTGGCTATGGGCCGAGCATCGCCAGCGCGTCGAAGGCGCCGGCGCGTGTGGCGTGGCCGCGGTGCGTCTAGGGAAACTCGGCACCTTGCCGACGCCCGTCGTGGTGGTGCTGAGCGGCGGGAACATCGATTCGGGGAAGTTCGAGTCGATCACGGCCGCTCGGTAGGCTACAAGGAGTTTGGACTACGGATCCGACGGAGGGCTTGCACGGAATTGACGGAAGTTCGATGGCCGGCGTAGGGCTCCGTGCGCGGTGAAGGCGCGTCGAATTTTTTTGGGACGGCACAGCAGTCTTTTTTCGAGGACTTTGGCTTGCGCCTGCGATGCGAACCATGCAGGTGTGCCGTTCAATAAATCGTTCGACTTTTCGCGCCTCGCGGAACCGTCACCGCCAATCGACCGCTCCGTTCACTCCGTGCAGTGCATTCGTCAAATCCGTAGTCCAATCTCCTTGTGGCCTCCCGAGCGGCTCTTCCCAGCGGAAAAGCACGAAACCCCGACCCACCCGGGCCGGGGTTTTCGTTTCACCAACGCCGAACGGCTAGTGGTTGCCGAGCGTCTCGTTGCGGCTCGAGGCCTCGTTGCCCTGCGGACGGCGCTCGCCGCCGAAGGACGCGCTGCCGCCGCGACTGCCCTGCGTGCTCGCCGTCACGCCTTCCTGCTCGTTGTTGATCGCCACCTGGCGGTCGCCGTTCACACCACTGTTACGAGAGTTCTGGAAGGCACCTTCGGCGTTGCCACTCATGCCCGCCGTGTTGGCCTGGCCGGCGTTGCGCCCGCGGGTCTGACCGCGTGCCTCGCCGCCGCGGCGGCCGATCGCCGCCATGTGCTCGCGGTTCCGACTCACCGCCACGCCGCCCTTGCGGCCCGCCTCGCGGGCTTCGCCGGAATCGAATTCGTGGGCGGTGCCTTTGGCGTGCGCCGCACGGCCACCCTTGCTCGCGATCTCGCGCTGCTTCGAACGGTCCATCGACGCGAAGCCGCGGTTGCTCCGCGAACGCGATTGTGCGTTCGACGTCCCGCCGGCGCGTCCGTTGTCGCTCGAGCTGTCTCGCTGTCCACCGCGATCGCCAACACCACCCGTCGCCGTGATGCGATCGTCGTTGCCCGGTCTGTTCGGCATCCTGCTCCTCCTAAGTATTGGCTGATCGAATCGTGGACGTTCAGCCCCATACGTGCCTGTGGGTCCGACGCCGTCTGCCTCCAGGCCCCCCCGGGCCAATGCAGTCAAAACGAATGCAAACACTGCGCCGGAAAACGGGGGGCGCGCAGGCTCCCGACGCGCGAGTTTGGTGATCTGCGACCCGTACGTCAGCCTGCCGTCGTCTCTCCTCCCAGCAAGGTCAATACCTCGCCGGTGATGTAGCTCGAATCGGCGTTCGAGGCGAAGAACACGTAGGTGGGCGCCACTTCCTCCGGCTGGCCCGGGCGCCTCATCGGCACCTCGTGCCCGTGCTTCGCCGCCTTCGACGCCGGCTTGTCGGCCACGTTGAGTGGCGTCCAGATCGGACCCGGCGCCACGCAGTTCACGCGGATCTGCCGGTCGACGAGACTCTGCGCGAGCGATTTGGTGAACGCGTGGATCGCGCCTTTGGTCGCCGAGTAGTCGAGGAGCTGCGCGCTCCCCTGCAACCCGGTGATCGAGCCCGTGTTCACGATCGCGCTGCCGGGCTGCATGTGTTTCACCGCGGCGCGCGCCATATAGAAGTATCCGAAGATGTTCGTGCGAAAAGTCCGCTCGAGCTGCTCATCGCTCAGGTCTTCGATCGACTCCTGATGCTGTTGATAGGCTGCGTTGTTGACCAGAATGTCGACCCAGCCAAAGGCGTCGACCACGGCCTGCAGCGCGCGCTCGCAAAAGCGGGAGTCGCGCACGTCGCCCGGCACGAGCAGACAGCGCCGGCCCTCGGCGACGATCGCGCTCTCGGTCACCTCGGCGTCCGACTGTTCTTCCGGTAGGTAGACGATGGCGACGTCCGCGCCCTCGCGCGCGTAGAGCACGGCCACCGACCGGCCGATCCCGGAATCGCCGCCTGTGACGAGGGCCACGCGCCCGTCGAGCTTTCCCGATCCCTTGTAGTCCGGCGCCTCGAAGCGCGGCCGCGGCGTCATCTTCGATTCGATGCCGGGCCGACGCTGGTGCTGTGCCGGGAAGGGCGGCTTCGGTTTGCGCGTCGTGCGTCCGGTCGTGCGTCCGCTCGTGCGCGTGCGCTTGGTCGTCGGCATACCGGCTACGGGCCGCAAGATCGGTTCCACGCGCTCACTATATTCCCGGCCATGTCGCTGAGCATTCGCCTTCTCGGAACGTCCGCGTCGCGGCCGACGGTCGAGCGCAACGTGTCGTCGCTCGCCGTGCACCGCGAGGGCGAGACGCTGATGTTCGACTGCGGCGAAGGCACCCAGCGGCAGATGATGCGATACGGCGTGTCGTTCGCGCTCGAGGACATCTTCTTCACCCACATGCACGCCGACCACCTGCTCGGCGTGATCGGATTGATCCGCACGATGGCGCTGCAGGGGCGCACCGAACGGCTGCGCCTCTGGGGCCCGCGCGGCGCGGCGCGAGTGCTCCGCCGCGTCGAGTCGCTTGGCTTCGAGCGTTCGACCTTTCCGGTCGAGATGCACGAGGTCGACTTCGGTCAGCGGCTCGAGCGGAACGGGTACGCGATCGTCGGCTTTCCGGTGGAGCACGCCGGCTCGCCGTCGCTCGGCTACGCGATCGTGGAGGAAGAGCGGAAGGGGCGGTTCAACCCCGATCTGGCGCGCGAGCTGGGCATTCCCGAAGGACCGCTCTGGGGGCGCATCCACCGGGGCCTCGCCGTGACGCTCGACGACGGACGGGTGATCCAACCGTCGACGCTCGTCGGCCCGGTGCGCCCCGGTCGGACCGTCGTGATCACCGGCGACACGCGCCCCTGCCAGGCGACGATCGACGCCGCGCACGGGGCCGATTTGCTCGTGCACGAAGCGACGTTCGGCGACGAAGAGGCGGAACGGGCAGTGGAGACGGGCCACTCGACGGCCCGCGAGGCGGCGACCGTGGCACGCGATGCCGGCGTGCGCCGGCTGCTATTGACGCACTTTTCGGCGCGCTATTCGCACGACGCGTCCGACCTCGAGCGCGAGGCGCGCGGCGTGTTCGCGCCGACGCTGATCGGCAAAGACGGCTTGGAGCTCGACGTTCCGTTTCGAGACGCCGGCGATGGAGAGCGGGATGCCGTTCAGCCGTCCGAGGCGGCCGCGGGAAGGAGTGCGTCCGGCCGCGAGATGCGCATCGAGCGGCGATAGAGCCGCGCCAGCTCCGCGTCATCGAGCGCGTCGAGCACCTTGGACTTGGACAGGTGCGACGTCACACTCCGCGCTTCGGGCCCGTTGCTGATGTACCAATTGTACCGGTCGAGCCGCGCACTGGCGCCGCTCGGGTGGCGAAACAGGACCATCGCGTTGCTCGAGCCTGGAAGGTCGACCTCGACGATCCACTCGATGCCGTCAGGTGAGCGCCACGCTTTGACAGGTTTCATCCGACGAGCTCCGGCGACAACCGCTGACGTCCCGCGTACCCGGCGTCGACCTCGTGCCAGAATTGGACCTCGGGCTCGCCGAGCCGCCAACACAACAACACCTGCCGCCCGCCGACTTCGCTCGGAAAATCGACGAGGCCGAGCCGCGGATCCTTGAGCTGAATCCCCAGATCGGCGAGCTCGCGCTGATAGCCTTCGAGTTCGCGGGCCAGCGTCTGCGCTTTGCGCTCGAGCTCCACCGGGTTGGTGCGTGGATCGTCGGCGCGCGCGGTCGACGCCGCGAGGTCGAGCTCGAGAATGGTTTCTCGCCAGCGGCGATGATGGGCGACGACGTCCTCGAGGATCTTTCGAACCAGCGGAAGCGTTCGGTTGGCGTGATCGACGGTGAACAGCATGTACGTGGATCGTGAATCGTGGAACGTGGATCGTATCGAGTAAGTTAGCGATCCGAACGGCGCCACGACTCTTCGGCTTGACGCTCCTCGAGGCGGCGGCGCCGGCGCTCGCGCGCCGCCGCATTACGACGCCGCTCGTCGTCCGTTTCCGGCTCGAGCAGCGGTACTTCGATGGGACGACCGTTCGAATCAACGGCAACGAACGTCAAGTAACAGGAGTTTGTGTGCCGTCGGCGCCCGGTCAGCAGGTTTTCCGCCTCGACACGCACCCCGACTTCCATCGACGATTTGCCGACGAAGTTCACGCTCGCTTTCATCACGACGAGATCACCGAGATAGATCGGCTCGCGAAAGTCGACGCGATCGATCGACGCCGTGACCACACTGGCGCGGCTGTGTCGAAAGGCGGCGATCGCGGCGCACTTGTCCATCATCGACAGGATCACGCCACCGAACACGTGGCCGAGGTTGTTCGCATCGCCCGGCATCATGAGCTCGGACGATTCGTGCCGGCTGTCGCTCACCCGCTTGGTCTCGCGCATGGGCTCGTGCGAAGTGAATGGGAGGG
>DATNAT010000093.1:0-15633 GCA_035572355.1 Gemmatimonadaceae bacterium
CGGCAACACCAATTGCCAGATGGGCGGCTGGTTCCGCAAGGAGATCAAGACGGTCGCCGACTTCAAGGGCCTCAAGATGCGCATCGGCGGCACCGGCGGCCTGCCGTTGCAGAAGCTCGGCGTGATCCCGCAGCAGATCCCCGGCGGTGACATCTATCCGTCGCTCGAGAAGGGCACGATCGACGCGGCGGAATGGGTCGGCCCCTACGACGACGAGAAGCTCGGCTTTTACAAGGTCGCCAAGTACTACTACTACCCGGGCTGGTGGGAAGGCGGTCCCGAGCTCGACCTCTTCGTCAACAACAAGGCGTTCGAGGAGCTGCCCAAGGCCTACCAGTCGGTGCTCGAGGCGGCCTGCTACGAGGCCAACGTCGACATGATGGCCAAGTACGACGCGCTCAACCCGGCGGCGCTGCGCAAGCTGCTCGCCAACGGCGTCAAGCTCGCGCCGTTCTCCAACGAGATCATGGCGGCCTGCTACAAGGCGACCACCGAGGTCTACGACGAGATCGCGTCGAAGAACGCCAAGTTCAACAAGATCTACGGGCCGTGGAAGGCGTTCCGCGGCGACGAGATCGAGTGGTTCCAGGTCGCCGAGAACCGTTTCGACAACTTCATGGTCGCCGCACACCGCTCGGATCGCACGCGCAAATAGGCGCGCCCTTGCGAGAAAAAAGCCCCGCTTCGGCGGGGCTTTTTTCATGTGTCGCCGACGGTGCGGCGGACGGCGGACGATGCTCGCCGACCGTGCCGCTCCTGCGTCGCTTCGGCGCGATGCCGCTCGGCCCGTGTCGCCTGGTCCGGCCGGGCAACGTCCGCCGCGAATTTACTTGGGTGGCGGCGCGCCGGACTGTGGCGCGCCGGCATCGCTGGCAGGGGCATCCGGCGCAGGCTTCGGCGATGCCGTACCGCCGGGTGACGGCGTGGCGCCCTTGTCCGGCTCGCCGAATATCTTGTCGAGCGCCTGCTCGGCCTGCTCCTGCTCGGAGTTGGCGGGATTGCCCTTGCCGGTCAGCGACGGCGCGTCGACCGGCACCTCGATGTGGATGGTGTTGGGATTGATCTTGCTCTCGCCGGCCTTGTAGACGAGCACCATCTGCGGGAACGCGATCACGAGCCCCACCATCACGACCTGCAGCAGCACGAACGGGATCGCACCCCAGTAGATCTGGCCAGTGGTCACGCGCGCGATCAGCTTGCCGGTCTGCTTGTCGATGTAGTCCTTGGTCGCCGCGACGCTGCGCAGGTAGAACAGCGCGAAGCCGAACGGCGGGTGCATGAACGACGTCTGCATGTTCACCGCGAGCAGCACGCCGAACCAGATCAGGTCGATGCCGAGCTTGTCCGCGACCGGACCCACGAGCGGGATGATGATGAACGACAGCTCGAAGAAGTCGAGGAAGAAGGCGAGGACGAAGATCAGGATGTTGACGACGATCAGGAAGCCGAGCTGGCCGCCGGGCAGGCTCGTCAGCAGGTGCTCGACCCAGACGTTGCCGTTGACGCCGTAGAACGTGAGGCTGAACACGCGCGCGCCGACCAGGATGAACACCACGAACGTCGACAGCTTGGCGGTCGTGTCCATCGCCTGGCGCAGCAACGACAGCGAGAGCTTGCGGCGTGCGATCGCCATGATCAGCGCGCCCGATGCGCCCATCGCGCCACCTTCGGTCGGCGTCGCGACGCCGAGGAAGATCGTGCCGAGCACGAGGAAGATCAGCGCCAGCGGGGGGATCATCACGAACGTCACGCGCTCGGCGATCTGCGACAGCAGGCCGAGCTTGAGCAGGCGATTGATCACCGCGGCGAAGAACGCGACGCCTGCACCGACCGACGTCGACACGACGATCGTCTCGTCGAGCGCGCGATCGGCCATCCGCAGCTTGGCGTAGAGGACCGCGCTGGCGATCGCGACGACCGTCAGCACGAGCAGCGACTTGACGCCGCTCGCGCCGCTCGCCTCGCGCATCTTGCGCGCCTCGGGCGGCAGCGCCGGCGCGTACGACGGCCGGAACGCGGTGACGCCGGCGATGTAGAGCGCGTAGAGGCCGGCGAGCGTGATGCCCGGGATGAACGCGCCCGCGTACATGTCGCCGACCGAGCGCCCGAGCTGGTCGGCCATGATGATGAGCACGAGCGACGGCGGGATGATCTGCGCGAGCGTACCCGAGGCGGCGATGACGCCGCTCGCGACGCGCCGGTCGTACCCGTAGCGCAGCATGATCGGCAGCGAGATGAGGCCCATCGAGATCACGCTCGCGGCGACGACGCCGGTGGTGGCGGCGAGCAGCGCGCCGACGAAGATCACCGCGTACGCGAGTCCGCCGCGCATCGGCCCGAACAGCTGGCCGATGGTGTCGAGCAGGTCCTCGGCCATGCCCGATCGCTCGAGGATCAGCCCCATGAAGGTGAAGAACGGCACCGCCAGCAGCGTGTCGTTCGACATCACGCCCCAGACGCGGTCGGGCAGCGCCTGGAAGAGCGAGAAGTCGAGCAGGCCGAAATGGATGCCGAGAAAGCCGAAGCCGATGCCGACCGCGCCGAGCGAGAACGCCACCGGGAAGCCCAGCAGCAGCACGACGATCAGCGCCACGAACATCAGTGGCGGCATGTTGGCGATGATGAAGGCGGTCATGGCTTGCCCCCCGCACCGGTGTCGCCTACGTCGATGGAGCGCTGGCGCGCGATCTCCTCGGCGAGCTCCTCTTCCGCAGACTTGCCGGCGTGCTTCTCGAGCGGATCGGGTATGCGGCCCGCGAGGAACGCGCAGCGCTTGATGAGCTCGGAGGCGCCCTGCAGGATCAGCAGGAAGAAGCCGACGGGCACCAGAAGCCGCGCCGGCCAGATGATCAATCCGCCCGCGTTGCTCGATACCTCATGACGGACGTACGAGTCCTCGAGCAGCGGCCACGACAGCCACATGACGATGAAGCACATCGGGAACAGGAAGAACACCAGTCCGATGACGTCGATCCAGTTGCGCGCGCGCGCCGACAGGCGCGACGAGATGATGTCGATGCGCACGTGCTCGTTGCGCAGCAGCGTGTAGCCTGCACCGACGAGGAAGACCGCCGAGAACAGGTACCACTGGATCTCGAGATACGAGTTCGAGCTGTAGTCGAAGAGCTTGCGGACGGTCGCGTTCGCCGCGCTGATCAGCACGGTGATGAGCACGAGCCACGCGATCACGCGGCCGATCCGTTCGCTCAGCGCGTCGATGACGCGCGAGACACCGAGCAGGGCATTCAAGCGAGGGCTCCTCCGGATTCGACGGTCGTGGCGCCGTCTCGATCGGGCGCGTCTTCGGCCCGCGCCGATTATAAGGGAATCAGGCACGCCGCGCGGACCGCGCACGGCGCCATGGTGCGCTGCAATGCTAGAATCGTCGCTCCCTCCGGCAACCGCCCTCGCATGTTTTCGCGCACGCTCACCCTCGACAAGGCCGACCCCGAGCTGTGGCAGGCGATCGCCGGCGAGAACCGTCGGCAGGAAGAGCACATCGAGCTCATCGCCTCGGAGAACTATGCGTCGCCCGCGGTGCTGGCGGCGCAGGGCTCGCAGCTCACCAACAAGTACGCGGAAGGCTATCCCGGCAAGCGCTACTACGGCGGCTGCGAATACGTCGACATCGCCGAGTCGCTGGCGATCGACCGTGCGAAACGATTGTTCGGCGCCGGCTACGCCAACGTGCAGCCGCATTCGGGCGCCCAGGCGAACCAGGCCATCTTCTTCGCGGCGCTCAAGCCCGGCGACACGGTGCTCGGCATGAGCCTGCCGCACGGGGGGCACCTGACCCACGGTTCGCCGGTCAACCAGTCGGGCAAGTGGTTCAACGTGGTCGCGTACGGCCTCGAGCCGGACACCGAGCTGATCGACTATGCCGCGGCGCAGCGCCTCGCGCGCGAGCACAAGCCCAAGCTCGTCATCGCCGGCGCGTCGGCGTACTCGCGGGTCATCGACTGGCGCCGCTTCAAGGCGATCGCCGACGAGGTGGGCGCGCCGCTGATGGTTGACATGGCGCATTACGCGGGCCTCGTCGCCGCCGGTGTGTACCCGTCGCCGGTCGGCATCGCCGACTACGTGACGACGACCACCCACAAGACGCTGCGCGGCCCGCGCGGCGGCCTCATCCTCGCCAACGCCGACCACGAGAAGGCGATCAACTCCGCGGTGTTTCCGGGCCTGCAGGGCGGCCCGCTGATGCACGTGATCGCGGCCAAGGCGGTGGCGCTGGGCGAGGCGCTGAAGCACGACTTCCGCGTCTACCAGGAGCGCGTGCTCGAGAACGCGCGCGTGCTGGCGCGCGTGCTGCAGGATCGCGGACTGCGCATCGTCTCGGGCGGTACCGACTCGCACATGTTCCTCGTCGACCTGCGCGCCAAGAAGATCACCGGCAAGGACGCCGAGGCGGCGCTGTCGCGCGCGCACATCACCGTCAACAAGAACGCGATCCCCAACGATCCCGAGAAGCCGTTCGTGACGTCGGGCATCCGTATCGGCAGTCCGGCGATCACCACGCGCGGCTTCGGCGAGCTCGACAGCGAGGCGCTCGCGCATCTCATCGCCGACGTGCTCGACGCGCCCGCCGACGAGGGCGTGACGCGCGCGACGAAGAAGTCGGTGGCCGAGCTCACGTCGAAGCACCCCGTCTACCGCTGAATCCCGCCGCGCTTCATCCCCGCGATGAACTGCCCGTTCTGCGCCAGCCCCGACACCCAGGTGATCGACTCGCGTGTGTCGGAAGCGGGCGACGCGATCCGCCGCCGCCGGCGCTGCGCGAGCTGCCAGAAGCGCTTCACCACCTACGAGAACGCCGAGCTGCGGCTGCCGCAGGTCGTCAAGTCCGACGGCTCGCGCGCCGACTTCGACGAGTCGAAGATCCGCGTCGGCTTCCAGCGCGCGCTGCACAAGCGGCCGGTGCCCACCGAATACGTCGACGCGTCGATCAAGCGCATCGTCCAGCACGTGCTGTCGCTCGGCGAGCGCGAGATCCCGTCGCGCGACATCGGCGAGCGCGTGATGGACGAGCTGAAGAAGCTCGACAAGGTCGCGTACATCCGCTTCGCGTCGGTCTACCGCGCGTTCGAGGACGTCTCCGACTTCCGCGACGCGATCAAGGAAGTCGAGGCGCCGGCACGCCGCGCGCGGCGCTGATGGCCGCGTCGCCAGCGAACGCCGGCATGGCGGCGTCGGCTGCCACGCCGCAGGACCAGGTCAGCACGGACCTCGCGTTCATGGCGCGCGCGCTCGAGCTCGCCGCACGCGGCATCTACACCACCACGCCCAACCCGCGCGTCGGCGCCGTCGTGGCGCGCGGCGGTGAGATCCTCGGCGAGGGCTTCCACCGCCGGCCCGGCGAAGCGCATGCCGAGGTGGCCGCGCTCGACGACGCGCGCGCCCGCGGCCATGACCCGCGCGGCGCGACCGTCTACGTCAACCTCGAGCCCTGCAATCATCAGGGACGCACGGGAGCCTGCACGCGCGCGCTCATCGACGCCGGCGTCGCGCGCGTGGTGTTCGCGATGCGCGATCCCCACGCGGTGGCCGCCGGCGGCGCCGCGACGTTGGCGGCGGCGGGCATCGCGGTCACCGAGGGTATCGCGGAGGACGCGGCGCAGGAGCTCAACGTCGGCTTCATCGCCCGTGTCGTGCGCGGCATGCCGTGGGTGCGTGTCAAGCTCGCCGCGTCGCTCGATGGCCGCACCGCGCTCGCGAGCGGCGAGAGCCAGTGGATCACCGGTGCAGCGGCGCGTGCCGATGGCCACGCGTGGCGCGCGCGCGCCTGCGCGATCCTCACGGGTGTCGGCACGGTGGCGAAAGACGACCCGCAACTGACGGTGCGCGACGTGCCGACGCCGCGCCAGCCGCTGCGCATCGTCGTCGATCGCCATGCCGCGACGCCGCCGTCGGCGCGCGTGCTGGCCGGCGGCAACGCGTTGATGGTCACGGCGTCCGGAGGCCGCGACCGCGCATCGGCGGGTGTCGACGTGCTCGAGCTGCCGGACGGCAACGGCAAGGTCGATCTCCCGGGCATGATGCGCACGCTCGCCGCGCGCGGCATCAACGAGATCCACGTCGAGGCGGGCGCCAAGCTCGTCGGCGCGCTGGTCGACGCTGGGCTCGTGGACGAGTTCCTCGTCTACCTCGCGCCGTCGCTGATCGGCGATCCGGCGCGCGGCATGGCCGAGCGCGCGTTGCCGCTCGCAGCACTCGATGCGCGCGTGCGTCTCGCGTTTCGCAGCGTCGAGCCGATCGGCGATGCCCTGCGCATCGTCGCGCGCGTCGTGCGCGAGCCGGGCGACCCGCTTGCGCTCGGGCCGACCGTGGCGCAACGCTGATGTTCACCGGCATCATCCAGGCGGTCGGGCGCGTGGTGGCCGACGCGCCGGCCGGCGAGGGCCGCCGCATCGCCGTCGATGGGCGCGCGCTCGACGTCGCCGACATCGCGATCGGCGACAGCGTTGCGGTCAACGGCTGCTGCCTCACCGTCGTGGCGCTCGATGGCCCGCTGATGCGCTTCGACGTCTCCGCCGAGTCGCTGGCGCGGATCGCCGGCCTGCGCCTCGGCGCCGACGTCAATCTCGAGAAATCGCTGCGCCTCGCCGATCGGCTCGGCGGCCATCTCGTGCAAGGCCACGTCGACGGCACGGGCACGGTGATCGCGTTCGCGCCGGTCGCCGGCGACGACGGCCGCAACTGGCGGCTCGACGTCGACGCGCCGCACGAGCTCGCGCGATTCATCGCGCCGAAAGGCTCGATCGCGATCGACGGCGTGAGCCTCACCGTCAACGGCGTCGCTGGCACGCGCTTCGACGTCAACCTGATCCCGCACACACTGGCGGTGACGACGCTGCGCGAGCTCGCGGCGGGCGCGCGCGTCAATCTCGAAGTGGACATGATGGCGCGCTATGCGGCGCGCTTGCTGGAGGCCGAACGCGGCGGCGGCCAAACGTGATACAACATCGATTCAATCCCGCTGCCGGCGCGACGCCGATTCGACGTCACCACGCGCCGACGTAACCGGAGCAACGCCATGGACCTGACCACCCTCGAACGCCTCCCGCTGTGGATCGGCGGCCGCGCCGTGCCGGCGCTCACCAAGCGCTACGGCGAGGTGATCAACCCCGCGACCGGCGAGGTGCTTCGCCACGTGCCGCTCGCCAATGCGGCCGACGTCGACGCGGCAGTCACCGCCGCGGCGGCGGCGCTGCCGGGCTGGCGCGCGTGGCCGTCGCTGCGCCGCGCGCGAGTGCTGATGAAATTCCGCGACCTGATGGACACGCACAAGAAAGACCTCGCCAAGATCGTCACCGCCGAGCATGGCAAGACGCTCGCCGACGCCGAGGGCTCGATCACGCGCGGCATCGAGGTGGTCGAGTTCGCCACCGGCATTCCGCATCTTCTCAAGGGCGAGTTCGGCGAGAACGTCGGCACCGACGTCGACACCTGGTCGCTGCGCCAGCCGGTGGGCGTGTGCGCGGGCATCACGCCGTTCAATTTCCCGGCGATGGTCCCGATGTGGATGTTCCCCGTGGCGATCGCCTGCGGCAACTCGTTCATCCTTAAGCCGTCGGAGCGCGATCCGACGCTCGCGTTGCGGATGGCCGAGCTCCTCAAGGAGGCGGGACTGCCCGACGGCGTGTTCAACGTCGTGCACGGCGACAAGGAGTCGGTCGACGCGATCCTCGCGCATCCCGGCATCCACGCGGTGTCGTTCGTCGGCTCGACGCCGATCGCCAAGTACATCTACGAGACGGCGGCGCGCCATGGCAAGCGCGTGCAGGCGCTGGGCGGCGCAAAGAACCATGCGGTGGTGATGCCGGACGCCGACCTCGATTACGCGGCCGACGCGATCATCGGCGCGGGCTACGGCTCGGCCGGCGAGCGTTGCATGGCGATCTCGGCGGTGGTCGCGATCGGCGACGTCGGTGACGCGCTGGTGGCGAAGCTCGCGGAGCGCGCGCGCAAGGTCACCACCGGTCCCGGCGACAAGGCGGGCGTCGAGATGGGACCGATCATCACCTCCGCGTCGCGCGATCGGATCCACGGCCTGATCGACAAGGGCGCCGAGGAGGGCGCGGCCCTGGTCGTCGACGGCCGCAAGCCGGCGGTCGAGGGCGGCGAGCGCGGCTTCTTCGTCGGCCCGACGCTGTTCGACAACGTCGACACGAAGATGAGCGTGTACCGCGAGGAAATCTTCGGCCCGGTGCTCGCGGTGTCGCGCATCGAGTCGCTCGATGCGGCGATCGCGATGATCAACGCCAACCCGTACGCCAACGGCGCGGCGATCTTCACGCGCTCGGGCTACGCCGCGCGGCGCTTCCAGCAGCAGGTGGACATCGGCATGGTCGGTGTCAACGTGCCGGTGCCGGTGCCGATGGCGTTCTTCTCGTTCGGCGGCTGGCGCAACTCGCTGTTCGGCGACCTGCACGTGCACGGCACCGACGGGGTGCGCTTCTATACGCGCACCAAGGTCGTCACCGGACGCTGGCCCGACGACGGCAGCGCGGCGCCGGGGTTCCATATGCCGGTGATGGGGTAACGTCGAAGGAGCGCTGCCGGCCGGCTCTCCTATCCGCGGCTGAGCGGGGCACCCTTGCTGGTTCGTCGGATGTGCAGCGTGGTTGTCGGTGCATGGCTATCGCGGCCATGTGCCGCCGCGATGGCCGGCTCGATCATCGGGCAAAGACTCAGCACGAGCCGCTTGCCGAGGATGCGAAGCGCTTCGTCCATCCGCGGCAACCTGGACCGGTGGCGTGGGTCGAGAAGTCGACGAACTTCCTTTTCGTCCACTTGCAGCCTGCGTGCGAGTTCCGCCTTGGACATGCCCGCTTCCCGCATCGCCAGGTAGAGCGCCGCCTTTGCGCCCAATTCCGCGCTCGGCGTGACGAAGTGTTCCCCCTTGCGCGATGTAGTCGCGGCGGGAAGATCCTCACCGTCGTCCATCCGTGCGGCGATCGCCTCGTCCATCGCGTCGACCGCCTCGGCCAGCGCATGTTCGAGACAATCCCCTTGGGTGATGAGCTCCGGCAGGTCACGGCAGGTTACGACATAACCGCCTCCCTTCGCCGGCCGTATCAGGACCGCATACGCCAGCGTCTCCGGGGAATCCACTAATTTTGCGCATGAGCTCATCGCGTCACCTCAGGTCCTTCTCGTCGATGCCGAGTTGCTTCAACGTCGCGTAGTACGTGCCGGTCTTCAATTCGTCCCTTGGGTTGCGAATGATTGTCTTGCGGTCCCCGAAATAGAGCGTCTGATGACTTCCCTTGCCGCGCTTCCTGTCGAGGCGAACGTCAACGCCCTTCTCCTTGGCGAGCACTGCGACCTTCCTGATCAATTCGTTTCCCCGCATGGCGATTGTCGGACATTTGTGTCCGGATGTCAACTGACGCCGCTTCGCTGCCGTGAAACCTGAAGCGATGGTGATGGTCGCGGGCCACCGCGCGCCATCGGCCGGAAGAGCGACGCGCTACTCGACTGGCAGTGCCGTTCAGGTGCGGTCGCATGGAAGAGTGCCGCGAGGGTGCGATCGAGCCGCGTGTCGGCGGATAGCCATCGGGCGATCGGCCGGAGGGATGCCTGCCGATGGCTCATGACCGCGCAGGGTTGCGCGCGAGAGCGGCAAAGGTCGCCCGGCGCGTGAGCGACGGCTATCTGTCGAGGAGCTTGCCGTCAGGACCCGTAGGTCCATCGATCTTGAACGTGAAATCGAGCACGGCCCAATAGGGCGCGGGCTTGCCAAGGATCTGTGCCGGCTGGAAGCGCGCGTTGCGCACGGCCGCCATCACCGCCGCGGCGAAGACCGGATCGTCGGGCAACACGCGAACGTCGGTGATGTGACCCTGCGCGTCGATCGACACGAGCGCCGACAGCGCCTGCGAGCGCCCCTCGCGCGCCGCCTTCACCGGGTACATCGCCGACAGGCTGCCGTCGATGCGCGGCGGGCGCGCGGCCACTTCGGGAAACCGCGCCGCCATGCGCTTCGCGAGATCGGCGCCGAAAAGACGCGCGCCGTCGCCGAAACGATACGAGATCCGTCCGACCGGCGCGAACTCGGCGCTGGCCTGGATCGTCGCGGGCGCCGTCGACAGGCCAGGCTCGGGCGTGTTGCGCGACACCGGTGCGACCGGCGGCGGCATCATTTCACGGATCGGCTCGACCGGCGCGAGCGCCGGCAATGGCGCGGTCAGCTCGGGGCTCAGTTCGGGCAGCGTGATGATGTCCGCGGTCAGCGCCTGTGCGACGTTTCGCTGCGGGCCGAGGGTCGCCGGCATGGCGCGCAACAGCACGCCGATCGACACCAGCAGCACCACGTGGATCGCGAGCGACACCGCGAGCGACGCCGGCAACCGCAGCGCGATCGGCGGCGAGGCGGGGAGCACGGCGGCGTTCATGTGCGAAGGCGGGCTCGACAACGACAACGGCCGCGCCGCTTGGAGGCGGCGCGGCCGTCATTGAACCACGTCGATCGGGCTACTCGGACAGGATCCGCCACGACAGCCGGTGCGTGTAGTTCCACGACGGCTGCTTGATCGGAATCTTCGCGATGCGCCCCGAGCTGCCGAGCGTGATCGCGACGGCGAGATCGGCAGTGGGCGACCCGTCGGCGGTCGTGCCGATGATTTCCGCGCCGACCGCGCCGTTCTCCGATTCGCACGAATTGGCGCTGCAGGTGATCCCCGACGACGTCGCTGCCGCGGAATCGATCTGCGACACGCCCTGCGCGAACGACCGCACGTAGATGTCCGCGGCCTGCCCGGTCAGGCACGGATCGGTCTGCGGCTTGGTGGCCGCGTACACGACGATCGACAACACGGCCTGGAAGGGCGTCGTCACCTGGCTGAATTGCGGCAGGTCGTTGACCCAGCCCTTTGCGTTGATGCCCGCCGTGCCGTTCTCGTCGGTGACCGCGTTGAGATCGGTGCGCACGACCGGCGAGCCGCTGACGATCGTCCCCGGCAGCTTCTGGGTGCCATCGCGCAGCGCGTAGAACGACTGGATCTGGTCGTTGTCCTGGTCGCTCGTGTCGAGCAGGCGACCGGTACCGACGAAGACCCAGCGGTCGGCGCCGTTGACGATATCGATCTCGATCTGCGGCGCCGTCGTGACCGGCTGCGCCGTGCCGTCGGGCGCGGTGAGCTTGGCCAGCAGGCCGACCGTCCAGTTGTCCGGATTGGTGTCGCGCAGGTCGAAGCGCCAGACATTGCCGTACTGGTCTCCGCCGTAGACCTCATCCGACAGGTAGTTGTGATAATTCTGCGTGAAGCCCGCGATCTGCGCGAGGCCCGAGGGGCTGGTGGAGCTGCCGAAGCCGGTCGACAGGGTCTTCAGCACTTCGCCCGTCTTCGCGTCAAGCACCCAGATCTTGCCGACACCCGACTTGTTGTTGTAGCCGGACGGCACGATCACCACCCATTTGCGGTCCCATGCCGCCGTCTTGGTGACCAGCGCAGGCCCGTAGGTGTAACCGAGGTCGTCGTCGGTGAACTCCCAGAGGACGCGCGACGCCGCATCGCTTTCGTTGAGAATGCCGTCGGGATCGGTGACGTCGAGCGCGTAGTACGCGTGACCGCCCTTGCCGAGGCCGCCGACGAGGATCGTGTGCCAGTCCTTGTCGCCGAAGTCGACGTCGACGACCTTGGGCGTCGTGTCGACGTAGAAGTGATGCTTGAACGGCGGCAGCGCGCCTTCCTTGAGCGTGAGCGCGGGGATGCCGGGATCCGGGTTCGTGCTGTCGGTTTCCGTCGGACGGATGATCGTGCGCGGGACGTAGGCGAAGAGCTCGTTCCCCGTCTCGTCGACGAAGCCGTGCAGCATGCCGTCGTTCGAGGCCACGTACACCATGCCTTCGCGCGTGCTGTTGCTCGAGGCGAAGGCGCTGTAGCCCGGATCCGCGAAATCCTGGTACGGCATGTTCGGCTTGCCGACGAATCTCGGCGACGCGTTGACGATGTCGCCGAGCGGCCCTGCGGAGGCGCGCGAACGGAAGTTGAGCGTCGCCGGGCCCTCGTTGACATTGCTGCCGCGCAGATACTCGAGCACCTGCTTGCCGATCGCCGGCTTGCCGGGCGCCAGCGAATCCTGCTGCGTCGACGAGAGCTGGTCGAACACGAACGGGACCGGGGTGCCGTTGGTGTGCATCGTCACGATCTTGCGATTGGTATCCCACGGCGTCGGCTTGGCCAGCGTGGGGGTGAGCTGCGTCTTCAGCACGTCGCCGGTCTTGCCGCCACCCACCGTCCACGAGGTGCTCTGGATCGCGAAAGTCACGGGATCGATCGAGTTCTTGGAGACGATGCCGCCCCAGCCCGGCTCGAATGTCACCGAGTACGCGCTGGTGCCGCTCGCCGTGAAGTTCACGGACTGCAAGCCGGCGCCGGCGCGCGAGCCTTCCTGGTTCTCGATGTCGGCGAGGATCGCGCCCATCCCGACCTTGATCTCGTCCGCGTTGTTGGCGTTGACGAACCGGCCACGTGAATTGAGCGACGAATGCCACAGGTCGTCGACGCCGGACGCGTCCGGCGCGATCGTGGACGGATACGGCGTTGGCCACTGGATTGCTCCGGCAGTCAGCTGCGCCTCGACGCCGCTCTGGTCGCCGGCCGCGAGCTTGCCTTCTGTGCCGAGCGAGATCGCCGCGAAGTTGACGTGCTGCCAGCACGCCTCGTCCTGGGCGCTCTTGCCGACGTTGTTGTCCATGTCGGGGCGCAGGTCGTTGGCCCAGTAGTACGTGGCGTAGTCGGCTACCGAGTTCTCGATCGTGTTGCTCTCGTCCTCGCGGTAGGGGTGCGGCCACTTGTCGCCGGGCTTCAAGTCGGTGACGTTGTCGACGACGTTCTGGCAGAACGGCATCTTCGTCGTGTCCGTCGTGTTGTTGGATTTGATCGTCAAATCCTGATCGCCGGGCTGGAACGTCGGCAGCGCGTCCTGGAACGTGAGGCCGTCGGTGAACAGCATGTGCCAGTTCTTCTGGCAGGAGAGCACGATCGGATCGGTCGTCGTGTCGAGCGCCGTGCTGCTGCCGTTCTTGTAGTAGTCGCCGATGCGCTCGACGGCCGAAAGGTTCGGCGTGTTCTGCGCCATGTTGATCACCATGCCGAACAGCTTCGTCGCCCAGCTCGACTTCTGCGTGTCGTCGAAGTAATCGGGCGGCACGAACGCCGTGGCGACGCCGGAGGCGTTGGTCGACAGCGAATGCAGCCCGACGCGGAAGTTCTCGTCGACGTTGAACTTGCTCGTCGTCGGGTCCTTGCCGAGGAACGACAGCGACGTCACCGTCTTCACCGCCTGGATGCGGGTGCGGTAGTAGGCGAACCAGTTGGCGTAATTCTCCATCTCCTGCGCGTACGTCCGCGTCACGGTGTCGGTGCCCTGCTCGGTGCTGGTCGCCCAGTCCACCGACTTGTACGTGAACGTGTACGAGTTGCCGGAAATGAGGTCGATGCGCTGGAACGCCGGCGTGGTGACGTTGTTGGCGTAACCCGTATCGGCCGGACCGGCGCCGAACTGGTAGAAGCGCGGGTACACGTGCGTGCTGTCCTTGAACGACTGGCACGTGCCGGTGGAGTTGTCGCCGTAGCCCGTCCACGGTCCGCTCGCGTTCGCGGCGTCGCACCACTCGACGTTGGTCACCCAGTAATGGCGCGGCACCGCCTTGAAGCGCGGCGTCGCCACGCAGGCGTCGGCGCCGGTGCCGGCAGTGACGGGCGTGTTGTACTTGCTGTTCGGATAGTTGAACGCCGCGGCCGACGTGCCGTCCGCATACGCCTTGTTGTTGTGGCGGCAGACCACGCCGTCATGATCGGCATCGTAGCGCAGCGTGTGGGAGGCGTCCGCCAGCATGTCGGAGCACACCGCCGAGGCGCTGGCCGTCGGGATGCCTGGGCAGTTCGCGTTGGTCGTGCACGCGGCGCCGCTGATCGAGCACGCCCCGGCAACAACCGGGCAGTTGGCGTTGGTGGTGCACGCCGTACCGGTCTGGATCGAGCAATGTCCGGCGACGTTGCAGCTCGCGTTGGTCGTGCAAGTCGCACCGACGTTGCCCGCCGAACAGGTCTTGGCGATCGCCGGGCAGTCGGCGCTCGTCGCGCAGGCATTGCCGTCGATGCTGCACTTCAGGTTCTGCGCCGGGCAGTCGGCATTCACCGAGCACGAGGCGCCGGTGATCGAGCACTTCTTGACCGCGGCGCAATCCGAATTGGTGTCGCAGACTGTCGTCGTGACGATCGAGCAATTGCCCGCCTTCGGGCAGGTCCCGGACGCGCAGGCCTTGCCGGTCAGGTCGCAGGTGCCGCCGACGTTCGGGCAGTTGGCGTTGGTCTGGCACTGCGCGTTGCTGATCGAGCACTTGCCGAGCGCCGGGCAGTTGCCCGCGCCAGTGCCCGTGCACGCGGCGTTGCTGACGCTGCACTTGCCGTTGATTGCCGCGCAATTGGCGTTGGTCGTACACGAGGTGCCGGTATTCACCGAGCAATTGCCGGTGGCCGGGCATTGCGTTGCCGCGTTGGCGGGCTGGCAGGCGACGCTGGTCTTGCTGCAGGCGCCGTTGATCGCCGCGCAGTTGGCGTCGCTCGTGCAGACGGTGCCGGTATTGACGCTGCAGTGGCCGGCGTTGGTGCAGTTACCGGCCCCGCTCCCGACGCAAGCGGCGCCGGTGAGGCTGCAGCTGCCGTTGATGGCCGGGCAATTCGCGTCGCTCGAGCAGCCGGCGCCGCTGACGGAGCAGGCGCCCGACGTGTTGCAGGCCTGCTTCTGGCAGACGGTCTTCAGCGTGCAGGTGCCGCATTCCGGGCCCACGCAGGTGTTGCAACCCGGCGGGTCGAATTGCGTCGAGCACGTGGTGCTGTCGTCTGGGCAGTCGGCGCTGGTCGTGCACGCCGAGCCGCTCTGGGCGCAGGTCTTCTTGAGATTGCAGGTCTGCGTCTTGTAGCCGTTGCAGGTCTGCGAGGCGAGCCCGCAGGTCTGCGTCTGGTAGCCGTTGCAGGACTGGCCTTGGATGTTGGTGCAGGTCTGCGTCTGGTAGCCGTTGCAGGTCTGTGCGGTGATGTTGTTGCAGGTCTGCGTGGCGGGCGCCTGGCAGGTCTGCGTCGCGGTCTTGTTGACGCAGGTCTGCGAATTCGATTTGCACGTTTGCGCGGTGCCCGTGCAGGTTTGCGAGCCGCCGGTACACGTGCCGGCGACGAAGCCGTTACAGGTCTGCGTCTGTGCGCCCGTGCAGGTTTGCGACTGCGTGGGGCCGCCATGCGGCCAGTTCGCGGCGGTGGCATCGCACCACAGCACGTTGTCGTTCTCGAAGAAGTACTTGGAATCCTTGGCGCTGCCGCTCGAGTCCCCGAGGTTCCAGACGCTCGCGTTGACGGCGCTCTTGTCGGTGGAGCTGACCTTCGAGTACGCGATCGACATGCCGATCGTGTACTTGTTCGTGTCGGGGTTGACGTTATCGTTCTTGTAGCCGAGGTTGTAGAACGGATTGATGCCCGACGGCACGTAGGGATACAGGTAGTCGCCATCGTTCGTGGCGAGCGCGGCGCTCGTCGACGTCGGGCCAACGCCGTTGGTGCGGCAATACGCCGGGTCGTCCTCGTGGCCGACGCTCCAGTCCGAGTTGCACCACTGGCCCACCGTCACATT
>DATNAT010000094.1:0-9528 GCA_035572355.1 Gemmatimonadaceae bacterium
CCGCCGAACGACTTCACGAGGCGTATGCCGCTCACCACTTCCTGGAGCACGCTCGTCGCCTCGCCGTAGTCGGCCCGCGTGCGGCGGTAGCCGTGGCGCAGCCGGCGGAGCAGCGGCTGGAGCGCGAGCGTGAGCAACGGCGCGATGACGAGCGACACGAGGGTGAGCCGCACCGACATCGAGAGCAGATAGGCGATGTAGACGACGATCTGGGCCGAGTTCTGGATCGAGCGGGTCACGAGCTCGGTGACGAGGGCCTTCGTCTGCTCGGTATCGGAGACGATGCGGGCGATGATCTGGCCCACCTTCGTCCGGTGGAAGTAGCCGAGCGGCAGCCGCTGCATGTGGCGGAACACGACGTCGCGCAGATCGCGCGTGACGTACTCCTGGAGCTCCGCGCCGAGCTGCCCGGCGCTCCACACGAACACGTTCTTCACCAGCACGACGACGCCGATCGTGAGGATCACCGCGCCGAGCGCCTGGACGCGCGTGCGGCCGGTGAGGAATCCGCCGATCACGAAGTTGATCAACTTGCTGACGAAGCCAAGATTGGGAACGGGAATGCTCTGCTTGGGATCGAGCTCGTTGAGGAACGGGATGAGCAGCGTGAACGAGAAGCCGTCGAGGTTGGCGGCGATCACGCTGGCCAGGATGTTCCCCGACAGCCGCCACCAGTGCGGGCGGAGGAACTCGAGGAGCCGCCCGTACATCGAGCCGCGCGGCACTCGTGCCGGTGCGTGCGTGGTCGTGGGCACCGTCAGCCCCTCGGCGTGAGCAACGACACCGGCAGGATGCACTCCTCGGGCGTGACGCCGCCGTGCAAGAACGAGCCGCGATACCGCCCCTGGTACTCGCGCAGTTTGGTCGGGTACACGAAGAATGAGTCGCCGGTGGCGAGCAGCGTGTTCGCGCCGAGGCCGCGACGGGGCAACTTGAGCGAATCCTCTTTCGTGAACAGCATCGCCTGCTCGGGGTTCTCGGCCCGCAGGTCCTCGCCGAACTTGTAGCGGAGATTCTGCGTCGCGTCGCGCTTGGCGAACACCGTGGCCGGTGTGCGGCAGTGGATCGAGCCGTGGTCGCTCGTCACGAGCACCTTCACCCGGCGGCGCGCCGCCTCCTTGAGCACGGCGAACAGCGCCGAGCGCCGGAACCACTGCTGGGTGAGCTGGCGGAGGGCAATCTCGTCGCGCGCCACCTCGTAGAGGATCGCCGACTCGGAGCGGCCGTGGGTCAGGAGATCAACGAAGTTGAATACGAACGCTGATATACCTTCGGGCGCGATGACCCGCGACAGCCGGCGTTCGATGTCGTCGCCCTCGGCGGCGGTCGAGATCTTCTCGTAGCGCACCGGCGCCTTGACCTCGAGCTCGGCGAGCTGCGCCTCGAGCAGCTGGCGCTCGTGCGCGTTCAGCGTTTCGTCCTCGCGCTCGCCCCACCAGTCGGGAAAGCGCGCCGCGATCTCGCCGGGAAAGAGTCCGCTGAACAGCGCGTTGCGCGCGTAGGGCGTGGCGGTCGGCAAGATCCCGAAGTAGTGCGTCGTCTCGATGTCGAACAGGGGCGCGATGATCGGCTCGAGCGAGCGCCACTGGTCGAGCCGCAGACAATCGATCACGACGAAGATCGCCGCCCGCTCGGTCTTGAGAATCGGCAGCAAAAACTCCGGCACGATGTCGATCGAGAGCGGCGGCCGGTCGCCGGCGAGGTTGCGCAGCCACTCGGGGTATGCCGTTTTCACGAAGCCGGCGAACTCGCGCCGCAGATCGGGATAGAGCCCCTGCAGCGACTCGTGCAGCGCCGTCTCGTTCGCCTCGAGCAGATCGAGGTCCCATTGGGTGATCTCGCTGAACCGGTCGATCCACTGGCGCCAGCCGAGGCCGCGCGTCGGCTCCGTCTGCAGATCGCGGAAGCGCTCGACGAACTTTCGCGCCACCGCCGCCTGGCGAATGCGCGTGCCTTCGAGCAGCCGGGTGATCGCGGCGTACACCTGGCGCGGCGTCACCGGCTTCACGATGTAGCCTTCGAGCGCGGCACCGAGCGCCTCGGTCATCGTCGAGTCCTCCTCGCTCTTCGTCACCATGACGATCGCGAGGTTGGGATTGGCCTCGCGCAGCTCGCGGAGTGCGTCCATGCCGCGCTTGCCGGGCATCTGCTCGTCGAGGAGGACGAGGTTGAACGGGCGTCGGCGCACCATTTCCACCGCGTCGTCGGCGTTCGTCGCGGTCTCGACCTCGAACCCCTTGTCGCGCAAGAAAATGCGGTGCGGTTCGAGGAGCTCCGCCTCGTCGTCGACCCAGAGGACGGACTTCGCCGGTTGCGCCATGGGCGGAAATATAGCCCGCGCGCTCTGCACCTTTACCCGTTCTTCCCGCGCTCCGTGGCGCGCGACAGATTGTCCACCATGCTCGCCGCCAAGCCGCCGTACGCCCTCGCATCGACGTCGTTCCGCTTCGGCGCGCTCGCATCGCTTGCTGGACGCGCTCCGCTCGGCGGGCAACGAGAAGTGGCGCTCGCCGTATACGTCGCGGCGCGGCTCGCCCACGATGTGCTCCCGGAGCGCGGTTTGTCGCTCGAGGCACGCGTCGAACGCGCGGCCGGCGCGCGACACTGGGTCTCGATGCTCGCGCTTCCCACACCCGTTCTCCGCGCTAGTCTCACGAAACTGTTCGACGCTTCGGCGACGGGACCGGCGGATGCCGCCATCGCGCTCGGAAACGTGATCGCCGTCACCTCGCCATACCTCGAGCCAGCGTCGCGCGCCGAGCTCGATCAGCTGGCCAAAGCGCTCTCCGGCGCGGGCATGAGGGCGTAGCCGCAAGCGCTTGTGTGACAAGGCGCTACAGAGCGCCTTGCCGTTGCTCCGCGGCTCGTTGACAGTCTATTTAGCCGATGAGCCGAACGCCCGACATCTCACCGCTCTCGGTCCTCCTCTCGCGCGTGGACGCCGTCGCCGACGGCTCGCCGGCGCGGGAGACCGTCGCCTGCGGATTCCCCAGTCTCGACAAGATGCTCGGCGGCGGTTTTCGCCGCGGCGATCTCACGATCCTCGGCGGCGATGCCGGCAGCGGCAAGTCCGCGCTCGCTCTGGCCTTCGCGCTTCGCGCCGCGGCGCAGAGCGCACGCGTCGCGTTTCTCAGCACCGAGATGACCATCGAGCGTCTGCTCGAGCGTATCATTGCCATCGAGGCGCGGACCCGGATCGACGATCTGCGCCAGGGTGCGCTCGACGAGATGACCCGCGCCAATGCCGGCGCCGTGGCGCTCAAGCTGCGCGACCGGCTGCCGATTCTCGAGCTCGTGCCGCCGGCGCGGATCAAGCCGCTGCCGGCGTTCATCGACGAGCTACCGGACGTCGACCTGTTGATCGTCGACTCGCTGACCGGACTGGCATCGGGCGATTCCGGTGCCGTGCTCGATCAGGAGCTCGCGGTGTTCGTTCGGGAGCTCAAGCGCACCGCGCTCGAGCGCGAGGCGGCGCTCCTGGCCACGGCGCCGCTGCCGCACCTGGCCGCTCGCGACGACCGGCGCCCGACGCTCGACGATTTCGGGGCGCTCGGGAGCATCAAGCAGCTGGCCGATATCGTGCTGGCCCTGTTCCGCGAAGACATGTACCAGCCGGCGCGCGACATCGAAGGGGCAACCGAATTGCTCGTTCGCAAGAACCGGAACGGGCCAACGGGCTACGTAGACCTCTATTTCTACGCTCAGTGGATGCGATTTGAGGATATGCTCGACCCGGACCGATAATACGGTGGGAGGAGGTGTCCGATGGTGATTCGGATGTTTCGCATGGTCCCCGCAGTCGGCGCGCTCGTACTCGCCGGGTGTGCCGTGGCGATGTCCGGCAGCGCCGACAATCTGGCGCGGCTCGAGCAGGCACGCGCCGCAAACCCGGCGTCCGAACCGGCTATTCGCTCGCTCGGCATTGCCTACTTCAAGGCCAACCGGCCGGCCGACGCGCGCGCCGCTCTTCAGCAGGCGGCGCAGATGGACCCGCAGGATGGCGTGGCGGCGCTCTATCTCGGGCTGGCCGCCGAGGCGCAGGATGACCTGCCGGCGGCACGGTCGGCCTATGAGAGTTATCTCAAAGTCGGCAAGACCGCGAAGGTTCGCGCGCAGGTCGCCGACCGTCTCGACGTTCTCGCGCTGCGCGAGGTGCAGGCCGACGCGAAGCGCGCGTTGGCCGACGAAGCCCGACTCTCGAGTGAGGCGCCGGCGCCGAACACCGTGGCCGTGCTGCCGTTCAGCTTCACCGGAGCCGACAGCTCCCTGCGGCCGCTCGAGCGCGGCTTCGCCGAGCTGGTGGCCACGGACCTGAGCCGGTCGAGCCAACTCACCGTCGTCGAGCGAGCGCGCATTCAGGCGCTGCTCGACGAGATGGCGTTGCAACGGAACGTCGGCGTCGACTCGAGCACGGGCGTCCGTGCGGGCCGTATCCTTCGCGCGTCGAAGATGGTCGGCGGGTCGCTCACGCAAGCGGGCGATCAGCTTCGCGCCAGCGCAATCGTCACCGACGTGTCGACGACGCGCATCGACCGCCCGGCGACCGACGCCGAATCGATGGACGAGCTGTTCGCGCTCGAGAAGAACGTCGTGCTCGAGCTGTTCAATTCGCTCGACGTCACCCTGACGACCGCGGACCGCAACGCGATCGAGCAGCGGCCGACGCGGTCCCTTGCCGCGTTTCTCGCCTACAGCCGCGGCCTCGAGGCGAACGACGTCGGGCGGTTCGACGACGCCCGGCGCTACTTCGACGACGCGGCGCGCATCGATCCGAACTTCACGCCGGCGCGCGACAAGAGCCGCGCGGCGTCGCGAGTGTCGGCCGGCACGCGGGTGAACGCCGCGTCCGTCGAATCCGGGTTGCGCGGCACGAGCGAAGGCGCGGCGGTCAGCGCCGCGACTCCCGGAACGGTGAGCGGCGGCTCGCTCGGCAATGCGGCCGTCGCTGCGGCGGAAGGAGTGAACCCCTCGCCCGCGGCCGGCGCCACGGCCGGCGCGATCTCGACCGCCGGACAGCCGCAGCGCGATCCGTCAGCGGGCACCGGCGGCGACAATCCCGGCGTGAAGACGGGCACGGTGACGATCATCATCCATCACCCCGAGCATCCGGAGCGCCGCTGATGCACGCTCGGGCTCTCGTTGCCGTCGCGGCGTACACCGCAGTCTCGGCGGGCGCAGGCGCAGCGGCCCATGCGCAATGGGCGTTCGAGCCCGGCGGACGTCTCGCGCCGCAGTTCCACTCCTACACGATCGGCGCGCCGTCCAGCACCAAGATCACCGAGCTCGCCATCCCGATTTACGCATTCGTGCCGATCACCCAGGCGTTGAGCGTGGACATCGGCGCGGCGTACGCGGCGGCCCACGTCGAGCAGACGACGACGGGACAGACGGTCAAGAGCGACGTCTCCGGCCTCACCGATTCGCAGGTGCGCGCGAACTACGTGCTGGGCACGGATTTCGTCGTCCTCACAGCCGGGATCAATCTTCCGAGCGGACATTCGGCGGTGACGCAGTCGCAGCAACTCGCCGCCGGACTGATCGGGAGCGATTTTCTCGCATTCCCGATCTCGAATACGGGAACCGGTTTCGGTGGCACCGGCGGCGTGGCGATCGCGCGCCCGCTGGGCGATTGGAACGCCGGCTTCGCGGTGAGCATGCGCCGCTCGTCGTCGTACGCACCGTTCGACGATGCCGGCGTTCGCGACCTGCGGTATCAGCCCGGCGACGAATATCGCGCCCGGGCCGGCATCGATCGCGCCGTCGGCACGGGGCGCATGACTCTCGGCATCACCTATTCTCGTTTTGGCAACGACGAGCTGGCCGGTTCCATCTACAACACCGGCGATCGCTACCTCACGACGTTCTCGCTCGACAACACCGTCGGCGCCGGGCATCTCGCGGTGAGCGGGTGGAACCTGTTTCGCGCCGCGGGCACGCTCGCCGACAGCGTGCTGCTCGCGCACGAAGACATCGCAAACGCCGCCCTCGCGTACGGCGTGACCGTCGGCCGGCAACTGATCGAGCCGAGCCTCGAAGCGCGCACCTGGATTCAGGCCAATGCTCCGGCCAGCCTGCTCGGCACGATCGGCCTGCGGACGGAGATCGGCGCCGGCACGGTGAGCATCGTGCCGAGCGTGGCATACTCGTTCGGACGGCTGGCGGCGCAGGACGTGAACGGAACGTTCACGCAGGCGTCGATGACGGGCTTTCACCTCACGCTCGCCGCTCGCCTGCGCTGACGGCGGCCCGACGGCCCGCCCCGCGCGCTATATTTTCCGCTGAACCCTCAGGCACAGCGGGCTATGGCAGGCCACAGCAAGTGGAAGCAGATCAAGCACTACAAGGCGGCCGCTGACGCAAAGCGGGGCGCCCTGTTCACCAAGCTCATTCGCGAGATCACGATGGCTGCCAAGATCGGCGGCGGTGATCCGTCGGGCAATCCACGGTTGCGCCTGGCGATCGACACGGCGCGCAGCAATTCGATGCCGAAAGAGAACATCGAGCGAGCCGTCAAGAAGGGCACGGGAGAGCTCGAGGGCGTCGAGTATCACGAGGTGACGTACGAGGGCTATGGCCCAGCCGGCGTCGCGCTGTTGATCGATGCGGTGACCGACAATCCGACGCGCACCGTCGCCGAGGTGCGGAGCAAGATGTCGCGGCTCGGCGGCAACCTCGGCTCGCCCAACTCCGTGGCCTGGATGTTCGAGAAGAAGGGCCAGATCTACGTCGACGCGTCGACGATCGACGAGGATGCTCTGATGGAGAAGGCTCTCGACGCGGGCGCCGAGGACATCGTGCGCGAAGACGAGCGCTTTCTCGTCACGACGAGCCCGGCGGATTTTCACGCGGTGCAGGAGGCGCTCGCCGGCAAGGGCGTCAAAGCCGCCGAAGCCGAGCTGGCGATGGTGCCCAAGACGACGGTCAACGTCGCCGGCAAGGATGCGGAGTCGCTCATCAAGCTGCTCGAGACGCTCGAGGAGCTCGATGACGTGCAGAAGGTCTGGGCCAACTTCGACATGGACATGAGCGCCATGGCGAGAGCGGAAGGGTGACGCGCTGATCGCGCGGGCGGGCCGGTCGTGATCGTCCTCGGGATCGACCCCGGCACCGCCAACACGGGTTACGGCGTGGTGCAGGGCGACGGCGTGCACAGCGTGTCGCTCGTCGAATGCGGCGTCATCCGCACGCGGCCGCGCGATCCGCTAGCCACGCGCCTCAAAGAGATCTTCGACGGCATCACCGAGCTCATTGCGCGCCACCGCCCGGATGCACTTTCCGTCGAGGACGTGTTCTACGCCAAGAACGTGCGGACGACCCTCGTGCTCGGCCATGCGCGCGGCGTGGCGCTCCTCGCCGGGGAGCAGGCAGGCATCGCCATCCACGAGATTCCCCCCGCCGAGATCAAGAAGGCGGTCGTCGGCACCGGCGCCGCCACCAAAGAGCAGGTGCAATTCATGTTGACGCGACTGCTCCGCCTCAAGTCGGTGCCACAACCGTCCGACGCCGCCGACGGCGTCGCCGCCGCGCTGGCCTGCCTGATGGGCGTGCACGCGCCGTCGCTGGACAGCTTGCGCGGGCCGAGCGCGAGGGCTGCGAGGAGCGCGCGCCGGTGATCGCACAGGTGACGGGCACACTCGTCGGGAAAGAGCTCGACCGGGTCGAGATCATGACGCCGGGAGGTGTGGCCTACGATCTCGCGATCCCGCTTGGTGTCTACGAGTCGCTGCCGCGCACCGGAGAGGCGGTGTCGCTCCATACGCATCTCGTCGTGAAGGAAGACGCCTGGCAGCTGTTCGGCTTCGCCACGGTCTTCGAGCGGCGGGTATTCCAGCGCGTGCTCGGCGCCAAAGGCGTCGGTCCGGCGTTGGCCCTCGGTCTTCTGTCGACGCTCACCGCCGAGCGATTGGTTCGCGCGCTCCGCGATCGGGACGTGGCTACACTGCAAAGCGCCCCGCGCGTGGGACGCAAGAAGGCGGAGCAGCTCATTCTCGACCTCGCGGACAAGCTCGACGATCTGCAGCTTTCCGGACCGTCGGGCATGGGGGGACCGCGACTCGAGTCGGCGGGAGCGGACGACGCACTGCGAGCGCTCGTGTCGCTCGGCTATTCGTCGGCCGACGCGGAATTGGCAGTGCGCGCGGCGCTGGATGAAGGCGGAGCGAAGGCGGGCGCGGCCGATCTCATTCGGCGCGCCCTGGGCGAGATTCGAGGATAGGAGCGCCGAGTGCACGCAGCCACACGAACCGCGACGTTCACCGAGTCGGTCATCCGGGAGATGACGCGCATCGCCTCGCTCCATCAGGCGGTGAATCTCGCGCAGGGCTTTCCGGATTTTCCAATGCCGGCGGTGATGAAGGAGGCCGCGGTGACGGCGATCCATGGCGACGTGAACCAGTACGCCGTGACCTGGGGCGCGCCTGTGCTGCGTCAGGCGATCGCCGAGAAGTATCGGCGGTGGTACGACATGGAGGTCGATCCGGATCGGGACGTGACGGTGACCTGCGGCGCGACGGAAGCCATGGCGTCGGTGTTCATGGCGCTGATGGACGCCGGCGACGAGGTGATCATCCCCGAGCCGTTCTATGAGAACTATGGTCCCGACGCCATACTCGCCGGTGCCAAGCCGGTGTTCTTTCCGTTCGAGCGCGACGGCTGGACGCTCGACGCGGATCGGCTGCGCCAGACGTTCAACGCGCGGACGAAGGCGATCATCGTCAACACGCCGCACAATCCGACGGGGCGCGTGTTGACGCGCGATGAGATATCTCTCATCGCCGAGCTCTGCATCGAGCACGACGCATGGGCGATCACCGATTCGCCGTACGAGCACATGGTGTACTCGGGCCATCACCACGAGATCGCGACCTGGCCCGGGATGCGCGAGCGCACGATCACGATCTCGTCGCTCTCCAAGACCTTCAGCTGCACGGGGTGGCGGATCGGCTGGATCATCGCGCCGCCGGCCCAGACGGGACCGATCCGCAAAGTTCACGATTTTCTCACCGTCGGCGCGCCGGCGCCGCTTCAGGCCGCGGCGGCCGTGGGCTTTGCCTTCGACGCGTCGTATTACAACGAGTTCTGCGCGGCGTACCGAGCTCGGCGAGAGTTCCTGTCGGCGGTGCTCCGCGAGCAGGGATTTCGGTTCACGATTCCCGAGGGCGCCTACTACATCTTCGCTGATTTCTCGGCGCTGAGCGATCTCGACGACGTCACGTTCGCCAAGTGGATGACCCAGGAGATCGGCGTGGCGACGGTACCGGGCTCGAGCTTCTACTCGCGGAAAGAAGACGGGCGGAGCTTCGTGCGATTCGCCTTCTGTAAGAAGCAGGAGACGCTCGACGACGCGGCAAAGCGGCTGTCGCGGCTGCGCGGGGCATTGGGCGCTCACGCCGAATAAGGTTCGGCCGCGCTTCCGGCGCTCATGGAATTCGGTATCTCTTCGGTGTAACTTTGGTCGTGGACACCCTGCCGCAGAGTGAAGTCATGTCCCGAGCCGAGATCACGACCCCCGAAATCCTGTCCGACGAA
>DATNAT010000095.1:0-15780 GCA_035572355.1 Gemmatimonadaceae bacterium
ATCTCGCCCAACAACATCATCCTCATCGGGCCGACCGGCGTCGGCAAGACCGAGATCGCGCGGCGTCTCGCCAAGCTCGCCGGCGCGCCTTTCATAAAGGTCGAGGCCTCCAAGTTCACCGAGGTCGGCTACGTCGGCCGCGACGTCGAGTCGATGGTGCGCGATCTGGTCGAGAGCGCGATCGACATGGTGCGGAGCGAGCGCGAATCCGAGGTCGAGGACCTGGCGCACGAGCGGGTCGACGAGCGACTGCTCGATCTGTTGTTGCCGCCGCCTCAGGCGTTGGACGTTGGACGTGGGACGGGGGGCGCAACTGCCCAGGGGGCGAGTCCCGCCGCGCCGGCAGCGGCAGCGACCGGTGCGGCATCGGACGATCCTCTCAACGTGTTTCTCGTCTCCGGAAGCGGCACGGTCGTCAAAGAGACCAACGACCCGGCGCAGGAGCGATACAAGCGCACGCGCGACAAGCTCAAGCAGCTCCTGCTCGACGGCAAGCTCGAGGAGCGCGAGGTCGAGGTCGAGGTCACGCCGCAGTCGGCGCCGATGTTCGACGTCCTCGCGTCGCAGGGCGCGCCCGAAGGAATGGACAACATCTCCGACATGCTCAAGGAGATGCTGCCCAAGCGCAAGAAAAAGCGCACGGTCAAAGTCTCCGAGGCGCGGCGTATCCTGTTCGAGCAAGAGCTCGAGAAGCTCATCGACCTGGAAGACGTCACCGCCGACGCGCTCGAGCGGGTCGAGAAGCTCGGCATCATCTTCTTGGACGAGATCGACAAGATCGCCGGCGAACGTTCGCAGGCTGGCGGCCCCGACGTGTCTCGCGAAGGCGTGCAGCGCGACCTCTTGCCGATCGTCGAGGGTTCGAACGTCCAGACCAAATACGGCTTAGTCAAAACCGACCACGTGCTGTTCATCGCCGCCGGAGCCTTTCACGTCTCCAAGCCGAGCGACCTGATTCCCGAGCTGCAGGGCCGTTTCCCGATTCGCGTCGAGCTCAAGCCGCTCACCGAGCAGGACTTCGTCCGGATCATGACCGAGCCGGAGAACGCGCTCACCAAGCAGTACGCGGCGCTCGTCGAGGCCGACGGCGCGACGCTCGACTTCAACGTCGACGGCATCGCCGAGATCGCCCGCATCGCCGCCCTCGTCAACGAGCGCATGGAAAATATCGGCGCCCGCCGGCTGCACACGGTCATGACGACCCTCCTCGAGGACGTCCTGTTCGATCTCCCCGACCGCGGCTCGGCGAAGATCGTCGTCGACGCCCAAGTCGTCCGCGACCGCCTCAAGACGATCGTCGAAGATGAGGATTTGAGAAAGTATATATTGTGAATGGCGGTTGGACGTTGGACGTGGGACGCCGAGTGGATCGTGGATCGTGGGTGGCGCCGTCGCGCCCTTCGAGTAGCGCACAACCCCATCCCGGCGACCCAAAAACTTCCCCGCCGCGGCGCAACAGGCTCGAGCGCCAAGCCGGACGATCCGTTTGATCCGTGCCGTTCATCCGTTGAATCCGTAGTCCCGTTTGTCGGTGGGCCGTCCCGAGCGGCTTTCCTCGCTGGTCCCGGCCCCGGGTTATTTTCCCTCCAGCCCGAGCCACGCCGACTCCCATTTCCATGCCGACGCCCAGCCACCGCGACTTCCTCGCCATTCCCGACTTCTCCCGCCACGAGCTCGACGCGCTCTTCCACCTCGCCGAGGAGATGCGCTCCGACCGCTACGACAAGAAGCCGCTCGCCGGTAAGTCGCTCGCCATGATCTTCATGAAGTCGAGCACGCGGACCCGCGTCTCGTTCGAGGTCGGCACCTTCGACTTGGGCGGCCACGCCCTCTTCCTCTCGCCGCGCGACGTCCAGCTCGGACGCGGCGAGCCGATCGCCGACACCGCGCGCGTGCTGTCGCGCTACGTCGACGGCATCATGATCCGCACCTTCGCCCACCAGGACATCGAGGAGCTGGCCAGGTTCGCCGACGTGCCTGTGATCAACGGTTTGACCGATCTCCTGCATCCCTGCCAGGTGCTCGCCGACCTGCTCACCGTCCGCCAGCACCTCGGCAATGTCGCCGACAAGAAGTACGCGTGGATCGGCGACGGCAACAACATGGCGAATTCCTGGATCAACGCCGCCTTCCGCTTCGGGTTCGACCTCGACCTCGCCTGCCCGGCGGGTTACGAGCCGGCCGATCATCTGCTGGCGCGAGCGCAGAAGGCGGCCAAGGTGCGTGTCGTCCGCGATCCGATGGAAGCCGCGAAGGGCGCACAGGTGGTGACTACCGACGTCTGGGCATCGATGGGCCAGGAGGAGGAGCAGAAGGAGCGCGAGCGGGCGTTCGCTGGGTACGCCGTGACGCCCGAGCTCATGAAGGCCGCCGACCCGAACGCGATCTTCCTCCACTGTCTCCCCGCGCATCGCGGCGAGGAGGTGTCGGCCGACGTGATCGACGGTCCCCAGAGCCGCGTGTGGGACGAAGCCGAGAACCGGCTCCACGTCCAGAAGGCGATCATGGCCGCGCTGATGGGCGGCGAGAAGCTCTAGCCCCGGGCGTCGTCGCAACTTTCCCCGCCGAGGGCCCGTAGACCATTGACCATGGCCTCGGACCGCCCCGGCTTCCGCCCCGACATCGAAGGCCTCCGCGGCCTGGCGATTCTGCTGGTCGTCGGGTTCCATGCCGGGGTGTCGTGGCTCGCCGGCGGCTACGTTGGCGTCGACGTCTTCTTCGTCCTCTCGGGCTACTTCATCACCGGGCTGCTGGCGCGTGAAGTCGCGACCAGCGGTGACGTCGACCTCTCCGAGTTCTTCGCGCGGCGGGCGCGCCGGCTCCTCCCGGCATTTTTCGTCGTGCTCGCCGCCACGCTTGCGCTGGCGCTCTGGCTCTACGCGCCGATCGACCAGCCCGACGTCGCGTTCGACGCGCGCGCGGTGGCCGTCCACGCCGGCAACCTGCTGTTCGCCGCCAACGCCGTGCACTACCACGCGCGGTCGAACAACCCGCTGCTCCACACCTGGTCGCTCGCCGTCGAACAGCAATTCTATGTCATCTGGCCGATGATGTTCGCGCTCCTCGGCCGTCTGCACGGCGAAGGCGGCGTCACCAAGCGGCGCATCCTTGCCTGGATCGGTGTGGCGGGCGCGCTCTCGTTCATCGCCTCGCTCTGGGTCACGCGGTCGGCGCAGGCCTGGGCGTTCTTCGGCATGCCGACCCGCATCTGGGAGTTCGCGGCCGGCGGCGCCGCGGCCGTCGCGCTCGACTCCACGTCGCGCGCCGGCACCCGGCTCGCCCGCTCGGCCACGGCGCTCCAGGTCGGCGGCCTCCTGGCGATCGGCGTCGCGACACTGACCGTGAACGGCGCCACGCCGTACCCCGGCGTCGCGGCGCTCCTGCCGGTGCTCGGCGCCGTCGCGCTGCTCGTCGGCGGCCGGCCGTCCGCGTCAGAAGATGTGAATGCCAGTTCTGCAAATCCGACGATCGTCAGCCGAGCCCTGGGCGCGGCGCCGCTCCGGTGGTTCGGCCGCCTCTCGTACACCTGGTACCTCTGGCACTGGCCGCTCGTCGTGCTCGGCGGCATCGTCAACTGGGAGATCGGCGTCGTCGGCCGCCTCGCCTGGTCGCTCGTCGCGCTCGGCCTCGCCGTGCTCACACATCGTTTCGTCGAGGAGCCGATCCGGCGCGGCACCGCGCTCGACGACCGCCCCCACGTCTTCAATCTCTACGTGCTCGGCGCCACCGTGGCGGCCGTGCTCGTGGCGACGGTGGCGCTCTCGCTGGCGCGGGTGCGCGCCTCGTCGCCGGCGCAGCGGCCGTTCGCCGTCGCGCGCGCCGACGCGATGTCGCACGACTGCTGGGGCTCGATGCTCACCGACCCCACGGCACCGTGCATCTTCGGCGATACCGCAGCGCGCACGACGGTCGTGCTGCTCGGTGACTCGCACGCCGAGCACTGGCTGCCGGCCGTCGATCGCGCGGGTCGCGCGCAGCACTGGAAGGTGTACGCGATGGTGAAGCCGGCCTGCCCGGTGTCCGACATGCCCGAGCTGGTCAACGCGGCGCTCAAGCGCAGCTACGTCGAGTGCACCAACTGGCGGCGCCGGATGCTAGCGCGCATCGTCTCCATGCATCCGAATGCCGTGATCCTCTCCAGCTACGACCACTACATGCCGTTGACCGGCGACCAGTCGTCGTGGCAGGTGACGCCGCTGGCCTGGAAGAATGGCCTTCGCCGCACGTACGGGTTGTTGTCGCGCGCGGGCATCAACACCGTCGTCATTCGCGGCACGCCCGTCGCCGGCATCGACGCCCCGAGCTGTCTGTCGCGCCGGGCCAGCGGTGCGCCGTTCGCCGGCAAGCCATGCACCTACGATCGATCGCGCTCGCTGCACCCGGATGCGATCGCCGCGCAGAACGAAGCGGTGCGCGGGCTGCCGCACATCGCGTTCATCGACATGGGCGACCGCGTCTGTCCGACGAGTGCGCGGCGCTGTTCGGTCGTGCAGCGCGGGCTCATCGTGTTCCGCGACGACGACCATCTCACGGCGACGTTCAGCCGAAGCGAAGCGCCGGTGCTCGGCGCGCGTGTGTCGGCGGCGGTGGCGAGCCTGAGCCGCGTTCGCTGACCTTCGGTCGAGGCTGGTTGCGGGGCGTGCCCGGGCCGAATAGTCTCAACTCCCGCGCGCCGGCCGCGGCCAAGGCGATGCAGAACGCGCAGGCCATGGCGCTCGAGGCAGCCGCGGCCGCGACGAGCCGGAAGCCTACACGAATACCAGGACGCTCAAATGACGAAACGCAAGACCGCGTCCGCGCCGAGCAGCGCGACCCATCGAGTCGCCGCCGGCGAGGTCGCGCCCGACTTCACGCTGCCCGACGACCAGGATCGGCCAACGTCGCTCTCGCAGTTCCGCGGCCGGACCGTCGTGCTCTTTTTCTACCCGAAGGACAACACCCCCGGCTGAACCGCTGAAGCGTGCTCCATTCGCGACACGCTCCCTCGGTTCGAGGGACTCGACGCGGTCATCCTCGGCATCAGCCCGGACACTGCGAGGAAGCACCGCAATTTCAAGAAGAAGAATGAGCTGACCCATACGCTGCTCAGCGACGCCGATCATGCCGTCGCCGAACGCTACGGCGTGTGGGTCCGGCTGCTCTTCTGGGGCCGCTTCTACTGGGGCGTCGCGCGCACCACGTTCGTGATCGATCCGAGCGGGCGCGTGGCCAAGGTGTTCGAGAAGGTGAAGCCGGAGGGCCACGGTCAGGAAGTGGCCGACTATCTCGCCGCCAACCGCGCGACCTTCGTACGCAAATAGTTCTGCTCGGGCGTGCTCGTCGTCCGCTCGGCGGCCGCGGCAAAATGGCGGAGCGCGCCGTCGCGGTCGCCGGTGCGCTCGAGCAGGTGGCCGCGGACGGCGTCGATGCGGTAGTGGCCTCTGATGCGCTCATCCGCCGCGAGCTCGTCGAGCAGCGCGAGGCCGTGCGCCGGCCCGTGGACCATCGCCGCCGCGACCGCCCGATTGAGCGCGATCATCGGATTGTCGGACATCTCATTCAACAAATCGAAAAAGCCTAGAATCTGGCGCCAGTCGGTCGCGTCCGTGCTCGGCGCCTCGTCGTGGATGGCGGCGATCGCCGCCTGCGCCGCGTACGAGCCGACTGAGCCGCTGGCCAGCGCCCGTTCGACGAGTGCCGTGCCCTCGGCGATCTGAGCGCGATCCCAGAGCGAACGATCCTGCTCGTCGAGCGGAATGATCTCACCAACCGGGCCGCTCCGCGCCGTCCGCCGGGCGTCGGTGAGCAGCATGAGCGCGAGCAGCGCGGTGACCTCCGCGTCGTTCGGCAGAAGCTCGTCGAGCAGTCGGGTCAGCCGGATCGCTTCGCTCGACAGGTCGACACGGTTGAGCGCATCGCCGCTCGACGCCGTGTGTCCCTCGTTGAAGATCAGATAGAGCACGTGCATCACCGCTCCCAGCCGCTCCGTGCGTTCGGCGTCGGTAGGCATCGCGAACCGCCCGCCCGCCGCCTTGATGTGTTGCTTGGCGCGGCTGATGCGCTGCGCCATCGTCGCCTCGGGCACGAGAAAGGCCCGCGCGATCTCGGCCGTGGTCAGACCACCGACCGCGCGCAGCGTCAACGCGATTGCCGACGGCGCGGTGAGCGCGGGGTGACAACACATGAACAGCAGCATGAGCGTGTCGTCCTCGTCCACGCGGACATCGGCGTCGGCCGGCGGCACGAACGCCCATTCCGCCCAGACTTCGCTCGCCACCGCCTCCTCGCGTTTGCGCCTCGCCAGCTCGCTCCGCATGGCATCGGTCATTCGACGCACCGCCACGTGATAGAGCCAGCCGCGCGGGTTCGTCGGAACGCCCTCCGACGGCCACTGCGCCGCCGCCGAGACGAGCGCCTCCTGGAGTGCATCTTCCGCGGCGCCGAAGTCGTCGTGCCTCCGCGTCAGCGCGCCGAGCACCTGCGGCGCGAGATCGCGCAGCAGGTGGACAACGGCTGGCGGAAGCTCCGGCGCCGTCACGCCGGCGCCTGCATCACCTGGCGAACTTCGATCGGGATGCCGAGCGGCGTACCGCCGGGGCCAGGCGCGGTCGACGCTTTCGCCGCGATCTCGTACGCCCGTTCGGCCGACGGCACGTCGACGATCCAGTAGCCGACGAGGAATTCCTTCGATTCGGCAAACGGTCCGTCGGTCACGGCTGGCGCGCCATTCTTGCGCGCGCGCACGATCCGGGCTTCGCCCGGCGCGGCCAGCCCTTCGGCCCCGGCCAGTTCACCCGCGGCGGTGAGATCGCGATTGAGATCGTGCATGAACCGGATGTGCGCCTGGAGCTCCTCCGGTTTCCACTGGGTCACGGCGTATTCACCGGTGCCGCGGGGCGCGTGCATCATGAGCATGAACTTCATTGGTCGGTCTCCTGTGGAGTGGGTTCTCTCGCGCCATTGCGGCGCGCTTCATAGAGAAGTCGGAGCCGATCGCGAATTCTCGACATGCCCCCCCCCGCCTCGAAAAATGACCGTCGCTGCGCGTGGCCGAAAGTTGGCCGGCCGCCTGAATGCGCGGCACGACCTTCACCCCGGAAGGATGTTCTGATTGAGCTGGAACACGTTCGTCGGATCGTAGCGGCGCTTGATCTCACGCAAGCGCGCGTGGTTGACACCGTATGCCGTCGCCACGGTGTCGACCGTTTCGTCGTCGCCGAGGTAGTTCACGTAGCGCCCCACGGCCATGAACGGACGCATGGCGTCATACGCACCCTTCGCCCACGCGATGCACTCCGGCGACTGGGCCGGATCGAGCCACTGCGCCGCAATCAGCAGATTATACCCCGGCTTGCGGTGGGGAAACGCGGTGGTTGAGTCGTCGACGCGCGTGACCGCGCCATGGAAGTGTTCGAGCAGCATCGAGCCCATCGGGGCCGGGCACTCGGCGAACGCTTTCACCATCGCATCGATCGCGGCGTCGGGGAGCGTGGCGAGAAAGCTCGATTTCCAGTAATTGAGCGCGCCTTTGGGAAACCCGCCGTCGAGCATCGCGTTGACCTGCTCATACGGCATCGGTCCGACCATGTCGATCACCGGCGGCCCGAACGCGCGGATCGGCGCCGCCGCTTTCATTCCCGCGTCCACGTCCGGGTGGAAGACGAGCATCGCGCCGATCTTCGCGCCCGATCCGTCGGGTGCATGGAGCAACCCGGAGAAGACGCTCAAGTCGTCGCGCGCGGCGGCCGTCGTCTCGCGGAAGAAGCGCAGCATGTCACCACCTCTTGCGAGCGGATGTGCGACCAGTCCGCCGACGACCTCCTTGATCGGATGCAGCTTGAACGTGAGCGACGCGGCCACACCAAAATTTCCGCCGCCGCCGCGAACGGCCCAGAACAGATCCGGATGGTCCGTCTCGTTGGCGTTGAGGATGCGGCCGTCCGCCGTCACGATCTGCGCGGCAATCAGGTTGTCTGCCGCCAAACCGTGCAGCGCCATGAGCCAGCCCAATCCACCGCCGAGCGTGAGGCCCGCGACGCCGGTAGACGATACCAAGCCGCCGGTCGTGGCGAGGCCGTGCGCCTGGGTGGCGCGGTTGAAATCCGCCCATGTCGCGCCGCCCTCGGCGACCGCCGTTCGAGCGATGGGATCGACTCGCACCGCGCGCGCGAGCGAGAGATCGATCATCATTCCGCCCTCGACGACCGCGCGGCCGGCAACATTGTGTCCTCCTCCGCGCACCGAGACGGGAAGGCCGAAATCGCGTGCCAGCTCGGGCGCGGCGGCAACGTCGGCGGCGCCGCGGCATTGCGCGATCAGGGTCGGCCGTTTGTCGATCAGACCATTGTGGATGCGGCGCGCGGCGTCATACTCGGCGTCGCCGGATCGGATCAGATTGCCGCGGAAGCTCGAGCGCGAGTGTGTGACGGGAGGGATCATTGGTGGGTACCGGTTGATCACGTTGGACGTGCACGTCGTGCGCACGCACCTAGCGTAGAAACGCAATCCCGCCCCGCGAATGACCACCGGCCCTCAACTTTGCGCGTTCGTCCGCGGCGCCCCCCCCCGCCGACGCTAACTTTCGCGCCGCTTCGACTCCGCATCGACTGCCTGCTGCCGGCGGAAGGCCTCCTCCCAATCCACGGCCGGCGCAACGTCGGCGTCGTCCAGCTCGAGCGACGCCAGCGCGCGTTCGACGACCGGCGCACCGAGGTCCGGCGGTAGGGAACGTCCGAAGTCCAGCTCGGCGCGGCGGCAGAGTCGTTCCTCGCGCGCGCTGTCGCGGCTTTCGGCCGCCACGCCCATGCGGTGCACGCGGGCGTGCATGCCTTCGTGCACGATCGACGACGCGATCGGGGCCGCCGTGATGTCCTGCCGCGCGAGAAAGGTCAGCTCCGTCATGCAGGTGTGCGTGCCGGGGAAATACGCTCCCCGGCACGGATAGCGCACGATCCAGAACTGCGCCAGATCGCGCCGCAGGTGCGCGAGGCGCCAGGGCTGATGCGTGGCGATCAGGTCGAGCGCTTCGCCGAGCCGCTGGATGACGTCAGCGGTCGCGATGTCGGGCCGCGAGTTCTCGACGACCACGCGAAAGCCGCGGACCTCGTGCACGAGGCCGAGACGGCCGTTCGCCCAGTCCTGTACGCGTTGCGTCAAGCGATCGAACATTCGACTCCTCGCCTCCGATGTCCGGCACGACTGCGCAATGCCTCACACCGGAGCGGCCGGCGACGTCGCGCGGTAGATGAGAAAATCGAAATTGCCCGGTTCGAACCCCAGGGCTCTCACGAGGAGCGCGATCTGGCCGCGATGATGCGCCGCGTGGATCGCCGCGTGCTGCAGCAGGTCGCCCCGTGACATTCGGCGCGCCGCGCCACTGCCGAGGGTGAATTCGACTTCGCTCGCGAGGTCGTCGTCCGACAGCAGGCCAAGGTACTCGCGCATCTGCGCCTCGACGCGCGACCAGAGTTCGGTCACCGACGCCAGGGTGGGGAAGTCGCGCGGATCGAGCTTGGCGCCGCGGGGCGGGCCGCCGCAGCGGTCGAGCCAGCCCCACTCGGCGCTGAGAACGTGGACGAGCGTGTTGCGCACCGAGCCGTAGCTGCCGGCCACGGTTTGAGTGAACTGCTCGGCGGTCAACGGTGAGAGCGCAGCGAATAGCTTCTGGTTCGCCCAGTAGTTGTAGTCGTAGAGCCGCTGCATCTGGTGTACAGACATGCGCCCTCGCCCGTTGCTTGCCGTTCCTGTTGTTACTTCGACGCCGCGGCGAGCCGCCGAATCTCCGACGCCATTGCCGTGACCCGCGCCTGGTCCGTGGCGCCCTTCACGTCGCCGTCGACCTGCTTGGCCAGCTTGCTCAGGGAGCTCGCGCGCGCCGCGCCTTTCTGCGCTTCGGCCGCCCGCAGCGCCTTGTCGATCGCCGTCGTGCGCTCGGTGCTCAGGCCGTTGTCGCGCACGAGTTGATCGAGATAGGAGCGAATCACTGGAAAGGCCGGCGGAAAACTGTAGTGCGGCTGGCTCTGCGGATTGTACTGCACCATCCGCACGAGCTTCGCCGCCGCGATCTCGTTCGCCGACAGCTTGTCGGTCGGGACGAGCTGCAGGACGTCGAAGCCGCGGGCGAGCTCGGAGGAGTAGATGTAGCCGTTCCAATAGTAGGCACCCCACGAACCGCCGATGGTGTAGCGGGAACGTTGGCTCGCCTTGGTCGTGTCGTTCGGCTCGTCGACCGGACCGCGGTCGAAGTACGCGACTTCGTACGGATGGTCGGGGTCCGTGAAGTCGCTGATGTCGATGCCGCCCTGATACCAGCCCTGAACCATCAGATCGCGCCCCGGCACGGGAATCAGCCCGCCGTTGTGCGACACGCAATTCTCCTGCGGCGTCTGCGCACTCGGAATCTTGAAGTACGCGTGCTCCGTCATCTTCTTGTCTTTGCTGATCGTGAGGATGGTGTTGCCCCCCATCTCCAACATGCTCGTCGCCTGGCAGTTGGGCGCGGTGCCGCCGCCCCATTCGTCGGTGAACACGACCTTCGAGCCGTCGTTGCTGAAGACCGCCGTGTGCCAGAGCGAGAAGTTCGTGTCCGACGCCGCGTCGAGGCGCACCGGCTTTTCCGGATTGCTGATGTCGACGAGAATGCCATAGCTCGCGCAGGCGCCGGCGAGCAGATGCATCGCCGGGTACGCCGTGACGTCGTGACAGTTGGTCGGGCCCGTCGATCCGAATTCCTCGCCACCGCCGGCGCGTCCACCGCGCGCCGCGCGCGCCGCGGCGCGCTGCGCCTGCTGCTCGCGCCGCATCGCGCTCGTCGCCGCCGCGCCGAGGTCCGTGAAGATGCGCGCGCCGGTGACGACGGCCGCTTGGTCGGGATGCTTGAGCGGCACTTTGATCACGTCGAGACGATAGAGCGAGTTCGTCGTGTCCGCCGCGTCTTCACCGCTCTTGCAGCCATAGTCGCTGGAATCGGCTCGCACGCCCTGCAGCCCCGAGACGTAGATGTACACGACGTCCGAGTGCGCCGGGTCGGTCACGATCGTATGCGTGTGCGAGCCTTTGCAGGTCTGCACGTTCTTGATCAGCTTTGGCGCCGCCGGATTGGACACGTCGTAGATGCGCACGCCTTCCATGCGCTCACCCGGACCCTTCACGCCGCCCTTCGCACAGTCGGCTCTATTCCCGGGACTCTCCGACGAGATGAACAGCAGGTTGCCGACGATCGACGGATCGGCCTGCGCGGTCGTGCAGGGAATGGCCGAGACCAGCTTCGGCTTCGCCGGGTTCGCGACGTCCCAGATCATGAAGCCCGAGAAATTGCCCTGATAGACGTAATGGTTTCTGAACGCGATGTCGGAGTTGATGAACGTGAGTCCGCGAGTCGTATCGAACACGGCCGGCTTGGGCGTGAACGACACCAGGCGCAGACCGTGCTCGGCGGTGCCGGCATCGTACATGCCCGGCTTGAGTCCGTTGCGGGGATCGTTGCCGGTCGGATAGGTCTGAGCGAACAGCGTAGGCGCCGCCGCGCAGGCAAGGAGGAGCGCCGTGGCGAGCGTCGAACGAACAGTGGACATGGACGAGAGCTCCGTGGTCGATTAGAGAGAGTTCAACATCTGGCGCATGACCCCGATCTCGGCGGTCTGCACGGTGTGCACGTCGTTGGCGAACACCGAGACATCAATATCCTGTGCGGCATTGGGCGTGGCGAAGAGATCTTTGACCATCTTCAGCGCGCCTTCATGGTGCTGGATCATGAAGGTGAGATAGAGCCGGTCGAATTCCTTGCCCGTCGCGCTGTCGAGCTGCGCGATCTGCGCCGGCGTGAGCATGCCGGGCATCATCATGTGCCGCCACGACGAGGTGTCGGTCGCGAACTGGTCGTTGGCGTGCAGCCAGCCTTGCATCAGCGCAATTTCCGCCGTCTGCGATTGGGATATTTTCTGAGCGAGCTTGAGCAGGTGAGGCTCCGCACCGTGCGAGACCGCCAGGCTCGACATGTAAATGGCCTGCGCATGGTGGGCGATCATCCCCTGCATGAAGCGAACGTCCGCTTCGGTGAAGATCGCGCCTTCTGGGATGTGGACCGGGGGAAGGCCCATGTCCTTCGCGGACATCCCGGGCATTCCCGGCATGGGATTCTGGGCGCGGGCGGGGGCGCCCGGCAGGCAAAAGGCGACGGCGAGCAACGCGGCTGCCGTCGCTCGACACGCGAGCGGTTTCATCGAAGTACGGTCACCGGCGATTGAGAAAGCTACTTCAATAGTAACGGAGTGCGGCGTACTCGACGAGCGCCCCCTCGAACCGCCGCCCGCGTCACTCCAGCTCGATCAACGTGTCCAGGTACTCGGCGCTTACTCTCGTGAATTCGTTCGAGCCGACGTTCCGCTCCGTCCACAGACGCGTGAGCTCGCTCGTCAGCGCCGCGCGGCCTCCGGCATCGAGCGCGGCATAGGTGCGTGCCGACGGACCGTAGCATTCACGAAACAGCTCGACCACGCCGCCGGGCGACGTCGGATACGCGAGATCGATCGTGCGCGGCGTCATCGTGACGGCGCGGACGCGGCGCGCGTGCGGCTCGAGGCGTGCGCGGAGCTTCGTGGTGTCGCCCCACTCGAGCGGACTGGTCGATCCCGCCGGGGGCGGCACGAGCGCCGCGTGCGCCCGCAGCATCGCGCCCACGAAGCCCGTCGGAATCCAGGTCGCCAGCGCGATGCGCCCGCCGGGACGCGCGACGCGCAGCAACTCGGCGAGCGCGGCATCGTGTCGCGGCGCGAACATCACGCCGAACATGCTCATCACCGTGGCAAACCTCCCCTCCGGATAGGGCAGGTGTTCCGCATCCCCTTCGTCGAAGCCGATCTCGAGGCCGGCGCGCAGGCTGGCGGCACGCGCCGCATCGAGCAGATTGGGAGCGATGTCCAGGCCCACCACGGATGCTCCCGTGCGTGCCGCCGGAAGCGTGAGATTGCCGGTGCCGCACGCGACGTCGAGCGTCGGCTCGCCGCGCTGGAGCGACAGCCGGCTCACGAACTCCGCGGCGCCGTCGGCGTAACCGGCCGCGATGCGGCTAAAGTCGTTCGACGACCAGGTGAGCCGCGAGCGTTGGATGAGAGGATCGGACGCCGCGGCGCGCCCGGCGAAGCTGGCGACGGTGACGACGTCGCCGGTTGCGTCGCCGCAGTCGGGCGATGCGTGCGAGGCGCGTGGGGTCGTTGTTGGCTGTGTCATGTGAGCTCCTGTTGGAGGGTGAAGGGTCGATGGATCCGCTGTCGGATGTGCTGCGCGCCGTGCGTCTCACCGGCGCGTACTTCTATCTCGTCGAGGCGCGCGGGCGGTGGGCCGTGGCCGCGAAGCCCGCGCCTGATCTGGCGCCGCGCATCTTGCCCGACGCCGAGCATCTCATCGCCTACCACATTCTCACCGAGGGCGAGTGTTGGGGCGGGCTCGATCGCGAGCCCACCGTCCATCTGCGCGCGGGCGACGTGATTCTCTTTCCGCAGGGCGACGCGCACATCATGTCGCGCAGTCCGAAGGAGCAGAACGTCACCGGCCTCGACTCGCCGCCTGATCGCTATCCGGAGACGGTCCGCCTCGGCAGCGGACCGCCCGAGGCGCGACTCGTCTGCGGGTTCCTTGGCTGCGACGCCAGACCGTTCAATCCGCTCCTCGCTGCGTTGCCACGCGTGCTCCATGTTCCGCGTGGCAACGGCGGTTGGCTTGCCGCATTCGGGGAGCAAGCGGTGCGTGAGTCGCGCGATCTGCACGCTGGAAGCCACACGATGCTCACGCGCATGGCCGAGCTGATGTTCATCGAGGTCGTGCGGCAGTACCTCGGGGCGCTCCCCGAAGAGCATTCGAGTTGGCTCGCCGGTCTCCGTGACCGGCTCGTTGGCGCGGCGCTGTCGAAGATCCACGAGCGGCCGGCCCATAACTGGTCGCTCGCCGAGCTCGCGCACGAAGTCGCCACCTCGCGCACGGTGCTCGCCGAGCGCTTCGCGGCGATCGTCGGCATTCCGCCGATGCAGTATCTCGCCCAGTGGCGGTTGCAGCTCGCCGCCGGGTTGCTCGCGCGCGGCGGCGCAAAAATCTCCGCCGTCGGCGCCCAGGTCGGGTACGACTCCGAGGCGGCGTTCAGTCGGGCATTCAAGCGGGCGACCGGCCTGTCCCCCGCCGAATGGCGCCGGCGACGGCAGCCGGTCTGACGACAGGTCGGACCGCATGCACCCAGGCTAGCCGCATCGTTACGTTCGGCGAATGACCGCGCGTCCGTTCCCTTTGCGCGATCGTCCGGATGTTGGTGCGCCGCGCGGCGCCGAATCGCACCGTGTATCGTTTGGCTCTCGCTTGGACGCTCGCATTCTTCCGCCTCTCTCCAACGGCCGCCCTCGGCATGCCGCGCATCCGTTCAACTGCAGGATCACGAAACTCGCACGTCGCCGTCGCCCCGTCGCGAAATGGAAAGGGTCTGTTCGCGACGCGGCGCTTCCGCGCCGGCGAGGAGATTCTCGTCATCGCCGGCCGCGTCGTCGATCCCGACCTGCTCTGGGAGCGAGGCGGCCGATTTGCCGCCAACTGCATCCGCTTCGGCCCCGAGTCGTACATCGACCCCGGCGACAGCCCCAGCCGATACATCAATCACTCGTGCGAGCCGAACGCCGGACTTCGCAAAGTGAACCAGCGTCTCGTCCTCTTTGCCGCCAAGGAAATTCGTTCTGGCGCCGAGATCCGGTTCGACTACTCGACGACGATCGGCGACGACGACATCTGGACGATGCGGTGCAACTGCGGCGAGGGTTCGTGCCGGCGCGTCATTCGCAACCTGGGCTCGCTGCCCGCCGAGCGCGTGGACCAGTATCTCCGCGACGGACTCGTTCCCAAATACATCACCGACACACTGGGCATGGATGTCGAGCTCGAACGTTGATCGCCTCGTGCGTCGCTCGGTTGATCACAACCGCCCGGACGTCATTGCAAACGACCGCCCGGTATGCCGCTGTAGCAGCCCGGGCAAGTCGATGCGCCAACGGGCGTCGCCGAACGGCGGCCAGTTCCACCAGACTACGGCGAAGTGGACGAACCCGAGCAAAGGTTTGATGCGCCACTCGTGGAGCGACGACTCCTTCCCGCACGCCGCGCAGGTAATCCGCGGAGGATGCCAGTCCCCGAGAAATGCGTCCACCAATCCGCCCGCAATGTCGACGAACTCGTCGCCGAGCTGATCTTCGCACCGCGGGCAGCTTGCACCTTCGACCTGAGCGAAGCCGAGTACGTTGACCCACGGCTCGGCGTGCACCTCGACGCCGCACGTCGCCAATTCCCAGAACCGATTCCCTCCGCCTTTGCCCCCGCGCGCTGACGCATCGTAGTGCTCGACGCAGCGCGGTCCGGCCGGGTACCCCGTGCCGCCGAGAACGCAGTCGGAGGAGAGCGTCGGAACGATGAGCCCTTCCGCGGCCAGGCACGCGACGACTACCGGCGCGAGCCGAACCGCGTCAGCGTGCGACGCGGCCTCGTCGATCACCGCAATGTAGCTGTCGCTCATCTGTCGGCGCCCCTCGCCGGTCTTGCCTGAAGATGCGGATTCTAATGCCACGAAACGACGAACGACCACGCGGCTTCGCGTGGTCGTTCGTCTGAACCATTCAGCGCAGCGATCGTGCGATCACTTCTTCGGGTCGAGTATCTCCCCGATCCGGTGATCGACGCCCAGTAGGTGAAGCCGCGTCTCGCGGTCGCCGGCCTTGCCCTCCGCCGCGCGGACCTGTTCGCGCAGGGTCACCAACTCGCCGCGCAGCTCCGAAC
>DATNAT010000096.1:0-13219 GCA_035572355.1 Gemmatimonadaceae bacterium
CTCCGGCGCCCGCCCCAGTGTCACCAAGAGCGGGGTAGGAGTCGCCATGCCGAGATTGTCGGTCAGCAACACGACACACCGCCCGTCGGGCGGCGCTCGAGTGTTCGCCGATCAGGCGGGAAGACTATGGAGCGTCGCCAACGCGGGCGACGCCGTCGTCTTCGCCTGTATCAGCGATGGCCGCCAGGCCGCGCGTGCGATGAGCGCCGACGTGGCGCGCATCGACGAAGCCGTCGGCGACGACACCCTCCGCGCGTGGCTCGCACAAGCCCCGCGAATCGGCATGCTGCCGTAAACGGTCTCTCGCGCAGGAGAGGATGCCATGAGGGAGTACACGGGTTCGGAGATCCGGAACATCGCGGTCGTTGGACACGGGGCGAGCGGCAAGACCAGTCTGGTCGATGCGCTCGCCTTCGTGTCAGGAAGCTCGAAACGCCACGGATCAGTGAAAGACGGCACCGCCCTCACCGACGGCGCGCCGGAGGAGATCGAGCGCGGCTACTCGATCAACCTCGGCTGCGCCTACGCCGAGTGGCAGGACACCAAGATCAATCTCATCGACACACCAGGGTACCTCGACTTCCAGGGCGACGCGATCGCGGGACTGGCGGCGGCCGATGGAGCGCTCGTCGTCGTACCGGCGACGTCGGGCGTCGAAGTCGGCACCGAGCGGATGTTCCATGAAGCCGTGTCACGCGGCGATGCGGTGCTCTTCGTCGTCTCGATGATGGACAAGGAACACGCCGACTTCGATCGCGTCTACCAGCAGATCAAGACGCGGCTCACCAACAAGGTCATCCCCGTCGAAGTGCCGGTCGGCGAAGCCGCGGACTTCCACGGCGTCGTCAACCTGTTCACCAAGAAGGCGCACCAGTACAAGCGCGGCGTCAAGACCGGCGAGTACGAGGAGACTGAGATTCCCGACGAAGCGCAGCCGAACTTCGCCAAGTACTACAATGAGCTGATCGAGTCCATCTCGGCGACCGACGACTCGCTCCTCGAGCACTATCTCGAAGGCGGCGAGATCTCGCGCGAAGAAGCCATCGCCGGAATGAAAGAGGCGATGAAGCGGATGGACCTCTTTCCGCTCTTCTGCGTGTCGAGTGAGCTCAACTACGGCATGCAGGCGGTGCTGTCGACGATCGTCGAGGTGATGCCGAACGCCTACGAGATGGAAGAGGTGCACGCGTTCAAGGGCGCCGAGGGCGACGCAACGGTCGAGATTCACGCCAAGGACGACGCGCCCTGCGTCGCGCACGTCTTCAAGACGATGTCCGAGCCGCACGTGGGCGACGTGACCTATTTCCGGCTCTTCTCCGGCACGATTGCCAGCGGCGACGAGCTCTATAACGCCACGCGCGCCGGCGCCGAGAAGCTGAATCATCTGTCCGTGTCGCAAGGCCGCGAGCGGATCGAGATTCCGCGGCTGCACGCGGGCGACATCGGCTGCGTCGCCAAGCTGCGGAACACTCACACGAACGACACGCTGTCGACGCGCCAGCATCCGGTGCGCATGCCGCTGATCAATTTCCCCGAAGGCGCGATCCAGATGGCGGTGCACGCCGCGAACCGGGCCGACGAGGAAAAGCTCCAGGCCGGCCTCCACCGGCTGCACGATGAGGATCCGACGTTCGAGGTTCACTACAACGCCGAGACGCACGAGACGATCGTGTCAGGCTTGGGCGAGCGGCATCTCGAGGTTGGGCTCTCGAAGCTCAAGCGCAAGTTCGGTGTGACGGCCGAGCTGTCGAAGCCGAAGATTGCCTATCGCGAGACGATCAAGGCGAAGGCTGAAGGGCAGGGGCGCCACAAGAAACAGTCGGGCGGACGTGGCCAGTTCGGCGACTGTTGGGTGCGATTCGCGCCGCTGTCGCGCGGCTCGGGCTACAAGTTCGTCGACGAGATCGTCGGAGGTTCGATCCCGCGTCAGTACATCCCGGCGGTCGACCGAGGCATTCAGGAGGCTGCCGTGCGCGGCATCATCGCCGGCTACCCGCTGGTCGACTTTCAGGCGGAAGTGTTCGACGGTTCGTATCACACCGTCGACTCGAACGAGATGTCGTTCAAGATGGCGGGGATTCTCGCCTTCAAAGCCGTGGCCGCCAAGTGCAAGCCCGTTCTGCTCGAACCGCTCGACGAGATCGAGGTCGTGACGCCCGACGACTACATGGGCGACGTGCTGGGCGATCTGTCGGCGCGACGCGGCCACATCCTCGGCACGGAACCGAGCGACGGCGGCACACATATTCGGGCGATCGTGCCGCAGGCGGAGCTGCATGGCTACGCAAACGCCGTGTCGTCGATGACGCAGGGCCGCGCAATCTTCAAACGGCGGTTCAAAGGCTACGAGGAAGCGCCGCACGAGGTGCAGCAGAAGATCGTCGAGGATTCGGCGAAGAATAAGGAAGAGGAGTTGGCGGCGACGCACTGAGGCTCTCGCGAACTTCTCGTACGCGTTCGTTTGAACATGGCGGCAATGTTTCGGTGCCGGACCTGGAGTCCGCGGACGACATGTTGCCGCCATGCTCGCCTGTCTACTCGGCGCCGAGGACGGTAGTGTATGGCCATGCCTACGCTCAAACGCGATTGGACGGTCGAGGACCTGCTCGACTTGCCGGACGACGGGAATCGGTACGAGGTGTTGGACGGCGAGTTGCTCGTGACGCCGGCGCCGTCGTTGGATCATCAACGGGCGGTCTTTGCACTTGGGCGCCTGCTCAACGATTATTTGGCGATCAATCGCCTCGGCGAGATGCTGATCTCGCCGGCTGACGTAGTGTTCTCGCCTCGCCGTCTGGTCCAGCCCGATGTGTTCGTCATCCCATTCGCCGACGCGGGCCGCAAAGCCTCGCGTTTTGTGGACGTGGGTCGCTTGCTGCTCGCCGTCGAGATCCTCTCTCCGTCCACGGCTCGCGCGGACCGCGTGAAGAAGCGCCGCGTGTATCGCGAAGAGGGGGTGCCGGAGTACTGGGTCGTGGATCTGGACGCGCGCACGATCGAACGATCGACGCCGGCGGACGAGCGTGTGGAGGTTCTGGCGGACTCGATCGATTGGTTGCCGGGCGGCGCGACGTCGCCGCTGCGCATCGACATCGGCGCGTACTTCAGCGGGGCGCTGGACTGAGGCTCGACAGATCAATCCACTGCGGCCTGTTTGAGCATTTCTCCGAGTCGTTGCGGGTCGCGACACACGAGAAGCTGCCGTTTCCCTGGTTGGCCCGATCCGTCCACCGACTTGACCGGCGAGTCGTAATAGCGTCCCCCGCACCGCCTCGCCAAGCCCCTCAACGATCGAGCCGCCCTCGAACCTCGTCGACGATTCGGCGCGCCGCGGCGAGGACGGCGCGACCCTTGGCTTCATCCGGAATCGGCACCTGCTCAGGGTATCGAACGTCGACGGCGTAATCCTTCAGCAATTCGTATTCGGCGGCAAAGTCCGGCAACGCACAACCAACCGTCTGCAACTCGCCTGCGAGCTCGCCCAGGTCGTGCGTTCGCGGCGGACGCACATCGTGCAAGATGAACAGCACCTTCAGATGCTTTTCCGCAAGCTGCTGCGCGTGAAAGCACACGCCGCCCCAGGCAGCGCTCTCGCCGGCAGCGAGATTGTTCTCGATATCCAGCAGATCTTGCTCGGCTCTTGCCAGCCAGTCGTGCACCGACTGGTATGACTGCGGTTCCCTGACTCCGGGTAACCCTGGCGCCGGCCGAAGCGCGTCGCTGTCGCCACCCTGCGGGTACAGAACGACTCCGTCCCGCGCGATATCCCAATCCATGTAGCCGGGGTCGTCGCGCTTGGCCTCGATCTCGCCGGGCTGGCGCACCAGCAGGTCGACCGAGGCGCCGTTCTTCGCCTGGCGGAGCGTTCGGACGACTCGGTCGTGAACGTTCCAGTAGTCGGCGCGCTCGAAATTCAACTCGACCACGAGATCATAGTCGCTGTCGGCCCGCGCATCCCCGCGCGCGCGGCTGCCAAAGAGGATCACGCGCGACGGCCGCACGCCTTCGACGATTGCGCGAACCATCGTGTCGAGGCGCTCGTCGGAGACAGTCGTTGGGCGGCGGATCATGGCTGGACGATATGCTCGGCGAAGCCGAGCCGGCAAGCAGGATCATTTCATTGCGGTTGCCAAAATAAGAGCGGGCCGGCTCATCGCCGGCCCGCCTCGTGTTCTGCGTTTGGTCAAGTTCCCGTCTTTCGCTTTCGCGCCACCACTTTCTTCCGCGGCTTCTTGGCGGCTTGGATGGAGACGACATCCGTCTCCGCCTCGGCGGCAACGGCGTCGCCGCAACTCGAGGCCGCGATCGCCGGCTGGCGCGGCTGCTTGTAGACGAACCGCCGCCCCTCGTAGTTCCGGAAGATCACCTCGTCCTCGTTTATCTCCTCGACGTATTCCGGCAGCAGCGGAACCTTGCCGCCGCCCCCGGGCGCGTCGATCACGAAGTGAGGAACGGCGAGCCCGCTCGTCCAGCCGCGAAGCGCTTTTACGATCTCCAATCCCTTTTCGACCGTGGTGCGGAAGTGCTCGCCGCCGGCGACCTGGTCGGCCATATAGATGTAGTACGGCCGCACACGCGCCTTGAGCAGCTTCTGCATCAGCTCCAGCATGATCGCCGGCTGGTCGTTCACGCCGCGGAGGAGCACCGTCTGGCAGCCGAGCGGAACGCCGGCGTCGGCGAGCCGGCCGAGCGCCGCAACGGACTCCGGCGTGAGCTCCGACGGGTGGTTGAAGTGTGTGTTCATGTAGACGGGATGGTACTTCTTTACCATCTCGCAGAACTCGGGCGTGATCCGGCTCGGCAGGTGCGAGGTGATGCGGCTGCCCAAGCGGATGATCTCGACGTGCGGGATCTCGCGCAGCCGTTGAAAGAGATACTCGAGTCGCCGATCGGAGAGCATCATCGGGTCGCCGCCCGACATGATCACGTCGCGGATTTCCGGATGCTCGCGGATGTAGGCGAAGGCCGACTCGTACTGATTGAGCGGAATCTTCTCCGGATCGCCGACCTTGCGCCGCCGCGTGCAGAAGCGACAGTAGGTCGCGCAGACCGGGCTGACGAGGAAGAGCACGCGGTCCGGATACCGATGCGTGATGTTCGGCACCGGCGAGTCGCCGTCCTCGTCGAGCGAGTCGATGACGCCGTCGACGATGTCGAGCTCCTGGGTCGTCGGCACGTACTGCTGCCACATCGGGTCGCCCACTTCCTTGATCGTGCCCAGGACGTTGGGCGTCATCCGCATCTGGAAGTTGTCGAACGCCGGTTGGAGCGCCTCGACGTCGATCACGTCCTCGCCGAACCGGCCGGCGAGCTTGTCGAGTGTATCGACGCTCTCGTGGAGGATCTTCTGCCAGTCACTCATTGCGCGACGACTCCGCGTTCGGGCTTAGGGAACTCGAAAGAGGGCGGGTGAGACGCTTCGTGTAGATGATCCGGGCGTCGCCCGGAGAGTAGAAATCCGCGAGCGACGCGGCGCGGGTGTAGCCGCGCGTCTCGTAGAAATGCCGCGTGGGCGCGTAATCGTCGCGCGACGACGTCTCGACGACGAGCAGCCGTGCCTCACGCTGGCGAAGACGGCGCTCGACCTCGTCGAGTAACTGAGATCCGCCGCCGGAGCCCTGAAATTCCGGATGCATCGCGATCCAATAGAGATCGTAGGTGCGGTCGGTGCCCGGCGTCGCGCCGTAGCACACGTAGCCGACGAGTTGACCTTCGCGCGAGAACGACCCCACGAACTCGTAGTTCGCCACGCCGTCGCCCGGATCGTACGGCGCGCGGGCCGGTCCCGCAGCGAAGGTCTCGTCGAACAGCTCGAGCGCCACGCGCACTTCCTCGTCGCGAAATACCGACGTGGCGTCGAGGATCTCTCGGATCCGATTGCGATGCCCGCGCTGGAGCGCGCCGAGTTTCACGGGCATCTGCATTCGGTCATGAGCGTGCCGCCTCGGACGTGTTGGACGCCGAGGGATCCGCCTGCGCCTCGGCGAACAGATCCAGCTCGCCATTGGCCGGAAGCGTCGGGATCACCCCCGAGAGCCGCTGCGCGAGCTGCCATTCGTCGGCCGGCGGCACCGCACGCGCTCGGGAGAGCGCCAGCTCGCAGATCGCACGGATGAGCGCGGGATATTCCATTCCAGCGACGCGCGCCATGCGTGCCAGCCCGGCGTCGGGCGCGATGTCGGGATTGGCGTTTACCTCGAGGATCCACGGCCGACCCGCGGCGTCGACGCGCATGTCCACGCGGCCATAGCCGAATCCGTCGACCAGCTTCCAGGCGCCGAGCGCGACGCGGCGAATCTCCTGCGCCACCTTCGCCGGCAACCGCGCCGGACAGCGCGGCTCGCCGCCAACATCGTCGACGCTGCCCGGCTCCCATTTCGACTGGTAGGTCACGATGCGCCAGCGGCCTCGGGGCATCTTACCAAAGTCGATCTCGGAGATCGGCAGTACCGCGTCGCCAAGAACGCCGACGTTCACCTCGCGGCCGTCGACGTAGCGCTGCACCAGAACCTCGTCCCAGAGCTCGAGCATCGCACCAACCCGCTCGGCCAGCTGGCGCATCGTGCGCACGACCGACTGCTGCGAAACGCCGAGCGACGCGTCCTCCGCCGCCGGCTTGACGATCGCCGGGAACCCGACGCTCACCAGCGGATCGCCGCGCCGGATCGCTGCGAAGCGCGGGATCGGGAGGCCGGCTTTGTCGAGCACCCCATTCACGACGTGCTTGCGCAGGGCGAGCGCCGTGGTGTAGCTCGACGCGCCGGTGAAGGGCATCTTGAACAGCTCGAGCACCGAGATCACCGCCGGCTCGAGCGCGGCCACACCGTCGATGCCCTCGCACATGTTGAAGGCGAGGTCGAACTTTCCGCGGCGCAGCTTGTCGATCCATTTGCCGTCCTGATACACGGGCAGGTAGCCGACCGTGTTCCCCTCGCTGACCAGCGATTGTTCGATGGCCTCGACGGTGCCGAGGATCAGCTGATCCGGTTTGGTCGCGTACGCCGATGCGCCGTCGAACAGGATGGCGATCTTCATGCGACGCGCGTGGATCGTGGATCGTGGATCGTGGATCGCAACTGCAGACCAGTGCGGGTCGCGGCGGCGCGGAGTGCGGAGAGAATCAGATCGTCGTACGACAGACCGGCCGCGCGGGCGGCCTTGGGGAGGCAGGAGTTGTCGGATGGATTGGGGAGGATGCCGGGGAGCGGATTCACCTCGACGATGTTCGGCGTTCCTTGCGCGTCGAGGCGAACGTCGATGCGCGACCAGTCGCGGCAGCCGAGCACGCGATAGGCGCTCAAGACCGTCGTTTCGATCGCCTGGCGGAGTCGGGAATCGATGCGAGCCGGGCACTCGAAGATGTCGAGCGGTTCGTCCGGCGTGTCCCAGACCCACTTCGCCTCGAACCCGTAGATCGGCAGCGCGCCGGCAGGGAGCGACGCGAAGTTCATGGCGACGATCGGGAGCACGCGCGCCTCGTCGCCGTTCCCGAGCACGCCGCAGGTGAACTCGGCGCCGGGAAGAAAGCGCTCGACGATCACCGGCTGGTCGTACGCCACGAGGAGTGATCGGGTTTGCGCGTCGAGCTCGTCGGCGGAGCGGACGAGATTCTTCTCGGTGATTCCCTTGGACGAACCTTCCTGCACCGGTTTGACGAAGAGTGGCGCGTCAGCGGAGGGAAGCGCGAGGCGAGGGTGGGCGCCGGCGAGGAGCCGGTCCAGATCACGCACCGACTCGACGAGCGCGAAGGGCGCGTTCGGCACTCCGTGAACGCTCAGCAGCTCCTTGGTGCGCGCCTTGTGGAGGCAGAGGGAGAGGCTGAACGGATCGCTGCCCGAGTACGGAAGGCCGAAGAACTCGCAGATCGCCGGCACGTGGGCTTCGCGATTTGCCCCGTGAAGACCTTCGGCGATGTTGAAGACGATGTCGGGTCGTTCGGCGCGAAGGCGCTCGGGAAAGGTTTCGTCGGCCGCGAGACGGATCACCTCGCCCGCGGTGGAGAGCGCGGCGGCGACGGCGTCGATCGTCTCGGCGGAGTCCCACTCCGCGTAGACGTCGCTGATACTGGGAGGCTCCTCGTCTGAGCGCGGCTCCGACGCCGCACTCACTAGCCCCACACTCGGCTCAGGCTTCTGGTTGAACGCGAACCCGATACGCGTCATCCCGTCTCAGTTGGTCGTCCGCGGCGAGTGCCGCTGGGTGTCGAGCTTCGAGAGGTGCGTCGCACGTGGTGCGGTGGTCTCGACGACGCGGGGGCGCAAGAGAAGTGCCAGTTGGCTCGCTGCGCAAAATACGAACGACGAAAAATTGACGCAATGATTTTCTTCGGATTTTCGACCCGCGCGCTCGGAAGAAAATTTCCGGTCGAGCTTCGGGCGCGTCCGTCAGACTTTGTGATATCCGATGCGAGCCGCCTCGCGGCGATCCTCGGCCACATAAATCTCGAAATCGGAGAAGAACCCCGGCGCCTCCCGCTGTAACAGCCGGAGCACCATCACCGCCGCGCGGCGAATCTCCAATTCGGCGCCTTCGCTCGAGCGCAGCTCGAGCATCGTCCGCCAGGCGCGCGCATTCGCGGTGACGACGATTTTCGTCTCCGTGGCGTTGGGGAGCACGCCCCGCGCCGCCTCGCGCGCCATCTTCCGCCGATGAACCTTGTCGGCCACCCAGCCGTACCGCGTCATCAGCTCGGCCACCAGCGAGACGTACGCCGCCTGCGCCGCTTCGACCTGCTCCCGCCACGCGCGCTCGAGCGCCTCGTCGCCGGCGATCGCCGGCGGGATCACGAAATTCGCCTCCGACTCGTCGACGTACCGCTGCGAGAGCTGCGAATAGGCGAACCCGGCGCGATGGCGCACCAGCTCGTGGGTGAGAGACCGGCTTACACCCTCGAGGAGAAGCGAATAGTTCGCGTGCTCGAGCACACTGCCGTGCCCTTGCTTCTTGATGTTCTCGAGGTACTCCCGCGTCTGCCGCTTCGCCGGATTGTGCTGGCTCATGTAGCAGAGCCGGCCGGCGAACTCCGCCAAACGCTCGCCGTCCGTGCTGTCGCCGATCCAGGTCACCGGCAGGTGCTCCGGCGTGGCGAAGCTCGGACGCGAGAGCAGAGTGACGACGGGCTCGGAGTAGTAATGAGACATGAGGCGCGCGAGAGAGCGGGACGTTGATCGGAGCGCGGTGGTCGACGTGGTCGACGAGCGCGATGGCGAGCGATTGAATCTGAACGTGCGCAGCCCGCCGCGGCAGGGCCGCTCAGGGCGCCGCATCGAGCAGGTCGAGGCGAAACGAGGCGTAGGCGCGATCGCGCTCGACGCGCGCGAGCGCCGCCGCGGCGCGCGGCGGCAGCGGCTCGAGCGCGGGGTCGTACTTGATCGTGCCGAGCGGCTGCTCGCCGACCGTTGCGACTTTGACGCCCGGATTGAGAATGCCTGCCGGGTCGAACGCCCGCTTCACCTCGGCAAAGCTGGCGAGTGCGCTCGCCGGCCAGACGCGCGGCATGAGCGGCGTGCGGAGCCGCCCGTCGCCATGCTCTCCCGTCAGCGTCCCGCCGAGCGACGCAGTGAGCGCGGTGATCTCCTCGAGGATGGCGGCCAGTCGATCGCGCCACCTAGTGCGGCCGACGTCGACGAGCGGGTTCACGTGGACATGCGCGTCACCAGCGTGGCCGAAGATCACGCCACGCGTCTCGTGCGCCTCGAGAATGCGGCGCACGCCGCGCACGTAGTCAGCCAGTCGCTCGGGAGGAACTGCCGTGTCCTCGATGAACTGCATCGAACGAAGATTTGGATCGAGCCGCGCGAGGATCGGGCTCGCCGCGTGGCGCAGCTCCCACAGCTCCGTTTCGGCCGCGGCGTCGAGGGCGATGCGCACGGCGGTTGCCCCGGCCCGCCGAAAAATCTCCGCCAGTGCGCGCGCCGTTTCAGACGCCGCGGCCTCGCTCTCGCCTTCCACTTCGGCGAGCAGCGCCGACTCGGTTCCCTCGGGGACACGCCGCTCGGCGCCGCCCGACGCGGCAACGTCGAGGAAGGTGCGGTCGAGCAACTCGCAGGCGGCCGCGCCGAATTCGCGCGCCATCCCCGCAGCCGCCACGGCCTCGTCGATCGACTGGAATGCGCCCAGCACGCTGCTCGTCGCGGCGGCCGCCGCGGTGAGATCGAGCTCGACGGCCGTGAAAAAGGCGAGCGTCCCTTCGCTGCCGACCAACAGGTCGACAATCTCGCCCGATTGCGCGTAGCCGGCCGTATCGTAGCCGGAAGAATCCTTGCGCACGCCGGCATGGACCGACGGCGAGATCCGCTCGCGCTTGACGAGCATCGGCATCGCGGCGACCAATCGCTCGACCGCCGGAATCCCTCGCGGCGCGGGAGACCCGCGGCGAAACGTCGCGCGCGATCCGTCGGCGAACACGCAGTCGAGCGCGCGAACCCAACGGCGCGCCGACCCGAAGCGCATCGAGTGTGAGCCGGCCGCGTTCGTCGAGGCGATCCCGCCGATGGTGCAGAACGCGCCGCTCGACGGGTCGACTGGAAATCGCAAGCCTTTTGCGCGCGCCACGCTTTCCACTTCCGCTCGAAGCACGCCCGGACCGACTCGAATCGTGCCCGCCTGCGAGTCGACGTCGCCCATCGTCCGCCAGCGACTCAGGTCGACGATCACGCCGTCGCCGATCGCTCCGCCGGGCATGCTGCTCCCCGACCCGCGCGGCAGGAGCGGTGTGCGCGTTTCCGTTGCCCAGCGGGCGAGCAGCGACAGATCGTCCACGTCGACCGGCACCGCCGCCGCACGCGGCAGGATCCGGCCGATGCCCGCCGCCTCGGAATACACGGCGCGCGCCTCGTCGTCGACGCGAAACGTTCCGCGAAAGTCCGCGGGTGCGGCGAGCCCGCTCGTCGTGCTCATCTGTCCAAGCTCACGCTTATAGTGTAACTACCATGATGGAGCCGACCGACGACGCCAAGCGCGCGCGCGAATTCTGCGACGAGATTCTGCCATCCGTCTCCCGCACGTTCGCGCTCAGCATCCGCATGCTGCCCGGCAGTCTCGGCGGTGCGGTGCGCGACGCGTATCTGCTCTGCCGCGTGGCCGATACGATCGAAGACGAGCCGGTGCTCCCCGCGCAGGAAAAGGCGGAATTTTTGGACGCGCTCGCCGCCTGCTTCGACGAGCCCGCGGCGGCCGCGGCGCTCGCGGAACGGCTCGCCGGCGTCGCCGGCGACGAGGCGCACGTGCGGCTGGCCGGCCACTGCGATCTGGTGTTCGCCGACTTCCGAACGCTTCCCGCCGCCGCGCAGGCAATCGTAAGACGCTGGGTACTCGAGATGATCCGCGGCATGCGTAAGTTCGTCCTCGCGTACCCGGCGGGCATTCGCATCCAGACGGTCGAGGAATACAAGGAGTACTGCTACTACGTCGCAGGCACGGTGGGATACTTGCTCACCGACCTCTGGCGCGCCTACGTGCCGGGAATCAGCGCGGCGCGCTACGAATCGCTGCGCGCCAACGCGCGCGCCTTCGCTCAGGCGCTCCAAACGGTCAACATCCTCAAGGACGTTGCCGGCGATGCGGGGCGCGACAACTCGATCTACATCCCGGAGCAGCTGCTTCGCGCGCACGGCTCAGCGCAGGCGAGCATTCTCGAGGTAGATCGTGACGCGCAGAATCGCGCGGCGCTCGACGCTCTGGTTCGCCTTGCCTGGGACGACCTCGAGCACGCGACGGCGTATCTGCTCACCATTCCGCGCCGCGCCGTGGCGATTCGCCGGTCCTGCGCGCTGCCCCTGCTCTTTGCCTACGCCACGCTTCGCGATCTCACGCGCACGCCGGACGCGCTGGCACGCCGGCACACGGTCAAGATCTCGCGCCGCGAAGTGAAATCGCTGATGCTCCTCAGCACGCTTGGCGCCGCGAGCAATCGAGCGTTGCGGGCGCTCGTCGAGCGCACGCGAGCACGGCCGATCGAGTTGAGCTTCTAGTCGAACCTCGGCGAGCGGCGCGCGCTAGAAGCGGCGCGGAGGAACGGCGGTCGCCGCGGCGACGATCGCGCCGAGCAGCGAGTCTGCGCCGCGCCGACCCAGCTCCCCGCGCTCCAAGCGGTCGAGCAGCTGCTCGAGGGACAGCTGCGCCCGCGTCGCGATACGCCGTTGAAAGCCGCGCACGGCCGCGATGCCGATAGCCGGAGCGATGACGATCGGTGCCGCGGCGAGCAGCGCCGGGACCGTGATCGCGAACAGTGCCGCGGCCGCCGCCGCTCCGCCCAGCGTCGAGCCAACCGTCTGGCGGACCGCCGTCGTGCGCTGCGTGCGGAGATCGGCGTCGAGCGCCACGTGCACGCGTGCATCGTCCACCGCGATCGCCGTCGCCGACACTTCGAACGCATGTGAGAGCGCGTAGTCGCGGCCGCCAACCTTGAACGCCCGCTTGATGCCGACGAGAAAATCCCGCCGCGGCTCCCAGACAATGCGGTCCGCGTGGTGCCGCTTCACGATCAGCAGCTCCTGTCGCTGCATCCAGGCGTCGATCGACGCGAGCACATCGGTTGGCTTGCCGGCGATCGTGCGCGCCGCGCCAACGCGGCTCGGTCCAAACAGGCTCGCCGCGAATCCGCGTTCGTCCTGCGGCAGGATCGAGCGCGTCTGCTCTTCGGCCATTGCCTGCCGCAGATGCTGCGGCGACAGCCCGACCTCGCGGCCGAGGTCGATCAGCTGCGCCTCGCTGAACTCTTCGGTTGGATCGTTCGACGTCGCGGTCTGCAGCTCGGCGGCGCGCGCGAGCACGCGCTCGAGCGCGGCCCGGTCGAGCTTCGGCGCCGGTGGTCCAGACGACGAGGAAGACGACGAAGACGCAGGGCGTGACGACGAATCGGCCATGATTGAATTCTATCGACCGCCGGCGGCGTCCGTACGGCGGCCCGGCTGGAGACGACTACCGCGCCGGCGGGCGCCCGGTTTCAGCCGGATTCAGATGCCGCCGAGCACGACGTCGATCTGCTTGCCGACGGCAGTCAGAATTGCGCTCGGGATCGGAAAGGCAGCCTCGAACGCCGACGTCGCATCGCCCGGAGGCGGCGTGAGTCCCGCCGTCTGCAGATAGAAGCGCATGTACGGCTGGAGCTGATCCGGCGTCACCCGTTTGATGAGGAGCGCGCCGGCGCGAACCGCGCCGTTGCCCTGATAGCCGACAGTCGCCCCCGAGCGCTGCTCGGCGGGCGTGGTGTTGTCGG
>DATNAT010000097.1:0-2716 GCA_035572355.1 Gemmatimonadaceae bacterium
ATGCTCGAGCCGCCGGAGTCGATGTGGGCCAAGCTGCGCACGGCGGCGACCGATCCCAAGCGGATCAAGAGAACCGATCCGGGCACACCCGAAGTTTGTAACATCTATCACCTTCACAAGGCGTTCAGCCCTCCGGCCACGGTGGAGCACGTCGCCGTGCAGTGCCGCACGGCGGGCTGGGGGTGCATCGATTGCAAGAAAGTTCTCGCGGAGTCGATGGAACGGGAGCTCGGTCCGATCAGGCAACGGGCCGCTGAGCTTGCGGCCGCGCCCGCGATGGTCGACGACGCACTGTCGGCGGGTGCCGCGCACTGCCGTGCGCTGGCGCAGGAGACGATGTCGGCGGTGCGCAACCGCATGGGCTTCGATCCCGTCTGACGTGCGCTTCATTCCGGTCGCCACGCGGCATGAGCCGTGCATTTTGACGCCTCCGTCTCGCCGCCGGTCTTGCCGTCGCGCGCTGCCGGCGAGGATTTCGCTCGAGCGCGGCTCGTTCCCTGTCCTCGATGCAGTCCATTCGCCAATTCATCGCCCGAATCAGGAGCTGGGTGGCTCAGCGTCGCGAAGTTCGTCACGCGGTACGCCGTGTGTCGATGCCGCGATTGATCGACTTCGCGAGCTACGTGGCGCCGATTCATCGCGAGGTGACGGCGGCCGGCGTGCGCGTGTTCAGCTTGTGCGGTGGATGCGGCGCACGGCTCAATGCGAGCGCGACGCTGTGCGACGAATGCGCCGCGAAGCGCAGTCGTCCCGCACGACCGATCTGATCTCCGCGGAGCTCGCCGTCGAGCACTTGGTCGAGGGCGGCGCGTGATCGCACCGCCGTCCATCGCCGAGCTGCTGCACGGACTGCCGCGCCGTTGGGTCGCGGTCGGCATCGCGCTGTTCGCCCCGTGGATCTGGCTGACGCTGCTCGACGCGGCGTCGCGACGGAAACGCTGAGTGTACGCTGGACACGCCGCACTCGCGACGCTCGCCAAAGGCGCGCGCCCGCGGCTCCCGCTCTGGCTCCTCGTGCCGGTCGCGTTCGCACCGGATTGGATTCAGTGGCTGATGGAGGCGCTCGGACACTCCAATCCGGAGTACTCGCACTCACTGCTCTCGGTCGGGGCGGGAGCGAGCATCGTCGCGCTCGGGTACTTCGCGGTGACGCGCGAGCGGGGCGACGCGTTCGCCCTGTGGCTGCTCTACCTGTCTCACTGGGCGGCCGATTTCATCACCGGCAGCAAGCCGACCTGGCCGGGCGGGCCAACCGTCGGACTGGGGCTGTATGGCCATCCCGTCTGGGATTGCGTGGTCGAGTGCGCGGTAATCGTGGTGGCGTGGTTCGCGTATCGCCGCTCGTTCGGACCGGCAATTCGCCGCCGGATCGGCATCGCCCTGGTGCCGCTCGGCTTGATCGCGCTCCAGGTGGGCTTCGAGCTGATTCAGACGCCTGAAATTCGGGCGGCGGTGCGCGAGCTGCCCTGAGGCACGCGCGAGCGCGTCGCGCGGGGCGCTGGCGGCCGCATCACGTTCATCTCAGATTTCTCGTCGAGCCCGCCGCGGCACGAACGCGTCGTCGCGCCGCATGGCTCTTGCAAGGCTCGGCTCGCATCTTCAGCGCGAGCAGAGCATGGCAAACGATGATGGTCCCCGCGGACTCGTGACGTTGGTCTGTTTGACCTGCGGCAACGAGAAATTCTTCGACAATTCTGTGCCGGCCACCGTGACGTGCGAGAAGTGCGGCGGTACGGTCTTCCGGAACTTCGCCACACCAACCGAACCCGACGAGGCCTCGATCGCGCAGCTCGAGGAACAGGCGCGGAGCATCAGCTACGGCGATTCGTCGCCGGACACCGCGCCCGGCGACCTGCGCGATCTCGACATGCGTTGACGGCACCGCTCGTTCCGGCGGCGCGCGGCGCTGGCGGCCAGAACGGGAAGGGAAAGAGGAACGAGACATCGTCATCGCCGCCGCGGGACCGACCGAGATTGTCCAATCGATGAGCGCGCTCGCCGAGGCGTTGCGGCTGAGTGTGCTCGCCAAGCTGCTGCTGGCGACCCTGCTCGGCGGCGCGATCGGACTCGAGCGCGAGCTCGCCGGCAAGCCCGCGGGGCTGCGTACGAACATTCTGATCTGCGTTGGGGCGGCGCTGTTCACCCAACTCTCGATCGATATCGCGCAGATCGGTTTCTCGCCCGACGGCCATCCGTACGGCGACACGACGCGCATCGCGGCGCAGATCGTATCCGGCATCGGCTTCCTTGGCGCCGGCGCCATTCTGCACGGCGAAGGGGCGGTCGTCGGCTTGACGACGGCGGCGACGATCTGGGTGGTGGCGGCGGTCGGCGCCGCGGTCGGCGCCGGCGCGTACGTCGACGCATTGGGGTCGACGGCGCTGATCATGTTGATCCTCGTCGGTCTGCGGCCGTTCGAACGGAAGCTCCTCGCCAAGCGCCGCCGCGTGCACGCCACGCTCCGCGTCAAGCCAGGCGTGTCGTTCGAGGGTCTCGCGTCGGCGTTCGACGAGCTTGGCGTGCATGTGTTCTCGCGCCGGACGTTCGAGCACGACACCGATCGGACCTTCGAGCTCGAGTTGATTGGCGCGACGAAGCAGTTCGACGTGCTGGTCGACCGGTTGCGCGCGAACGGCGACGTCGTGAGCGTGTCGACCGATTAGTCTTGTGGCGATGGACCGACTGCTCGTGGTCGACCTCGCGGCCACCTCCAAGA
>DATNAT010000098.1:0-12033 GCA_035572355.1 Gemmatimonadaceae bacterium
GCGTCGCCAACGCGGTGGCCGCCGTATCGGGTATGCGGCGCGCCGTCGCGTTGGCCCGGGACTACGCCACTCGCCGCATCGCGTTCGGCAAGCCGCTCATCGAGCAGCCGCTGCACGCCGAAACGCTCGCCGAGCTCGAGATGAGGACTCGCGCGTCGTTCCTCCTCGCGTTTCACGCCGTGGAGCTCATGGGGCGAGAGGAATGTGGCGTAGCCACGGACACGGAACTGGCGCTCCTTCGACTGCTCACACCGGTGGCGAAGCTGTACACCGCGAAGCAGGCGGTCGTCGTCGCCAGCGAGGCGCTCGAGGCGTTCGGGGGTGCCGGCTACATCGAGGACACCGGTCTGCCGCGGCTGTTGCGCGACGCGCAGGTGCTGCCGATCTGGGAAGGCACGACGAACGTGCTCAGTCTCGATGTGCTGCGCGCGATCGAGCGGACACCCGCGTTCGACGCGTGGTTGGCCGATGTTCGCGGGCGGTTAGACTCGAAGGACGTGGACGCGTCGTGGTTGGCGGTGCGCCGCGCGCGAGAGGCGGCAGAGCGGATCGAGCGATACGTCGCGGCGGAGCGCGACGAAGCGAGCCGGCAGGCCGGCGCCCGTCGGCTCGCCTTTGCGCTCGCCCGGGTGACGGCCGCGACTCGCCTGATCGAGCATGCAGCGTGGGCGGCCGGCCAATCGGACGCGGCGGCGGCAAACGCCGCGAGATCGTTCGCCGAGCGTTGGACGGCGCGCCAACTGGCGCCGGTCTGACGATGCGGGCGCGTATCAGGTTGCGGGCACCTCCGCGTTCCGCAGCAGTGCGGCCACTGAATCCATTCCGCGTTTCGCCGCCAGATCCGCCGCCGTCTCCCCTTGCTCGTTCTTGGCGGCCGCGTGCGCACCGTGCTCGATGAGTAACGTCGCGACCTCGGTCGCCCGTCCCTCATCGCCGGGCAGCCGCATGAGGAGCGTCCATCCGCGCCAACTCGCGCGCGCCGCGTCCGGATGTTCGCGCAGCACATCGCGCAGACGATCAATCTGCCCGACGAACACGAGGCACCAGACGTCGCTGCTGTAGCGGCCGAGGAGCTCGATCATCGCCGGGTGCTGGGCGTAGATCGCGCCGTCGATCGGGGTATTGCCCCAGCTGGTCTCCACCGGATCGATCTCCGCACCGCGCGCGATGAGCAGCTCGGCGACGCGCACGGCGTTCTGATACGCCGCGATGTGCAGGGCGCGCTCTTTCTCGCCGTTCTCGAGGTCGATCGGCGTGCCGAGGTCGAGAAGGAGCTCGACGACGTCGGCGCGGTCCCGTCGTGCCGCCTCGAAGAGGGCGGCGGTCGAACGCAGGAGCTCGGGATGCTCGCCTACCATTCGCGCGCATGCCGCGCGATCGCCGGCGAGGGCGGCGACGACGAATCGCGCTTCGTCGGGCACCATGACGCCAGTCGTGTCGGCGCCGTGGCGCGCAAGCACCTCGGCGACGGCGAGACGATTTGCCTCGACGGCGCGTGCGTACAGACCCTTTTGTCGCGATCGGCGCGGCGGTGCGGCGTTGGGGTCCGCGCCGCGATCGAGCAACCACTCGGCGAGCACCGCATCGTCGTGATCGATCGCCACCTGGAGGAGGTAGCGAGCGCCCTGGCCGTAGCCTCCCATGTCGATCATCGGCCAGCGCGGGTCGGCGAATTCGCCGTTTGGACGGGTCTTCTGCCAACGCTCATACAGCATCTCCAAATACCAGAGAATGCGTCCGTGAAAGTGAATGTTATAGAACACTTGGACGTCGTACGGCATCGCGCCGCGGTCGAGCAGAAGCTCGGCCAGCTCATTGCGCCGTGGATGCGGCGGACGGTCCTCCTCGCCTTCGCCCGCCACGCCGGTGAGCGGCGAGTAGCGGCTGCCGCCGGCCATGAAATACGAGTTGGGACCGGCGCCGTGGTCGAGCAACGAGCGCGCGATAGCCACAGCGTTCTCGTTCACCGCGGGGATGTCGAGTCGCGTGAAGCAGAGGTAGAGGAGCGGATCCCAGGTCGGGTGCACCGCCTCCGTCGGGTCGACGATGAACCTCGAGCCGGCGGGCGGCCCCGAGCCCTTCGGCCCTCCCTTCTGGCGCGCGAGCTCAGGGCGTTCGGCGAGCATCCGGTTGACCATCTCGAGCTCGCCGCAGACGACCGCGGTGTAGAGATTCTCGCGCGCGATGTCGGGGTGGCGCTCGAGGAGACGCAACGCTGTATCGCGCGCCACGGCGTGCGACCAGCCGCCGCGAATGTGATGGTCGGGGCAGGCGTTCGTGAGGAAGCGGGCGACGAGCGCCTCGCGGCTTCGCGGCGCGAGGGGGCGCGCCTCGAAGCGGTCTCCGAACTCGCGAAGGATCGCCGCGATCTCGTCGCGATGCATCTCTGTCGCGAGGTCGAGGAGCGACTTCTCGTCGCGACCTCGTTCGGTGGGATCGGCACCGAGCTCGAGGAGCTCGCGCACCGCCGCCGGCTTGTCGAGATCGATCGCGACGGCGAGCGGGGTCCACCACGGCTTCCATTTGCCTTCCCGCATCTCGCCGCTGACGATTTGCTTGATGTTCTGATTGATCGAACCAGAAGTGCGATCGAAGATCGCGCGCATCCGATCCACGCGATCGAACATGATCGCGTCGACCATGTCGATGTCGCCCTGCAGAATCAGGTCGCGTACCGCAGTATGACCCGCGTAGGCAGCCCAGCTCGCGGGCGAGCCGCAATAGCGATTCTCCCGCGCGCGCACGTTCGCACCATTTGAGAGGAGCGCACGAACGGCCTCCTCGTTTCCGTGGAAGGCCGCGGCGTGGAGCGGCGTGTATCCCGACACGCCATCCACCGCCGTCACCGGATCATCCTCGACATTCGCCGACGCGCCCGCGGCGATGAGCGCTTCAATTACGGTCGCCGGCGACCGCTCCGCGGCGCGTACGATGAGCGTTGCCCAACGGCCGCCGGGACGCAGCGCGCCGGGGTCTTCGCCAAGCAAGCGCTCAATGTCTTCGGTGCGACCGAGCGCGACGGCCGCGGGCAGCTCGACGCGCGCGCCGCCCGCGAGGAGAGCGTGCACCATCGCCGTCTCTCGATTGAGCGCGGCCTGGTCGAGCGGGGTGAGTCCCGCCGCATCGCGCGATTCGGCGTCGGCGCCGAGCGCAAGGAGAGTTTCGAGTGAACCGAGCTGGCGTTTGGCGATGGCGTGATGCAGCGGGGTGCGCCGATGGTTCGTCCGATCCATCGGCCGATTCAAGTCGCCGGGCCGTTCGACGGCGGCGGCGCGAATGGCGTCGGTCGCGCCAACTGCGACCGCGGATACGACGGTGTGTCGGGCGCCGTGCGCGAGCAGGTACTCGACGACGTCGTAGTTCGGCGGATCGGGCAAGCAGGCCGCCCAGCCGATCACGGAGAGCTCGTGCATCGTGCCCTCGCCGATCGGATCGGCGCCGTGCTCGATCAGCTTGCGTACGATTCCGAGCTGCCCGCGCTCTGCGGCGAAGTGGATCGGGTACGCGTTGTCGCCGTCGTCGCGGATGTTCGGATCGGCGCCGCGCGCGAGGAGGACGTCGACCGCTGCCTCGTCGAGCGAGTTCATGGCGAAGTGCAGCGCGGTGCGCTTGCCCGTGTGTCCCGCGAGCTCGGCGCGCACGTTGACCAGCTCGGGGTGTGCACCGAGCAGCGCCGCGACCTGCGGGGCGTCACCCCGGTTGGCGGCGGCGAGCAGCGACGTGACCAGCGCCGCACTCAACGCACCGTGTGAGCGCTCGATGGCCGCGACTTGCGCGGCGAGCTCGGTCCATCCCAGGAGCTCGTGCTCGCGCGCCAGTGCATGCTGCACATCGCGGAGTGTGGGGGCGGCCGGCGGATGTGGAAGGGCGCGCTCGAGTCGAGCCGTGGCCGCCGGGTCCTTCGCGCGAAGCGCCTTCAACCAGCGCTTCGCCTCCCTCTTGAGGTTCTCGAGGGTGCTCTGGGGCGTGAGTTTCCTACTCATGGAAACCTTCCTCCATAACGCCTGACGTCCGCTGAGCTCAGGCAGGAAGAAGGTTCGAAGCGGTGCCGCGAACCTACTTGGGTGGGAGTGATCTCCCTTGCCGCGGACAGGAGGCGCCCCATGGCGCGCTGCGATCATCATCGCAGGCGCAGGGGTGTCGAGTCAAGCTCTCGCGGCGATCGGTCTGCTACTCGCTCGCGCCGACGAGCACGAACGCGGCCCATGTCGACGGATGCGCGCCGGCGCCCGATGCACCGATTCGTTTCCGGCGCGCATCGCTCAGCGCTGCCGCGGGCGATCGACCCGCGCGCAGCTCGCGGTAGAAATCCTCCATGAATCGCTCAGTCCCTTGATCCGACACCCGCCAAAGAGAAACGACGGTCGAGCGCGCGCCGGCAGCGAGAAAGGCGTGCGGCAATCCGATGATCCCCTCGCCGCGCACGCGTTCGCCGAGCGCCGTCTCGCAAGCCGAGAGGGTCACGACCTGCGCGTCGATCTCGGTCGCGCGGATCGCGGCCAGATCGAGCTCGCCGTCGCTGAGCAGGAGCGCCGTGCGCTCCGGGTGCCGATCGTCGACACGCGCGTGTGCCGCGAAGTGCAGCACGCGATAGCGCGCCGGTTGGAGCGCGAGCCAGCGTTGGCGTGTTGCGTCGGGACCGACGAGGACATCGGTGCCCGCGTCGCGGAAGATTTCGCCGACGGCGCGGGCTTCCTGCGCCGCGAATGGAAGTGGGGCGAGCGGTGCCGCGCGGTTGGCTCCCGCCTGTTCGACTCCGTCGTCCGCGTGCTCCGTCACTGTCGGATCGCCGATCGCCAGCACGCCGCGCCGCCAGCTCGCCGCTGACGGTTGGTGCGCCAGCTCGACCAGGACCGAAGCCGAGGGACCGTAGGTGATTCGACGAGTGGCCCCGAGCGGCGGCGCATTGTCGGCGGGAAGCAGGACCTCGAGCGGGATGCGCGAAAGCGGCCCGTCGGTAATCGCGAACAACTCGCCTGCACTGTCCGGCGCCAGAGGCTCGACGAGGCGAGCGTAGGCGCGCCGTGCCGCGGACTGCCAGGCGTCGCCGGTCTCCGGCCGCTCGATCGATCCATACAAAAAGTCGACGAGCACGCCGAGCGAATCCGCCGAACCGAGGCGCGCGGCGTGAATCGAATTGCGCGAGATCCACCAGCCGTAGACGGCGCTGTCGCCCCAGAAGAATGCGACGAGCGACCGGCCGCCGCGCACGATCGCCGGTCGAAGTGCGGCGACGGATGCTGCGACGGGATAGCGCAAGGCGGCGGCGGGGTTGACGCGCGCGATCGTTGAGTCGATTCGCGCAAGCGAGTCGGCGAGAAGGGCGATCGCTGCGTCGAGCTCGTGCTCGGCTTTCGGCGTTCCGGCGTCGCTTCGGGCGTCGTACCGCTCGCGCAGCGCATCGCGCAGGCTGTCTCGCGCCGTGGGCGACGCGGCGCGCGCGCCTCGATTCGCCATCAGCTCGAGGAGCAGCCTGGCGCGCGCTCGTTCAGCCACACCGAACGCGTCGCCGGCGCGGCCTCGCGCGAGCAGCACACGGATCGCGCCTTCATATGGCTCGAGTCGCGGCGAGGTGACGCCCATTCGCAAGTCGCCGAGCGCGAGCCGACCGCGCCACGATTCGAGAAGTTTGATCACCTCGAGGTACGCGTCGGCGGCACCGGAAGACCGCGCGCGCTCGAGGGCCGCGGCTCGCGCGGTCAGCGCATCGTATTGTGCTTCGGGATCGCCCAGCGAATCGGCGACGGCTACGGCGCGCTCCGCCCAGCGCAGCGCGGTTGGAGCATCTCCCTTGGCCAGAGCGGCGCGCGCCAAGCCGACACGTGCGCTAGCGCGTTGACGCCCGAAGCCGAGCGAGTCGGCAAGCCGCAACGCGCGCTGGTACACGCGCGTAGCCGAGTCGGCCCGACCCTCCGCTAGTGAAGCGTGACCGAGATTCAGAAGCTCGGACGAGTTCGGATACCAGAGCCGCGCCGCGCTCGTCGCGGCGAGGGCTCGCTCGACGTACGGCCTCGCGGCCGCGGCGTTCCCCGTTTGCAGATAGACGTCGGCTATGCCGTCGAGCACAGTTGCTTGGCCGCGCACGTTCCCGGTCGAGTCCACCCCGTGCAGCGCCGCAGTCATGAGTTGGAGCGCGGTGTCGAAGTCGCCCATCGACTCGCGCGTGATGGCGAGGTTGTAGGAGACGCGGGCGATTCCCTCCGCGTTCCGCTCGCGCCGATAGATGGCGAGCGCCTGCTGATAGTCGTTCACCGCGTCGCTCTGACGACCGATGTGGCGCAGGTCGATGCCAAGCTGGCTGAGCACGTTGGCGATGTCGCGCGGCCGCGCGTGCTGCGCACGACGGAGCGCGAGCTGTTGTTCGTTGGCAGCGATCGCCGCGCGGTAGTGCCCGGAGACGGATTCGACCTCTCCAATAACGTGGAGCGCGCCGGCGTCGACCAGCGTGTCGTGGACGCTGGCGGCATCGCGGCGCGCCAGGTTGGCTTCGGCGAGCGCCGAGTCGAGTCGGCCGCGCCGCGAATCGAGCAGCGCGATCCGCGCAACGGTCTGTCCTCGGCGGTGCGCGTCCGAACCGGCAAGCGCGAGGGCGCCCGTGAACGCGACGGCCGCGCTGTCCAAACGGCTCGCGCGGAGGAATGCATCGGCCAGCCCATTTTGCGCTTGCCAGCGCGCCGCGCTGTCGCCGCGCAGGGCGAGCGAATCGCGAAGCTCGCGATAGCGCGCGATCGCCTTCGCGAAGTCGCCGTTGTCCCGAAGACTGTCTGCGCCGGCGAACGCTCGACCGAGCGCCGTCGCGTCACTCGTCGAACGCGAGCCGACTCCGCTGCAGGAACCGAGCATCGCCGCGGCAACGACCGTGCACGCGCTGCCAATCTGCCGGGCGCGGTGGAATGTCATGGTGATTTCGCAGGCGCGAACGGCGCAAGCCGGGTGAGCGGCGCTCGGGCGAGAACGGCGTGCAGCTGATCGAGCGCGTCGACCTGCACGAAGAGCGCGCCGCTCGGTCGCGGAACGATCGAATCGATCGCGATGCTGACCGTGCTATCGGTCACTTCGCGCGCCAGCAGGAGGTCGCCGGTGGCATTGAGCACGCGGGCGCGGTAGGTGCTTGCACCGCGTGCGCGGCTCCACGACACGTATGCCGTTCCGCCATTCATAGTCACGACGACCGCGAGGGTGTCGGTCGCGCCGCGCATTGCGGTCGTCGCGTCCGAACCCGGCGGTCCGCCGCCGCGAGTGAGCAACCAACTTCCCGCCGCGACGACGACGGCGGCCGCGGCGAGCATCGCCCACCTGCCGGGCGACGCGACGCGTCGCGGCAACTTCGTTGCCGTCTCCCTGATCGGAGCGATTGCAACAACAGGCGTACCCGACGCGGCGCGCACTTCGAGGGCGCGCTGCACCGATGCCCAGCAGGTCTCGCAGGCGAAATAGTGCGCCTCGAACGCTTCGGCTTCTTCCTCGCTCAGCGTCTCGGCGACGTACCGCGCCTCGATCGATTGATCCAGAATCTCCTCGCACGTCATGGGAGAGGCAGTGCTCGTATGAAAAGGTTCCCGGAGAGCGCGCGCCGTTTCATGGAACGCTCTCTCCGAGCAGCTCGGAGAGCCGACGCACCGCTCGATGCTTGCGCACGCGGAGCGCGCCCGCACTGATGCCGAGGCGCGCAGCAACGTCCGCCGAATCGACGGCCTCGTAGTACAGAAGCTCCAGCAGCTCGCGGTCGGGCGGATCAAGGGACGCGAGCGCCGCGCGCACGGCCGCGCACCGCTCGGCCGAAACGAGCGCGGTCAACACGTCGGGCGCCTCGCTGGCTTCGCTCGAGTCCGCGGCCATTCGCTCCATGGCGCGGTTCTCCCGACCCGATGAACGCATGCGCTGCAGACAGATGTGCCGCGCCGTTTGGAAAACGAATCCCGGCAACGCGTCGAGATCCTGAACGCGGCCGGCGCGCAGCGCCTCGATCACCCGGCGAATCGTCTCCTGCGCCACGTCTTCGGCCGATGCCACATCGCGCAACCGGCGCGTCGCGAACAGGCGAATTCGCTCCCAGAACCGCGCGACGAGCACGCTCTCCGCGAGGTCGATCCCCGCCGGGGCCTGCTCCGCCGGAGCGTTGGGCGTTGCGCCGGTGCTGTAACGGTCTCCCGCCGACGGCGACATAAGACGCAGAGGAAGGACGCGTGGCCGCTCGAGCGCGGAAAGGTCGCGCCCTTCGATCGGCCAGCAGCGCCAAGCATACCGCCGGGCGCGGGGAGCAACAAGGATCAAGGGGGTTCGAATGGATCATAGTCGCAAGTCGTCGGTCGCTCTCGCGGTCGTGGTTTGCGCCGCCGTCGGAGCTCAGGTCGCACGCGCACAGCGCCCGCGTCCCAGCCCCGCCGCGCAGGGTTCACAGGCCCAATGGAAGGGGGTTTGGGAGCCAGTCAACTACGACCAGGATGTGGAGCTCAACAGCGTCTATTTCACGACCGCCGACGAAGGATGGATCGGCGGCGGCACGATGCAGCACGGCGTCCTATTGCACACCGTTGATGGCGGAGCGCACTGGGACGTTGCCCTGGGCGACCCGGAGGGCAGTCAGCCGGGGTTCAGAGAACTCCGCTTCGTCGATCAGATGACCGGGTTTGCAGTTCAGAAAACGGGCATCGGCGATCACACGCTATTGCGCACGACCGATGGCGCGCACTGGCAAGCCAGCGGCACGGTTCCTCAGTCCTTGCAGGACTATCGGTTTCTGTCTGCGACGACTGGCGTCGCGGCGACCGGCAGAGAGATTCGGCGAACGACTGATGGTGGCCGGACGTGGACCAAGGTGTTCGAGTGCGCGCTCAAGATCGAAGTGCAAGGCTTGCCTCGGAACGTTCAATGCGAGGCCGCCGCGTTCGCCTTCCCTTCCGCGACCGTCGGGTACGCCCTGGGCAATTCGCCCGCGCACGGACTCTACATCCTCAAGACGGCCGACGCCGGTGAGTCGTGGACCGTGGCCCTCGCCGTTCCGGACGCCGAGGGCCGTGAGGGTCACATCTTTTTCAACGACGAACAGACGGGCTACGTCTGCACCGCGGCCGGGCAGTTGTTCGGGACAACGGACGCTGGCGCGAGCTGGACAGGCTTGCCAGGCGCCACGTGTGAGAGCAAGGCGCCGATTCAGTTCGCCGATCACGACGTGGGTTGGACGCTCAGATATCACAAGCTGACGTACACCACAGACGGCGGTCAGCGCTGGAGCTCGCGCGACATTCGCTTCCCCGCTTCGGTGAACGCATTCTCGCTGCCGCGTCGCGACCGCGCATACGCCGTTGGCGATCACGGGATGGTCTATCGGTATCGCGTCGTCCCCGCGGCAACCGCCGTCGCCGCATCGAGCATTGGCGCGCCGGCAATGCCGGGGCTGCCGACCGCGCTCGCGACGGATGTGGTGCAGCTCCAAGGTCAGCTCGCCGCGATCGACTCGGGCTTCGCCGCCTTCGTCGACCCGGGTGCCGGGGCGAACGCTGCACCGCCCGCGGCCGCCCGGCCAGCGACGCCCGATGGTGCGTCGCCGCTCATGACGAAGTGCTGCACCAAACGGCTCGCCACGCTCGGCACGCTCTTGACCGCCGTCGGCACGATCGTCCCCGACTTCACGAGTCGCTATCGGAACCTGAATCTGCTCACGCAGGGCCTGCGGACCGCGAGCGCGCTTCCCGATGCGACGTCGAGTCTCAAATCGGCGGTGCAGGCGTTCCGATCGTCGGGCGACAAGGCGTCGGCCGTGGCTGCACTCGCGCAGATCAAATCCGTGCTGGCGACGCTTCGCGCCGCGACCGACACGGCGCTACAGAAGCCGACGTTCGTGCAGTAGTCACCCTGCCAACCGCCCCCCGAGACCGAGGTCTCCATGAAGCTGCTCATTCCGCTCCTCCTGCTTCCCGTTGGCGCGCTCAGCGCGCAGTCGCTGCCCTGCTGCTCGATCACGGCGATCGATGTGGCGGCGGGCGTCGTCACCGGAAAGGTGACCAGCAACGCGAGCACCTTCCAATTCAAGATTGCGAACAAACAAACGCTCGCCGGTGTCAAGGTCGGTCAGGCGGTGTATGCGAACTTCACGACGCATCAGGTGTCGCTCGACGGCCGGTCGGCCTGCTGCACGGTGTCGAGCGGCCCGACGCCCGCCATTGTGCCCCGACCCGGCGCGCCGTCGACTACGACGGCGAGTGCAGCCGCTGCCGCTGCAGCAACTGCTGCGAAGCCTGGCGCACCGGCGCCTGCACAACCAGTTACTCCGCAGGGCGCGAAGAGCGGCGCGACGCCGGTGGGCGGTGCCGGGCCTGCTCCGCGAGTCAAAGTCGAGGTGATCTCACTCGCGCTTCCCGCGGTAGGATACGGACCACCCCAGCCGGCAGCTCGGCCCGGGGTAAGCGCGGCCGCCATAAGGCTCCCGCGGTTCGACTCGCGAACCGTCAAGACTACCTTCGCAGGCAAGAGCTTGACGAGCAACATCGTCCATCTCCGCGGGCTCGACGGCATCGAACAGGCGCCGGGTATTCCCGACGGCGCACGGCGACTGCTCGAGATGCACGTACGCAAGCTCCAACCGGGCGAGCCGGATCACTACATTCTCAACCTCGATCTGGCCAAGCAATGGCTGGCGACGCATCCGGTGCCCGACGACATCCAACCCATCGCCCAGGATGCGAACACGCACAGCGGCTGCCACTCGTTCTCAATGCACTGCGCCGAGGAATCGGCGGAGCACGCGGCAGATCAGGCTCAAAAGCTCATCGACCAGGCGACGGATTCATGGAATCACGCCAGCAACGAGCTGTCCAAACAATGGAACACCGTCGAGTCGTGCTTCGCCGATAACACGCTTCCCCTACCCGACGTGCCGGTCAAGTTCACGACTTCGCCCGGAATGACGATCGATTTGTCGAGATCGACGAGCGATGGCGCCACGTCGACGCAGGTACAGGGATCGCTGGGTTTGAGCTTTCCGATGCAGAGCGACTTCCAGGCGCGGCTCGACCTGTTCTACATCCCGTGCCTGCCGTTCGTCGTGCGTCCGAAGCAGCTCGGGGCCGACGGCAGCATCATGATCGGGGAAGATCTCAAAGTCAGCGCCTCGGCGAGCGGAAAGTTCAATAAGACATTCACGATTCCCCCCACCGGCGGGCCGCGCATTCCGATCGAAGTGATTCCAATCGTCATCGCCGGCGTGCCGGTGGCCGAGATGGACGTGAGCGCGTACATCGAGGGGAACGTCGCGGTTTCGGCGGAGGGAACGGTTGCCGGCAAGTTCGAGGTGAACAATCCGCACAAGGCCGAGTTCGGGTTTGCGTGCAGCGGACATGGATGCAGCGGCAGCTCGCACGGGCTCCCCGATCCGACCACGGCGACGGAGAGCGCGTCGATCAAAGGCACGCTGTCGGTGCGCCCGGACATCTTCACCGCGGTGCAGCTCGACTTCGACGTCGACGCGTTGAGCGCGCGTGCCGGACCGCAGCCGTACCTGCTCGGCCAGGCCGCTGGATGCGTGGCCGGCGCGGCGGCGCAGTCGACGAGTGGCGTGTCGAGCAGCAGCGAGAACCATGCGCTGGTCGCTGATCTCGACTGGGGCGTCGATCTGCGCGCGGAGGCGCTGATCGCCGGAAAGGTCGTGGGCGACAAGTATCAGCACTCGTTCACGGCGAACAAGCACCTGTGGTTCCGCGACCTCGCGCCCGGTGGATCGACGGCGCTCGACGTGCTCGTGACGCCGGTCGGTGACGCAATCGCCAACAAGCCGGCGACGTACAAGATGCGGATGCCGACCTGCTATCCGTACAGCGGCGCGGTGCACTATCAGGTCGCGTGGACGGGCGGCGGCGCGCCGGCGCCGAATCCATCGTGCAAGTGGCAAGCGAACGCGGGGACGTGCGACTTCGATTCGGGAAAGGATCTGCTCATCTCGATCAACTGGGGCACGGCCGGAAGCCGCACCTTGAACGTTCTTGCCGTCGGCGACAAGCACGACGATGCGCTACGCACGTTCTCGCCGGCGCCGAA
>DATNAT010000099.1:0-17534 GCA_035572355.1 Gemmatimonadaceae bacterium
GACGACGCGGCGATTCGGCGGCAGATCATTCGGCGCGGACTGCTGATCTTTCTATTCGGCTTTCTCATGAACGGCTTCCCCTTCTTCACCTGGGGAAGCGTCGCCGGCATCGCCCATCCCACGATCGTGCAGCGCGTCGTCGATCGCCTGCTCCACTGGCGGATCATGGGCGTGCTGCAGCGCATCGGTCTGGCCTACATCTGCGGCGCACTGCTCGCGCAGGGCAAATCGCTCAAGCGCCAGGTCATCACGATCGTCGTCCTGCTCTACGGCTACTGGTTCGCCATGACGCTGCTGCCGGTGCCCGACTCCGGCGCGATGGGTCAGCTCGTGCTCGGCGACGCCTCGCGGACGATGGCCGCCTGGTGGGACCGCTTTCTCCTCGACTGGTCGCGCTTCGGGCTCGGCAATCACACCTGGGTGAACAGCGTCACCTGGGATCCGGAGGGCCTCTTCTCGACCATTCCGGCGATCGCCACCACGATGCTCGGCAACCTCGCCGGCCAGTGGCTCGGCACCAAGCGGCCGCTGCTGGATCGGCTGACGAGCCTGTTTGCCGTGGGGGCGCTGGGCATGGTCGCCGGCCTCATGTGGAATTGGTCGTTCCCGATCAACAAAAGTATCTGGACGAGCTCGTACGTCGTCTTCACCGCCGGCATGGCCTGCGTCGCGATCGCCACGATCATGTGGATCGTCGACGTACAGGGCATCAAACGGTGGACCAAGCCGCTCGTCATCTACGGCATGAACCCGATGGTCGCGTTCGTGGGATCGGGGGTGATGGAACGGTGCATCTATTCGATCTTCACCGTGCCGTATCATGGCAAGTCGACGGCGCTCGAGACGGCGATCTACGAGTGGGGCTTTCACTCCTGGCTCGAGCCGGTGAACGCGTCGCTCGCCTTCGCGATCAGCTTCGTCGTACTCTGGTTCGGCATTCTGTACGTGCTCTACAAGAAGCAGATCTTCTTCAAGGTTTGACCTTCCGGTACCAATGTTGCCCGTTTCCGCTGCATGATTCGACGTGAATTCCGCGCGGCCCTCGCACAGGGCCGCCTGCTCGCTATCGCCGCCGTCGCCATAGGATCGCTCGCATCGCCCGCCGCCGCCGCCGCACAGGTCGCGCCGGGCGACACGACGCTCGCCTATCGCGTCACGGCCGACTCTGCCTCGGGCTCCGATGCGTTGCCCAGCCGCCCGCGCGCGAGCACGAAGAAGCGCGCATCGGCGAGAACGAGTCGCCGCGCAAGCGCCAGCCGCCGCTCGTCCACCGCTTGGAGCAAGCCGGTCGGCGTGCCGGCGCTCGCCACGGCCGTGAGCTCCGCGTTGGCCAGCCACACTCGGAGCGGCGAGTGGGGTGCAATCATCGTCTCGCTCACGCGGGGCGACACGCTGTTCTCGCAGAACGCCGATGCGATGATGCAGCCTGCGTCGACCATGAAGATGTTCACGTCCGCCGTCGCGCTCGACCGCTTCGGGCCGGACTACACCTTCCGCACGCCGGTGCTGCGCGATGGGCAGATCGGCGCCGATGGTTCGCTTGCCGGCAACCTTTATCTGCGCGGCGTCGGCGATCCCTCGCTCAGCTCTCGCTTCTGGCACGATCAAGAACCGATGGACGCGCTGGCGCATCAGATCGCCGCCGCGGGCATCAAGCACGTTCGCGGCGACATCATCGGCGACGCGAGCGCATTCGACGACAAGCTCGTGCCCGACGGATGGAAGACGAGCTACCTTGGCGCCGCCTACGCGGCACGCGTGTCGGCGCTGTCGCTCAACGAGGGGCTGGTCTGGGTCGTGGTGCAGCCGAACGGCAAGACCGCATCAGTGACGCTCGATCCCGCGTCGACGACCGTGCCGGTCGACGGAAGCGTTCGTCTCGTCGGCGGGACGGGCGGCCACATCAGCGCCGTACGGCGTCCCGACGGCGGCATCACCGTGCGCGGCACGATCGGCGCGCGCTCGGGCCCGCTCCGCTATTCGCTGGTCATCGATAATCCGCCGGCGTTCGCCGCCGGCGCGCTGCGCGCGGCGCTCCAGAAAGCCGGCGTGACGGTCGACGGCCAGACTCGGGTGGGCGTGACGCCGGCCAGCGCCGCCGAGGTCGCGGCCGTCGCGTCCCCACCCCTGGCGCAGGTCATCGGCGAGATGGACCGCGAGAGCATCAACGTGTATGCGGAGATGTTGTTTCGCGCCGCTGCACATGCGTCGGGCCCGATCGGGTCGGCCGAGAGCGGGCTCGCGAACCTCCGCGAGTTCCTGACGAAGAAAGTGGGAACGCGGCCGGACGTCGTGAACGTGTCCGACGGCAGCGGGCTGTCGACCCTCGATCAGGTGACGCCGCGCGCGATGGTGCGGTTGCTCGGCTACGTGCACCAGGCGCCGTGGGGTCCGGTGTTCGACGCCGCGCTGCCCGTGGAAGGCGAATCGGGCACGCTCAAGCGCCACGGCAAGGGGGCGCCGTCGCGGGGCAACCTGCACGCCAAGACCGGGACGACGAACACGGTGGCCGCGCTGGGCGGCTACGTGACGGCGCGCAACGGCGAGGTGCTCGCCTTCTCGCTCATCTACAACGGGCACGAAGGGGGAAGCGCCAAGGCGGCGATGGACCAGATCGGCGCGACGATGGCGGAGTTCGTCCGCGAATAGCACCCGGCGGCCATTCGCGGACTGGTATTATTTCTCTTTAATATCTATTCCGCGCTGGCGCAGCGCGTCGATGTAGGCCCGGCCGGGGACGCACTCGTCCGGCGTGTGGACCCCCGGCGGCTGGATCTCGCCCCGCACCTGCATCTGCCCGGTGATCGACAGCGAGTAGCCCGTCGTCCGCATCATCGCGCTGACATGGTGCTTCTCGTCGTAGCGGTCGACGAGCTCGAAGGTTTTCGAGGCGGGCTTGCCTCCCTTGGTTCCGCGCACCACGACGCGCAGCGCGACCAGGTCGCGCCCCTGCGGCTTGGTGAGCTTGGGACCGACGGTGGCGATGAACGCGTCGCGCGGCACGACCTTGGAGCCCTTCACGTCGACCGGCTCGAGGTCGAGCAGGCCGAGCGCGCGAATGTCCGCCATCAACGCAGCATGCCCCGGATAGCGCAGGGTCTTGTATTCCATCACCGGCACCTTGCCCTCGTACCGGAACGCCATGGTCGACAATCCGCCCGCCGTGTGAAACGCCTCGAGCTCGCCAAGCGGCGCGTCGAACTCGACGGGCTCGATCTCGGAGAGTGCCTTGACTTGCGTGCGCTTCCGGTCGCGCAGCACCCACGACAGCGTCGTGTAGTAGTCGAGCGCGCCCTCGAGTGAATAGACGAGCATGTAGTTGAGCGGAGGCTCGGGGTGCTGCGGCAGGCCGCCGACGAAGATCTTGACCGACTCGACCGCGTCCATCGCCTCGATGCCGAGCTCGGCGAGAATGTTCACCATTCCCGGCGCCAATCCACAGTCCGGCACGACGGTGATCTTCTTCGTCTTCGCCTCGCCGTCGAGCTCCTTCTGCTTGAACACGATCTCGGTGTTGCCGCCGAGGTCGCAGAAATGCACTCCCGCCTCGACGGCGAGCTTGGCGAGCTCGTAGTTGAAGTAGTACGGAATGGCGCTCATCACCGCGTCCGACGCGCGCATCGCGCCGAGCACCGCGGCGCGGTCGCGGACGTCGAGATTCGTCGGAATGAGCCGCGGCCCCGAGTACGGCGCGAGGAATTCTGGAAGGTGGGCGACATGAATGTCGGCCAACCGCACCTCGCGCACCTCGGGGTTTTGCAACAGATCATAGGCGCACGCCGAGCCCTGCAACCCAGCACCCAACACGAGCATCCGCATTCCGTTGATTCTCCGTGTGATCGTAGTGTATTTCGGCTCGAAAGTTATCACGGCGTGGCGTGCGACGTCACCGCCATGTCGCTCGCGCGCACGATCCTCGCACTGCGTCACCGCATGAGCACCTCCGCACACGACGCCGAATGGCGACGCCACATCGTCGACGACGATGACGGCATCACGCGTGTCCTCGACGAAACGCATCGCATCGCCGTTCTCGGCATCAAGGTCGAAGCGGATCGGCCCGCGCACTTCGTGGCCGAGTACGCGCAGAAGCGCGGTTTCGAGATTGTTCCGGTTCCCGTCTACTACCCGGACGCGACGACGATCCTCGGCGAACCGGTGTACCGGTCCGTGTCGGCCGTGCCGGGCGACGTCGACATGGTGAACGTGTTTCGCCGGAGCCGCGACGTCGCCGCGCACGTCGACGACATCATCGCCAAGCGGCCGAAGTCGGTTTGGTTGCAACTCGGCATTCGCGATGATGCATCGGCCGAACGACTCGCGCGCGCCGGGATCGACGTCGTGCAGGACCGGTGCTTGATGGTCGAGCTGGGCGAACGAGGGCGCTGACGCCAGTGCCGAGTGCCGCGCGCTACGGTTCGACGATGAGCAGGCCGCGCCGGGCATCGAGCGTCCAACGGCGTCCGGCGAGCAATCCGACGATCTGCGGCGACGATGCAGCCAGCCATCCGGCCGCCTGACGGACGCGAAGCTCATCGGCGGTGAGCAGCGTCGGCAGGCTCGTCGCACCGACAGGTGCGCTGCCCGGCGCGATCGAGCCGGCCGGCCGCAATTCTACGCGCGACGCACGCGCATCGAACGTCGGCGCAAACCGATCAAGCAGATCCACGCCAATCGCCGCCTGATATCCGCCGTCGATCGGCGCGACGGAGACGGGCACGTTGGTGAGGGACAGTCGGCCGATGCCAATCGAGTCGGCGACGGCGGCAAGCGATGGATTGCCGCGCGCTGCGCTTCCCGCCGGCGTGGGAAAGCGATGCAGCCGCTGCACGATCGCATTCGTGTCGGCGATCACGAGACCGGAAGCGCGCGGCGCAATCGCCGCGTCGAGTGGCCGCCCGTTGACTCGGATCGTCAATGTGCCAAGGTAGCCGCTCGGCGCCGGCGCTTCGCGGTATTGCGCGACGAGCAGTGTGTCGGGTGCGATCACACGAGTCGGATGCTCGAGCAGCCAGCTGGCGCGATTCCGCTCGCCCGCGGACAGCGGCGCGCCGCCGAGTGCGAGCAGCTCGCGGTATTCGTCGAGACGCTCGTAGAGCGCGGCGAGGTCCGGGCCGATCATGTGCGAGTCGCCGCCGAACTGCAACGCCTCTTCCATCAGCGTCGCCGCGACGCGCGGCGCTCCGCGCTCGGCGAGATACCGTCCCAGCGCCCAGCGCGCGACCGCATCGTGCGGCCGTGCGCGCACCGCGGCGTAGTAGAGCGACTCCGCACGGTCGAGCGCACCGCGCTCAAGCAGCGAGTCGGCAAGGCGGATCGACTGCGCCGGTGCTGCGCGCGCGGCGGCGAAAACCGCAAGCGGAACGATCGCGAGCGATCGGAATGAGACGGCTCTCATTGCGGCGGCACGACCTTGAACGACGCCAGCAGATCGACGTTCGGATCGAGCACGATTCGAGCTGGCACCGTCGGTGACGGGATGCGCAGCTGCGGCGACGAATACTCGAGCGAGAATCGCGTCGACGCGCGGTGTTCTGCTCCCGACGAATCGACTACGGCCACGGTGAGCGGGAACTGGAAGGTGCCGAACCGATTCGACTGCGACAGCGCGACGCTCACTTCGTGCGCCGTCGAATCGTACGACCAGGTCGCGGTCACCTCGGGAAAGCCCGGGCGCGTGAGCCATTGATCGAAGAACCATGCGAGCTGTTGCTTCGAGGCGCGCTCCATCTCGGCGCGCAGATCGTCGGTCGTCGCCGTGGCGTGGCGGTGGTGCGCGTAGTACTGGCGGATGCCGTCGAAGAAGGCCCGCTCGCCGATCTGTAGCTTGAGCATGTGGAGCACGAAGCCGCCCTTCTCGTAGCTGTTGCGGTCGAGCAGGGCGAGCAGGTTCTTCTGCGCGGTGTCGATGACCGGCCGCAGCGGCACCGATGAAGAATCGGCGATCACCGCGTCGCGCATCGAGGCCAGCCGCGCGCGAAACGCGCTGTCGCCGCGGGCCGCGCGCTCCCACAACGCCGCGAAATAGGTCGCGAACCCTTCCGACAGCCAGAGGTGCGGCCAATCGCGCTCGGTCACGGCGTCGCCGAACCACTGGTGCGCCGTCTCGTGCGCGATCACGTCGTCGCGGAGCGTGTGGCGGCGAAAGGCGGCGTCCGGGTAGAAGATCTCGCTCGCGTTCTCCATGCCGCCAAAGCGCGTCGACGACTGCACGTGCGCCAACTTCTCGTAGGGAAATGGACCGATGAGATTGGAGAAGAACTGCACGATCTCTCCGGCGCGGGCGAATGGGCCGGGGACGAAGTCGCGCTGCTCGGGCGCCGTGTAGACCGACTGCGGCACGCATCGCTGCAGCTCGGCGAGCCCGCAGTCGGTGTCGCCGAGATCGAGCTCGACGAGCGGCCCGGCGCCGATCACCATCAAGTAGACCGGAATGCGCCGCGACTCGCGCCAGACCCATTCCATTCGCTCCGTACCGTCGCTGCTCAGCACGCCGCGCGACGAGACAAGCTTGCCGTTGGCGACGACCGTGCGATTCATCGGCGCGGTGATGCGCCAAGTGACGGTGGCTTTGTCGCTCGGATGATCGATGCTCGGAATCCAGTGCCGCGCACGATTCGGCCAATTATCGCCGAAGTAGGTCCACCGCCCGGCGCTGTCGACGCGCGCGATCAGCCCATCCACGACCGCGCCGCCGTAGTCGACGGCGACCGTGTAGACCGGTGCCCGGCCGCCTTTGCGAGCGAGAGGAATCACGACGCTCGAATCGGTCTGCGTGAACCGCGCCAGACGTCCGTCCACCGTGACGGTGTTCACCTTGAGGTCGAGCAGATCGAGCCGCAGCGTGTCGACGCTTGCCAGCGTCTTGCTCACCGTGAGCGTCGCCACGCCGTGAATCGTGGCGCCGGTGTCCGGCAGATCGATCGCCAGCGCATAGTCGCTGACGTCGAAGCCGGGGCGGTAGGGACGCGGATCCTGCGCGCCAAGGGCCGGCCTCGCGCCAAACATCGCCGCGGTGAATCCGAGAAGCGTGACGACGCGGTGCGAGCGGGTGGTTCGGCGATCGCTCGTCATCAGCGGCCGAACAACTTGCCGAGCAGTCCGTCTGCCGGCGACGATCCGTTGCCGTTCGCCGCTGCGGCGAAGGCGTCGGCGAACTCCACGGCACTGGCGAAACGATCGTCGGGATTTCGCTGGAGCGCACGTTGCAGCACGCGTTCCACACCTTCAGGCAGCGTGAGCTGAGGCCGCACCTTTCGCAGCGGTATGGGTTCGTCACGCAGCCGCGCGATCATCATCTCTTGCTGCGTTCGGCCCTCGAACGGCAGCGCGCCAGTGAGCATCTCGTAGGTCACGAGCCCGAGTGCGTACACGTCGCTGCGGGCGTCGAGCGGCCTTCCCCGCAACTGCTCTGGGCTCATGAACTCGGGCGTGCCGAGGATGATCCCTGTCGCCGTGAGCTTCTGCAGCTCCACGCCGGCGGCGCGCTCCTTGGCCAGGCCAAAGTCCATCACGACCGCTTGCAGCTGGCCGGTGGGAAGCGTGCGAACGATCACGTTCTCGGGCTTGAGATCGCGGTGCACGATCTCGAGCGCATGCGCGGCGCTCAAGCCCGCGGCAATGTCGCGCACCAGGCCGACCACTTCGGCGAGGGGTAGATGGCCGAGGCGATTCGTGCGGTCGGCAAGCACCTCGCCATCGACGAACGGCATCACCACGTAGACGAGCCCGTCGTCGGTTTCGCCCAGGTGGATGATGTGGCAGACATTCGGATGCTCGAGCCGCATGCCGAAGCTCGCCTCTCGCCGCAGACGAGCCATCGCGTTGGCGTCGTGCGAGAGCGACGCGGAAAGGACCTTCACCGCGTAGCGGCCGCCGCCGCCGGCCTCGTCGGTGGCGAGGTATACGAACGACATCCCGCCCTCGCCGACCTTCTGCTCGATGCGGAACCGGCCGTCGAGTGTCGCTCCGACCAGGCTCGGCGCGGAGCTCGCCGCCGCCCTGTCCGCCGCCACGAGCTGCGTTCCGTCGCGCGTGCAGAACTTCGCGTCGTCGGAATAGGTGGATCCGCAGGTCGGGCAACGGGTCATTACGCGCGCACTTGGTTCCGCCCACCGGACTTGGCCCGGTACAGCGCCTCATCGGCGCGAGCGAACAGCTCCTCGGTCGTGTCGACGTTCTGAGATGGAAAAGTGGCGATGCCGATGCTCACCGTCAAATGCACTTCGCGCCCCCCGCCAACCTCGAACGGCTGCGCCGCGATGCGCTCACAGAGCCGTTCCGCGAATGCGACGCCTCCCTCGTTCGACGTTTCGGGCAGAATGACGACGAACTCCTCCCCGCCGTAGCGAGCGACGATGTCCACCTTGCGCACGTCGGCTTCGAGCAGCGAGGCGAGCTGGCGCAGCACTTGGTCGCCTGCCTGGTGGCCCGTGGTGTCGTTGATCTGCTTGAAGTGGTCGACGTCGATCAGCAGCAGCGTGAGTGCCGAGCTGTAGCGGCGAGAGCGGTCGAGCTCCGTGGCCAGCCGGTCGAGGAGGGCGCGCCGGTTGAGCACGCGCGTCAGCGGATCGGTCGTCGCCAGCGCCTCGAGACGGCGGTTGTCGGCCCGCGTCGTGTCGAGCGCCTGAGCGCGGCGAATCGCCGCCACCGCGGCGCGGATCACGAGATCGCCGAACGCCACGTCGTCGGACGTCAGCCGGCGGCTCCCGAAATCGGTGCGCAGAAATAGCACGCCGGCGCGCAGCCGATCGATCGAGAATGGAATCGTCGCCACGGACTGGATGTCGATCGCCGTACCGTCGCGCGCCCACTGCTCACGCAGCGGCGCGAACAGCTCGTGGCGCCGCACGTCCTCGACCAGCACCGACCGTCCAGTCTCGATCGCGGCGCGCATCTCCGGATAGCGCTCGAGGCGAATCTCGAAGTCGTGTACCGTCGCGTCCTCGAACGACGACACGACGACGCCGATGCCGTCCTCCGGCCGCGCGAGCACGACCGAGCAGTGCGAGATGCCGAGTGCCTGCGCCACGCGCTTGACGAGCACGCGGTAGATGCCGCTCGCCGACAGCTCGCTCGTCACGTCGTGCAGGATGTCGACCAGCCGCCGGCTGCTCACGGCGTCGCCTCGCACGCGCTCGAGCTCCTCGGTCGCCTGACGGAGCGATGCGCGCGTCTGCCGCAGCTGCTCGCTGGCGCGGAGCTGCGTGCGTACGCGGACGAGCAGCTCGCTCACCCGGAACGGCTTGCTCACGGCGTCGTCGGCACCCCACGGGAGCTCGGCGCTGGCGCCGTCGTCGCTCGACGCCGGCGCGGTCACGATCACGCGCACCTCGTTCCATCGCGCATCGTTGCGCAGCCGACGAAAGAGCGTCGTCGAGTCCGCGATCGAATCGCAGTCGATCAGGATGAGATCGGGAACGATGCGCGTGATCGCTGCGAAGAGGGCGTCGCAATCGCCGACCGCGGTAACCGAATAGCCGTGCTCGCGCAGCAGCCAGGAGAGCGTGCCTGCGATGACCGGATCGTCCTCGGTGATGACGACGCGAGCTGCGTCAACCGCCAAGGAGCTCACGGAGTCCATCCCACTCGATGTTGCCGCCGCTCAGTACGGCGACCGTCGGGCCGCGCGGCGTGAATGCTCCCGAGAGCATGGCCGCGATCGTGATTGCGCCGCTCGGCTCGACGACGAGCTTCATGCGGTCGAGGAGGAGACGCATGGCGCCGCGGAGCGCCGCGTCCTCGACCAGCACCACGTCGTCGAGATAGCGCTGGTGATGCGCGAAGGTCACGTGTCCGATCTCGACGGCGAGCAGGCCGTCGGCGATGCCGCCGCTCTGCTCGAGCTTGACCGGTTTTCCAGCGGCGCGTGCACGGCTGAGCTTCGGCGCACCCGCCGGTTCGACGCCGATGATGCGCGCGTTGGGGAGGCGGAGCTTGATCGCCGTGGCCACACCGGCGCTGAATCCACCGCCGCCGACGGGCACGAGGACCGTGTCGACGTTCGGCATGTCGGCGGCGATCTCGAGGCCAACGGTGCCCTGCCCCGCAATGATCACCGGATGATCGTACGGCGGAACGAGCACGACCCCTTCTTCCTGGACGAGCTCTTCGGCCTTCGCCATTCGGTCGGCCGTCGTCTTGCCGGCCAGGACGACGCGCGCGCCAAGCCGCTCGGCGCCGCCGCGCTTGGCGGCCGTGACGGTCGTCGGCATGACGACAGTGGCCGGGACGCCGAACAACTTCGCCGCAAGCGCGACGGCCTGCGCGTGATTGCCCGACGACGGCGCGATGACACCGCGCGCGCGCTCGGCGGGATCGAGGTGCGAGAGATAGTTGTAGGCGCCGCGAAACTTGAACGCGCCGCCGCGCTGGAGCATCTCGGGTTTGATCCAGACCGGGCCGCCAACCTGCGCGGAGACGGCGTCAGCCGGTAGCAGCGGCGTGCGGACGGCGACCGGCGCGAGCACGCGCGCGGCCCCCTCGAGGTCGCCAAGTGTGACTAACTGAATATCACTCAAGGGAATACCCGATCAGGCGGGGCGGCTCATGTGACGTGAGTCACTAAGCTACCATTTGCCACCGACCCCGGAAAGCGCTGAGTCTGAAACGATTCGTCTCAAGCCGCAGTTTGGGGGCCAAGGACTCGGCCAGTCGGGGCCATTACGGCCGGGTGGCCACAAGGAGCCTGCCTACGAATCGGACGGAGACCGCGAACGAGACGAACGCGGTTTGAGGTGGTTCTGGCAGATCACCCGATAAGAGTCCGCAGATCGACCAAAATGCAGCAGCAATCCGACTTCCAGGCTTGTGGCGCGAAGATAGTTGAATAGCTGCCGGCAACCGTCGGGGTGCAAACGGTCGGTCGCCTTGATTTCGACGACGAGCTTTTCATCGACGACCATGTCGAGCCGCTGGTGCGCGATTTCGAGGCCGGAATAGTGGACGGCGGCAGCGAATTCGCGGCTGACTCGGTGGCGGCGTTCACGTAGCTCGGCTTCGAGCGCGCGGCCATAGACGCTCTCCAAGAAGTCGAAGCCGAGCTGTCTATGGACCGCGAAGAATGCTCCGATGACCGAGTAGCTCAGCCGCTCTTCAAGAAGTCCATCGGGCCGACGAATCGTCACTCCGTCAACTTCGGCCCTCTTCGCTCAATTCGTAGTACCAATTCCTTGTAGGTCGGTCCGCCGCCCCGCAGTGTGCCGCCGCGCTATTCCTCGTCTTCCCCTTCCGGACCGATCGTCACCGCCTCGCCGGAGTCGTCGCCCGGCTCGGTCTCGTCGTCCGGAACGACGCGGGCGACGTCCATCACCAGATCGGCGTCGTCGAGATTGACCAGCTTGACGCCCTGCGTGTTGCGGCCGGCCACGCGAATGCCCTTCACCGGCATGCGGATGGCGATTCCCTGTTTCGTTATGAGCATCAACTCATCGTCGGGGAGCACTTCCTTGATCGAGACCGCGTCGCCGGTCTTGTCGGTGCGGTGGACGGTGATGATGCCCTTTCCGCCGCGCTTTTGGACGCGGTAGTCATCGATCGGCGAGCACTTGCCCATTCCCTTCTCGGTGACGACGAGCAGGTTGGCCTCGCGCTTGAGCACGACCATGCCGATCAGCTCGTCGCGCGGACCGAGCTCGATGCCTTTCACGCCGGTCGTGTCGCGGCCCATCTCGCGCACGTCCTGCTCGTGGAAGCGAATCGATAGGCCGTGGCGCGTGGCGAGCACGATGTCGTTCGTGCCCGTCGTCACCTGCACGTCGATCAGCTCGTCGTCGGACTCGATCTTGATCGCTTTGATACCGGCGGCGCGCACGTTCGAATACTGCGCGAGCGACGTTTTCTTGACGGTGCCTTTCTTCGTAGCGAAGATGAGGAACAGGTTCTCGGGGAACTCGCGTACGGTGACGATCGCCGAGACCTTGGTGTCGGGCGACACGTTGATCATGTTGACGATCGGCTTGCCCTTGGCGGCGCGCCCGGCTTGCGGGATCTCGTGCACCTTGAGCCAGAAGCATCGGCCGTCGTCGGTGAAGACGAGCACGTAGTCGTGGGTCGACGCGATGAACAGGTGCTCGACGAAATCCTCGTCTTTGAGCGTGGCGCCGTTGTTGCCGCGCCCGCCGCGGCGCTGCTTCTTGTAGGTCGAGACGCTCGTCCGCTTGATGTAGCCCGAGTGCGAGATGGTGACGACCATCTCCTCTTCGGCGATGAGGTCCTCGATCGTGAACTCGCCCTCGTCGCTCGTGATCTCGGTGCGGCGCTCGTCGCCGTACTTCTTCGCGATCTCGGTCAGCTCGTCCTTGAGCACTTTCATACGCGCCTCTTTCGACGCGAGCAACGCCTTGAGCTCCTTGATGATGCCGCGCACTTCCTTGAGCTCTTCCTCGAGCTTCTCGATCTCGAGACCGGTGAGCTTGGCGAGGCGCATGGCGAGGATCGCCTCGGCCTGGCGCTCGGTGAGCTTGAACCGCCGCTGGAGCTGCGCGTTGGCGACGGGAACGTCCTCCGCCTTGCGAATGACCTTGATCACCTCGTCGATGTTGTCGACGGCGATCTTGAGCCCCTCGAGGATGTGCTCGCGCTCGAGCGCCTTGTCGAGATCGAACTGCGTGCGGCGGACGATGACCTCGTGGCGATGCTTGATGTAATGCTCGAGCATCTCCTTGAGCGGCATCACCTTCGGCACGAGGCTGCCCGTCTGCGCGTCGGGCACCAGGGCGAGCATGATCACGCCGAACGTCGACTGCATCGACGTGTGCTTGTAGAGCTGATTGAGCACGACGCGCGGAATGGCGTCGCGCTTGAGCTCCACGACGAGCCGCACACCGTCGCGGTCCGACTCGTTCCGCAGATCCGAGATGCCGTCGAGCTTCTTGTCGTGGACGAGCGACGCGATGTCCTGCTCGAGCTTCGCCGGGTTCACCTGATACGGGAACTCGGTGATCACGATCTGCGACTTGCTCGACGACTCCTTCTCCTCGATCACGGCCCGCGCCCGCATCACGATCCGGCCGCGGCCCGTCTCCTGATAGTCCTTGATCCCGGCGCGGCCGTAGATGTAGCCCGCCGTCGGAAAGTCCGGGCCCTTCACGAACTTGCGAATCTCGGCAGACGTCGCGTCCGGATTGTCGATCAGATGGACGATCGCGCTCACCACTTCGCGCAGATTGTGCGGCGGTATGTTCGTCGCCATGCCGACCGCGATGCCCGACGAGCCGTTGACGACGAGATTCGGCACGCCGGCCGGCAGCACCGTCGGCTCCTGATCGTGATCGTCGAAGTTCGGCGCGAAGTTGACGGTGTTCTTGTCGATGTCCGCGACCATCTCGATCGCGATCGGCATCAGCCGGGCTTCGGTGTAGCGGTACGCCGCCGGCGGATCGCCGTCGACCGAGCCGAAGTTCCCCTGGCCGTCGATCAACGGATAGCGCAGCGAGAAATCCTGCACCATGCGCACGAGCGCGTCGTAGACCGACGAGTCGCCGTGCGGGTGATACTTGCCGAGCACGTCGCCGACGACCGTTGCCGCTTTCTTGTACGGACGCCCTGGCACCAAACCATTCTCGTACATCGAGTACAGCACGCGCCGGTGCACCGGCTTCAATCCGTCGCGCACGTCGGGCAGCGCCCGCGACACGATGACGCTCATCGAGTAGTTGATGAACGACTCTTTGATCTCGTCGTCGATGAGGCGCGGGAGAATGCGTTCGCGGTTGTTCGGAGCGGTCATGGCGGGTGGCGATCGGCGATCACCGAGACGCGGTCACGCGTGACGATCACACGTGAGAAAATCCGACGAAATGCGCCTCGGGGGAGTGGTGCTCGGGGACCTAGAAATGTACCCGAAAACAGGGCGAAACGCAACGCTCGAGCCGCCCGCTAACACATTTTACGCCAAAGACTTATGTGTGCCGGATCAGGTCGTCACTCGGGCGTCTTCGGCGGCCCGAACGGAGGCGTCGGCCGAGCCGCTCGGCGCAGATGCGTTTCCTCCGCGTCGAGCTCGGCTTCGGCGAGCGCTTCTTCCTGCTCTTCGCGCGCCAACGCCTCGGCGCGCTCGCGACGATAGCGCTCGTACCACTCGCGCGTGATTTCTGCGGCGAGCTCGCGGTTCCCCAAGCCGAACGAGAGCGACAGCGCGAGCGCCACCGCGCCGAACAGGATCGCGAACGCCGTGGTCACGATGTCCGTCGCGATCCCCAGCTCCTGCAGCGCCATGAACACGGCGAGCAGCATCACGCCGCCGCGACCGAGGCGCGCCAACGCACGGCCGCCGTGCACTCCGCCAGCCGACGCCGCGATCAATCCACCCACGAACCCGCCGAGCACGATGCCGACGAGGATGATCACGATCGCCGCGATCACGCTCGGGATGTAGCTCACCAGCGTCGACACCACGTTCGCCAGCGAGTCGAGGCCCAGCGCGTTCGCCGCCAGCAGGATCACGGTGAACATCACCAACCAGAACACCAGGTTGGAGAGCACGCGGATCGGATTGACGTGCGTCCCCGACCGCTCCACGGCCTGGATCACGCCGCCGCGCTCGAGCAGATGATTGAAGCGAATCTTTCGTAGGCCGCGCTCGGTCAGCTTCTCGAGCACCTTGGCGAGCAGGTAGCCCGCGAACAGGATGACGAGCGCGCCGAGCAGCGCGGGCAGCGTTTGCCCGAACACCTGCTGGATGGCAACCTGGAGCCGGTCGCCGAGGTTCGTCGTGTCCTGCAAGACCTGTTGCATTGGTGGTTGAATCTACCGCGTCGACCTACCCTTGCCACGGCAGGCGGGCGAACGCGTCGACCTTCCCGCTCAGGTCCGCGTGCCCCGCTTCACGTCGAAGATCGCGCTCCGTCGGCAGCTGGGGCAAATCAACCATTCCCGCTGGCGCGCATAGCCAAGGCCGAACGATCCGCCGCCGATCCCGCGCCGCGTCATCACTGCGCCGTCGCGCGGGCAGTGCACGATTCCCCCCGCCGCGAATTGCTCGCGGATGAGTCGCTCTTCGTCGGCACCGTATCGTGCAGCCGCTTCGCCCATGCGTCTCGGTCCGCTACATCGTGACGACGACTTTGCCGAACTGCTCGCCGCGCTGCAGCCGCTCGAACGCCGCGCGCCCGTCGGCCAGCCGGTGCACGCTGTCGACGATGGGTGTCAGCCGCCCCGCGCGAAGCTCCGACACTACTGCGTCGAACTCGGCGTCGTTCCCCATCGTCGACCCATAGATCGACCACTGATTCCAGAACAGGCGACGAACGTCCGTCTCGACCATCGGCCCGGACGTTCCGCCGCAGGTCACGAGACGGCCGCGTCGGCCGAGGGCGCCGAGCGACTGGGCCCACGTTGCCTGCCCCACGTCGTCGATCACGACGTCGACGCCTCGTTTCGCCGTGCGGTCGCGTATCGTTCGCGCGACGTCCACCTTCGTGCGATCCAACAGCTCATCCGCCCCGAGGTCGGCGGCCCGACGAAGTTTGTCCTCGCGGCTCGACACGACCCACGTGCGAGCGCCGAGCAGCTTGCAGATCTGAAGCGCTGCGAGCGCCACGCCGCCGCCAATCCCCCAGATCAGCACCGATTCGCCGGCTTGCACCCGTGCGCGCGACACGACCATGCGCCAGGCCGTGAGCGTCGACAGCGTGAATGCCGCGGCCTGCTCGATGGGAATCGTGGCGGGAATGGCGCGCACGTTTGCGGCCGGAACGACCACGAACCCGGCGAACGTCCCAGGCCGATGTTCGCCGAGAATTCCGAACCGCGGACAGAGCGGCTGCTCGCCGTCGCGACAGTACTCGCAGGTGCGGTCGCTGATCCCCGGATTGATCACGACGTAGTCGCCGATCGCGACCGGCGACGACGGGTCGCCCACCGCGTCGACCACTCCGCACGCATCGGCCCCGAGTATCCAGGGCGGCGTGATCGCGACGTTGGGCAGTCCGGCTACGACGAACAGATCGAGATGATTCAGCGCCGCGGCGCGCACGCGGACGCGTACGTCCGTACTCGCGCGCAGCTCGGGCATCGGCAGGTCGTCGCGATACTCGAGTCGGTCCAGCGTGCCGTGCGCAGAGATCGTGAGTGCGTTCACCTGGGGCGTTATATTCAGGCCGTTGGGAAGTTAGGCGCCGGGCCCTGCTCGAGAACAGTGCACAGCGCGTCCACGGCGGCTTGCTCGCCGGCGTCCGCGTTGACGGCGCCAGATACCTCGGCTCAGTGGATCGCTCGAATGACCGCCATCAAAGTCCCGCCGCTCGGTGAATCGATCGTCGAAGCCACCGTGTCGCGGTGGTTGAAGAAGGAAGGCGACCAGGTGGCGCCGGGCGACACGCTCGTCGAGCTGGAGACCGATAAGATCACGGTCGAAGTGCCGTCGATGAGCCCCGGTGTCCTGACGAAGCGTGCGCACGCCGAAGGCGACGTCGTGAAAGTGGACGACCTGCTCGCCGAGATCGACGAAACGGCAGCCGCGCCCGCCAAGGCGCAGCCCGCCGCGACGACGCCGGCGGCCGCATCGACGCCAACGGCGGCCAAACCAGCCCCGGGGGCGCCGGCGCCAAGCGCGCCGGCTTTGAGCGCGCCGACCGCGGCGCCAGCGCCTCCTCCGACGAAGGCGGCCGAAGTACGCGCATCGCCAGCCGCCGAACGCACCGCCACCGAGCGCGGCGTCGACCTTTCAGGCGTGCAGGGAACCGGCCGTGGCGGCGTCGTGAGCAAAGCCGACGTGATCGAGCAGTCGAACGGCGGCGCGCGCACGGCCGAACGTCCGGCCGCGCCCGCGCCGAGCCGCTTGCCGGAGCCGGCGCCAGGTCAACGCGAAACTCGCGAGAAGTTGTCGACGCGCCGCAAGCGGATCGCCGAGCACCTGCTCGAGTCGCAGCATGCCACGGCGCACCTCACGACGTTCAACGAGATCGACATGTCGGCCGTCGGCGCGGTGCGCGAGCGGCTCAAGGAGCGGATCGAGAAGCAACACGGCGTCAAGCTGTCGTACATGCCGTTCTTCGTGAAGGCGTCGTGCATGGCGCTGGCAGCCTATCCGGCGGTGAACTCGCAGCTCGACGGCGACACGGTCGTGTACAAGCACTACGTGAACATGGGCATCGCCGTGGCCTCGGACGCCGGACTGGTCGTGCCCAACGTGAAGGACGCCGACCGCAAGGGGATGCTCGACGTGTCGCGCGACATCGCGGCGCTGGCCAAGCGGGCGCGCGACGGCAAGCTGACGATGGATGACCTGACGGGTGGCACGTTCACGATCACGAACGGCGGCGTGTTCGGCTCGCTCATCTCGACGCCGATTCTCAACTATCCGCAGGTCGGCATCCTCGGCCTGCACAAGATCCAGGATCGGCCGGTGGCCGTCGACGGCAAGGTCGAGATCCGGCCGATGATGTACGTCGCGCTGTCGTACGATCATCGGATCATCGACGGCCAGCAGGCGGTGCTCTTCCTCGTCAAGGTGAAGGAGCTGATGGAAGATCCGGCATCGATGTTGGTGGATTGATAACAAACAACTCGAACCATAAAACACGAATGAACGC
>DATNAT010000100.1:0-15100 GCA_035572355.1 Gemmatimonadaceae bacterium
TCGCGTCTCGGTCGACGAGCACGGCGTCTTCCACACGCCGGCCGGCGCGCAGCTCACGCCGGCCATGACGCGCGCGTTCGAGTTCGGCGCGGTGTCCGCGCTGGCGATGTTCCCCGTGACATCCCCCGCCGAGATGCGGGGCACGTCGGGCAACGAGCTGGCGTCGATCCCGCCCGACGATTTCACCGACATCTGGGCGGGCATCATGAAGCGCATCGGCCAGATTCCCGAGTATCGGCGAATGTTCGAGCAGGCGTATCCGGGCCGGCGGTTCGACGACATGAACTTCGCCTACGCGTCGAACGCGATCGCCGGATTCTTCGTCGACCAGCTGTCGTTCACGGGCACGCCATGGGACCGCTTTCTCGCCGGCGACGAACGGGCGATGTCGGAGCGGCAGCTCGCCGGCGCACAGCAGTTTCTCTCGCTCAAATGCTCGGTCTGCCACACCGGCGCGACGTTCAGCGATCGCGAATTCCACGACGTGGCCGTGGCGCAGATCGGCCCCGGCGAGGGCAACGGCCCGAGCGGCCGCGACGACTTCGGCCGCTTCGACGTGACGAACGATCCGGCGGATCTCTACCGCTTCCGTACCACGCCGCTGCGCAACGTGGAGCTCACCGCTCCGTACGGGCATGACGGATCGATCATCAACCTTCGCGATTTCATCGATCACTACGGCAACTCCGACCAGAAGCTCGCCAACTACGACCCGCTCCAGCTCCAGCCGATACTTCGCGGCACGCTGCTCAACACGACGGCCGCGATCCTCCAGCAGCGCGACACGCTCCTCAACGGCGTCGTGCTGCCCCCGGCGGTGGTCGATCAGCTCGCCGACTACATGAGCGCGCTGACCGACAACGCCGCCCGCGACCTGCGCCACCTGATACCGCATCGTGTGCCGAGCGGATTGACGGTAGATCGGTAAGTGGTCCTTTGCCTCACCGCTCCGCCTGCACTCTCGCGACCTGATCCGGGCGTCCCTCGGCGGTGTACAGGCGCACCAACGCTGCGCGGGCGTAGCCGCGCCAGCCCGCCGTGACGGGGTTCGGCTTCTCGCCGAACCGGTTGTAGGCGCCGACGAGCAGGGATTCGGCCTCCGCGTAATGCCCCTGGCCGCGGAGCGCGTCGCCGAGGTACGTCTGTGCGAGAAAGTTCATCGCATTTTGCTCATCGAAGATCGAGCGGTAGACGCGAACGACGTCGCGCGCGAGGGGCGTCGCCTCGTCGTACCGGCCGTCCATGAGGAGCGTGTACGCCACCTCTTCCTCGGCCGACGCGGCCTCGATCGAGTTCGGTCCAAAGAAGCGGCGCCGCAGAGCGAGCGCCTCCCGCGCCAACGGCTCCGCTTCGTGAAAGCGCGACATGTGCTCGAGGAAGACCGCGCGCACGCGCAGCGCCGCCGCGAGATCCGGATGCCCGCCGGGATAGATACCACGGTACATCGCAACCGCCGCGGTGAGGGCCGAATCAGCTTGAGCCGGCCGCTGCCAGTCGGCGTAGAAGCTGCCGAGCTCCTCGAGACCGGCCGCGACCTCCGGATGGTTGTCGCCGTAGAGCCGTCGCCGAATTCTCAACGCCTCGACGAACAAGGGTTCGGCGCGCGGCATCTGGCGGCGAATCTCCAGCATGTTGCCAAGCTCGATCAGCTGGTCCGCCCGCGCGTCGTCGAGCGGCGGCGACTCGCGCGCGATCTCCTTGGTCCACGCGTTGAACAATGAGTCGGCCGCCGCGTACCGCCCGACCCGGTGCAGCGACAGCCCGTACGCGAACACCGCGCTGATCGTTTTCGACGCCGTGTCGCCCGAAACGCGCCGCCGCACATCGAGCGCTTCGCGCCGCAGCTCGACCGCGTTCGCCGGATTCGGCAGCCGGTCCACCGCATCGCCGAGGTCCTCGAGACTGGTCGCGACGTCGGCATTGTCGCGGCCGTACAGTTGCCGGCGAATGGACAGCGCGTGCCCGAGGATCGGCCGCGCGTGTGAATACTCGCCAAGCTGATTGTAGATGCGGCCGATGGCGTCGAGCATCTGGGCCTGCAACGCCGGCTGCGACGACAGCTCGTTCGCCCGTTGGAGACCGCGGTCGAGCAGGTCGCGCGCCGTCATGGAGTCGGCGAGCGACTTGCCGGGACGCGTGGCCGCGAACAGGCCGAGCATCAGGTCGGTCATCTGCTCGGCGCGGCGCGCGCCCATCGTCGCCTCGCCGAGTGCGCCGCGGATGCGCGCGCGATCGATGACGACCGTCGTCGCGTAGCCGATCGCCAGCGCGACGATCGCGGCGCCGGCGGCGACCGACGCGCGGTGCCGCCGAATGAATCGGCGCGCTCTGTATCCCACCGCGGGACCGCGCGCCAGGACGGGACGGGCGTCGAGGTAGCGGCGGACGTCCGCCGCGAAATCCTGCGCCGATGGGTAGCGCGCCTCCGGTTCCTTGCGCAGCGCCTTCAGCACCATCGCGTCGAGATCGCCGCGAAGCGTGCGCGCCGAGAGCGGAGAACGTCCCGGAGCTCGCGCCGCAGCGGCGGAGGGCGGCAGCGGATCGCTGTGCAGCAGCTCGTGCTCGAGCGTGTGCGGGCTTTCCCCGCGTTTGCCGAATGGAAGTTGCCCGGTGAGCAGCTCGTAGAGCACCACTCCGAGCTGGTGGACATCCGTCTGGGTCGTGATCGGTCCGCCGCGCACCTGTTCGGGCGCGGCATACTCCGGCGTCATCCAGTGGTGTCCGGTGCGCGTCGTCGGCGTATCGCCGAGCCGCGCGCTCGGCTCGAGCAGCTTGGCGAGTCCGAAGTCGACGAGCTTTACCACACCGTCGGCCGTGACGAGGATGTTCGACGGTTTGAGATCGCGGTGAACGATGAGGCTCCGATGCGCGAACTGCACGGCGTCGCAGATCGTCGCGAAAAGTTGCAAGCGGTCCCGCGCCGTGAGCGCGTGCTCGTCGCAGTAGCGATCGATCGGCTGGGCGGCGACGTACTCGAGCACGAGGTACGGCAGTCCGTCCACGGTCATGCCGCCGTCGAGCAGACGCGCGATGTTCGGATGGTCGAGCGCGGCGAGAATCTGGCGCTCGGCGCGGAATCGCTCGCGGTCGATGTCCGCGTCGAGGCCGGGGCGCAGCAGCTTGAGCGCGACCTGCTGCTCGAAGTGTCCATCGGCGCGCTCGGCGAGGAAAACGCGTGACATCCCGCCGCGTCCGATCTCGCGCACGATGCGGTAGGCGCCGATGACCAGGCCAATGCGGTCGGAGCTCGTGTCGCCACTCTCGGCGACGAGCGCCGCGGCGGCGGCGGAGGGCGGCCGCTCGAGAAAGCGCTCGGCTTCGCCGCGCCGTGCGAGCAGCGCCTCCACTTCGTCACGGAGCGCGCGGTCGTCGCCGCACGTTCGGTCGAGTAGCTCGCGCCAGCTCGAAGGATCGCTGTCGAGCGCGAGGTCGAGCAGCTGCTCGATCCGTCGCCAACGCTCGGCGCTGCCGACCCGGTCGGAAGTGGAATCAGCCACGGTTCTCTTCGAGCGCGCGGAGCAGCAGCAGGCGCGCCTTCACCCAGTCGCGCTCGACGGTGCGCGGGGTCACGCCGAGAATCTCGGCGACTTCCCGTTCGCCGAGCCCGGCGAAGAAGCGGAGCTCCACGACGCGGCGGAGCCTCTGGTCGACGGCGTCGAGCCGATCGAGGGCCTCGTCGAGCGCGACGATCTCGTCGAGCTCCACGGCCAGCTCGCCCTCGGCGTCGGTCAGCGACACGCGGGCCAGCTCGCCGCCGCGCTTGGCCGCGCCGCGCCGGCGGGCGAAGTCGACGAGCACCTGGCGCATGGCGCGCGCCGCGGTGCCGAAGAAGTGCCCGCGTCCGTCCCATCCCGGCGGAGCGTTCGCCGACAGCTTGAGGAAAGTCTCATGGACGAGCTCCGTCGTCGACAGCGTCGACGCGACGACCCGCAGCTGCCGGCGCGCGACGCGTTTCAGCTCCTCGTAGACGAGCGGATACAGATCATCGAGCGCCGGCGGCACCCCACCCGAACCTTCCACCGGAGGCTACCGCCCGCCGGCGCCTCCGCGCCCGCGTCCCGCCTGCAGCGCCTCGGGCTCCGGCGGCCGCGGCAGCATCTCGTCGCGCTGCGCCGCCTGCCAGGCGAACGAGGCGACGACCGCGGCATTGAACTTCATGTCGTCGGGCTGAAGCCGCTCGTACACGTCCTGGTTGGTGTGGTGCGTGACGTTCCCGTAGTCGAGCGGATCCTGGATGAACTGGAAGCCGGGCAACCCGACGCCGATGTACGAGAGGTGGTCCGTGCCGCCGGTGTTGTTGATCGTGAGCGTCTTCATACCCGAGTTCTTGAACGGACCCATCCAGGCGTCGAAGATCGGACGCTCCGCCTCGATGCCCTGCAGATACACGCCGCGAATCTTGCCGCTGCCGTTGTCGACGTTGAAGTACGCGGCGAGCGTCTTCTGCTCGGGCTTGGCGTGGAACCCGGTGCTGTCGCGCGTGCCGAAGTGTTGCGCGACGTAGGCACGGGAGCCAAGCAGTCCCTCCTCTTCGCCCGTCCACAACGCGATGCGGATCGTGCGCCGCGGTTTGACGTCGAGCGTCTTGAGCAGCCGCATCGCCTCGAGCATCACTCCCGAGCCCGCGCCGTTGTCCGTCGCGCCGGTGCCCGAGTGCCAGGAATCGAAGTGCGCGCCGATCATCACGACCTGATTCTTGAGCGCGGGGTCGGTGCCTGGAATTTCGCCGACGATGTTGAACGACGTCTTGTTCGCCGGAAAGAACTTGTTCTGCATGTCGAGCTGGAGGCGCACCGTGACCTTCTTCTCGAGCATGCGCGCGATCCGGCCGTACGATTCCTGCGCGACGTGCACCGTCGGCACGTGCGGCGCGCCCGTCACCCGGGAGGCGCCGTTGTTCGTGCCGATGTCGCCGCCGACATGCGTCGCGTCGCCGAGCAGCAAGCCCGCCACGCCCTGATTCTCCAGCCAGCGGATGGTCGTCGTGTCGCCGACGTTGAGCCCACCGCGCCCCCCGCCGAACCCGCCGCGTCCGCCCCGGCCCGATGCCGCGGCCGCCGCCGAGTCGCGCGCGAACTGCCGCTGACAGACCGGCGAGCGCTCCGGCGCGTTGCCGCCTCGTCCACCACGCCCGCCTCTGCCACCACCGCCCGGCTGCGCGGCCTCCAGCACGGCGAGCGCCGAGTCGGTGAGTCGCTTGGCGGTGGCGTCAAATGCGTTCACCGGTTGATTGCGCGGCGGCGCGGTCAGGATGAAGGCATTCTTGAGCTTGCCCGCGTACTGCTGCCGCAGCTCGTCGGTGCAGCCGGCCTGCACGAGCATCGCCGGACCCGACACCGCGCCGACCGTCCCCACCGACCACGCTTGCGGCACCGCTTCGACGATGAACGGCACCGGCGCCGTCGCCATCATCGAAAAGTGTTCGTTCTCCCACCCGAGACCCGCCGGCGTATCCCACGTCTCCTCGTGCACGTTGGCCAAGCCCCACGATTTCATCTGCGACATCGCCCACGTACCGGCGCGCGTCGCGTTCGGCGACCAGGTGAGCCGCGGACCATACACGTCGGACAGCCAGCTCATGATGTCCATGACGTGCGAGTTGTTCATCTCCTCCGACTTGATGCGCTCGATCGTCGCGTCGTCCACCTTTTCCTGCGCGGCAAGCGGCGCCGCGAGCGGAGCAGCGAGCGCGCCGGCGGTCGCCAATGCGGCAACGAGCGCTCGGGCGCGGCCGAACGGTGAAACGTGCTGCCGCGAAAGGTGCTTCCGCAGGCGAGGATGTTGGTGCTGCGTCATGTCAAAGCTCCCGGAAGAATTGCGTCGTGGGTCGACGCGGTAACAATGGTGCGCGGCGCACCCGTTGTCACGGCTTCTTCGCCCCCCCCAATCGCGCGAGTCCTGTACGCAGAAACGGCAGCGCAGATGCGCTGCCGTTTCGTCGAACACTGTGCCGACTGCCGAGCTGAGGGCCTATTTCTGCTTCGACTTGCTCGCAGCCGGATTTGGCGTGTACCGACCGAGGCCGTCGTGCTCGTCGTCGCCGCCGAAGTTTGGCGTGTCGTCGCCGCCGCCGCTCACGCGCTCGACGCGGAAGGTCTGCTTGTACGTCTGGCCGCCGACCGACAACGTGACGAGATAATCGCCCGTGTTGGCGAGGGCTGCTCCGGCGCCGCCGAACCCGCCGCCGCCGCCACGCCCGCCGAACGACGGCTGAGGCATGCCGATCAACTGCCAGATGCGGCCGACGGGATCGAGCGACGCGTCGCCCATTGCGCCCTGTGCGGCATTCCGGCCGCGCCCGCGTCCGCCGCGACCCGCCGCGGCAGCCGGTGCGTTGCTCGGCGCGAACAGCGCCGCGGTCGCGGAATCGAGCCCGCCAAATCCGCGACCACCGCCGCCGCCCCGACCGGCCGAAGACTCTGCCGGCCGAGCGCAGAACTGTTCCCACTGCGTCGTCGGATGCTCACATGACGGAGCGCCGCCACCGCCGCGTCCACCACCACCGCCGCCCCGGCCTCCCCGTCCGAGCGCCGCCTGGGGATTGCTCAGCACGCGAATCTGTCCGCGCACGCGCGCGATCGCCGCCGTGTCATAGCCGGCTTTCTGCAGCGAGTCGAGCACCATCGGCGCCCGGGTATGCAGCAGAATGCTGTCGCGCCGCTGGGAGGGTGAGAGCTCCGCCGCGACGCGCGGCCGCTCTTCCTGGAAGTTCCAGGTCACATGATGCACGCCCGCGCTGCCCGGGCCGTTGAGCGAGGCCAACGTCTCGCCGCCGGCATCGGTCACCGTGAGCCGGACATTGCCGCTCGCACTCGACGCCAGCCGGTACACGATGTCCGCGCCGTACGGCGGGTTGCCGAAGGTGATCTCCGACTGGCCATAGCCGTTGCCGGGCAGGTTCGTCTGCGGCGCTTCGCCCCACTGGTACGCCGTCTTGGGCTTGAACAGATACGTGCCCTGCGCGAGCACTTTGGGCGTCACCTCTTCGAGCGCCGCGATGTCGTTGATCCAGAGGCTGCGCCCGTGCGTGGCCGCGATCAGCTCGTGGTCGCGCGGATGGATCTGCAGATCGAACACCGGCACCGTCGGCAGGTTGGCCGCGAACCGCGTCCAGGTGTGCCCGCGGTCGATCGAGACATACGCCGACCGCGAGCTGCCGACGAACAGCAGGTCGCGGTTGTGCGGATCCTCGCGGATCACGTGCAGGTAGTCCTGCGGGCTCGACGTCGGCAGGTTATTGACGATCGACGTGAAAGTCTTGCCGCCGTCGTTGGTCGCGAACAGATACGGCTTGAAGTCGTTCCAGCGGTGGTTCTCGAACGCCACGTAGAACGAGAGCGTATCGAAGTGCGACGGCTCGAGGCGCACGACGTAGGCATCCCACGGCACGCCGAGCGCCGCGAACTTGGGTGTGAGGTTGTCCCAGGTCGCGCCGTCGTTGTGGGTGAGCCAGACGTTGCCGTCGTCCGTGCCGGCGTAGAGAAGCCCGGGCTTGATCGGCGATTCGGCGAGCGACACGACCGTGCCGTAGGTCTCGGCGCCGGTGATGTCGAGCGTGATGCCGCCGGTGTAGTGCTCGACGGTGTCGAGCCGCGCGAGAATCTGCTTCTCCTGTCCCGGATCGCTCTTCACCGACAGGTCGGGCGAGATCGGGAAAAGATCCTCGCCGCGCTTGAGCGACTTGAGCACGCGGCTGCCGCCGAGGTAGAACACCTGCGGGTTGTGCGGCGACAGGAAGTACGGCGACTCCCAGTTGTAGCGAATCTGGAGATCGGCCGAGTCTTTTTTCTGCTGCACGCGGAGCGCGTCGATGTGCGTCTGCTCCTCGCGGGTGATGGGCTTCATCGGATCGCCGCGAATGATGGCGATGGAATCTTCCCACTCGCGATAGCGCTCGTTCCAGGCCGGCTTGTTGACGCGGCCGCGCTCGCCGGTGCGGAGATTCGTCTGCTGGATGCCGGCGTTCTGCGACTCGCCCCACACCATGTCGGGGTCGGTCGGGTCCTGTGCCGTGTAGAAGCCGTCGCCGCCCGAGATCGTGCGCCAGTAGGTGTCGTTCACGGGCGTCGTGCGCCGCTTGCTCGGCCCGCACCAGGCGCCGTTGTCCTGCGCACCGGAGCAGATGTTGTACGGTACCGCAAAGTCATATGAGACATCGTAGAACTGGCCGATCGGCAGGCTGCGCGGATACCAGAAGTTGCCGCCGGCGTCGTAGGTGATCGCGATGCCGCCGTCCATGCCGATCACCCACCGCTCGCCGTCGTTCGGATCGACCCACAGTGCGTGGTCGTCGACGTGCACGCCGGTCGTCGCGTTCATCGTCGTCTTGCCGCCGTCGTTCGAGACCTGCAGCGATGTCGACGAGAAGTAGACGCGGTCGGGATTTTTCGGGTCGACGCGCACCTGGGAGTAGTAGAACGGGCGCGTGTCGATGTTGTTCATGTGCTGCCAGGTCTTGCCGCCGTCTGCCGAGCGATAGAGGCCGTTCGCTGCCGGATCGCGCTGGAAGGTCACCGGTCCGGGCGCGATCGACGCCGCCTCGGTGAGGGCGTAGACGACCTGCGGATTGCTGCGCGAGATCGCGATCCCAATGCGCCCCTTGGGGCCTTCGGGATAGCCGTTGCCCTTGATCTCGGTCCAGGTGTTGCCGCCGTCGGCCGACTTGAACAGGCCCGACCCAACGCCGCCCGAGTTGAGCGAGTACGGCGTCCGGTAGCGCTCCCACATCGACATATAAATCACGTCGGGGTTCGACGGATCGAGCGCTACATCGATCGCGCCGGTTTTGTCGTTGGCGCCCGCCTTGATCAGCTTCCAGGTCGTGCCGCCGTCGGTCGTCTTGTACAGACCGCGCTCGCCGCCCGGCTTCCACGCCGGACCGAGCGCTGCCACGTACACCACGTTCGCGTTCCGCGGGTCCACGACGATGCGGCCGATGTGCTGCGAGTTCACGAGACCCATATGGGTCCAGTGCATGCCGCCGTCGGTCGACTTGTACATGCCGTCGCCCGGCTCGATCGTGTTGCGCGAGTTCGGTTCGCCGGTGCCCGCCCACACGATGTTCGTGTCCGACGGTGCGATGGCGAGCATGCCGAACGCCGCCACGTCCTTGTCGTCGAAGATCGGCCGCCAGCTGATGCCGTTGTTCATCGACTTCCACAGGCCGCCGCCTGCCGCCGCGACGTACAGCGTCTTGGACGGACTCGGAATTCCCTGCACGTCGGAGACGCGTCCGTTGAAGTTCGCCGGCCCGACATTCCGCCACCGGAAGGCGGCTACCACCGTGCTGTCCAACGCCTGCGCCGACAGGGTTGTCGCGAAAGCTGCCGCGATCGCGACACCCGAGACCACTGTGATCAACCGGGATCGTTGCATATCCAATCCTGCTGAATGGGAGACGAAAAGGCCCGCGCACGACATTACAGTTACGAGGGCATTTGCGCGAGTGTTGGCCTCGACAGAGCGGGGCGCGGTGCGTTGGGCGCGGGGCGTTGACGCAGCGCGTCACGCGGTCGACTGTTGATCGATGAGCTACGCCGCCGTCGTCATGCCCGGACCCAACGCGCCGCTTCGCATCGACGAGCTCGAGGCGCCCGTCCTCGCGCCCGGCGCTGCCCTCCTCCGAACGCTTTACTCCGAGGTCTGCGGTACCGACGTTCACCTTCATCACGGAAAGCTCGGCGTCCCGTTCCCAATCATCCCGGGGCACGTCTCGGTCGGCGTCGTCGAGGCAACTGCCGGCCGCGTGGTGGACGTCTGGGGCGACGCCGTGAAGGAGGGCGACGTCGTCACCTTCCTCGATGTCCACGAGACCTGCAACGCCTGCTATTACTGTCTCGTCGCCCGCCAGCCTACCAAGTGTCCCAAGCGCAAGGTGTACGGCATCACCTACAGCGCCGCCGAGGGTTTGCTCGGTGGTTGGGCTCGGGCGATCTGGATGAAGCCCGGGGTGAAGATGATCAAGCTTCCCCCGAATCTCGCGCCGGAAACATTCATTGGCGGTGGCTGCGGCCTCGTCACCGCGCTCCACGCCGTCGACATGGCGGAGCTCAGACTCGACGAATCGGTCGTCGTGCTCGGCGCGGGGCCGGTCGGCCAATCGTGTGTCGCATTCGCGTCGCTCTCCGGTGCGGGCGAGCTGATCGCCGTCGGCGCGCCGGCCGCCCGACTCGACTTTGCTCGTCGCATGGGCGCTACATCGACAATTGGTCTCGACACACCGCCAGCCGACCGCCTGTCGCGCGTGCGCGCGCTCACTGGCGGACGCGGCGCCGACGTCGTGATCGAAGCGAGCGGCGCGCCGGACGCCGTGTCGCAGGCGCTCGACATGGTGCGCGACGGCGGCCGCGTCGTGGTCTGTGGCCACTACACCGACAACGGTGCGGTGGAGATTCACCCGCACTGGCAGCTCAATCGCAAGCACGTCGAACTGAAAGGCTGCTGGGGCGCACGGTACGATCACTTCCACCGCGCCGTATCGCTCGCCGCCCGGCATGGCGACGACAAACCGTGGCGCGAGATGGTGAGCGGCCGCTATCCCCTCGAGCGCGCCGCCGAAGCTCTCGCCGCCGTCCAGGCGCGCACCGCGCTCAAGGCGATCATCACGCCGAATCCAGAATTGCTGGTCTAGCCCGGCGCCATAGAACGGCCTCGGGCTGGCTCCAACGACGAAGGTTCATCCGGATGCAGCGGATGCATCGGATGAATCGGATCGTTCTACAGGCGATGAGAGCGCGTCGTGGCGCGAGAGGACCGTCAATTTTTTGGAACGGGACACCGGTCCGCCTCTGCGCGCCGTCCTCGAGACGCTCCGGCGCTCGACACCTGCCGGTGTGCTGTTCCAAGAACCATTCGGCGCTCTCGCGCCACGACGTCCTTTCACAGCCAGTAGAACGATCAGAAAAATCCGCTGCATCCGTAGCATCCGGATAAACCTTCGTCGTTGGGGCATGCCCGAGGTCGTTCCGCCAGGCGCGAAGAGCAACGCTTACACCCCGCGAACACCACGTGCCTGGCCTCCGCGCGGCCACAGGCCTACGATTGAGAATCAGCCGTCGCGAGCTCGCGTGTACACTGCCTGTCTCTTCTGCAACACCGATCTCGGCGCCAACCACTTTCTGTCGACCTTCCCCGTCGGCAGGCGCCTGGCGTTCGATCCGCGAAAGGGACGGCTCTGGGTCATCTGCACCCGCTGCGGTCGCTGGAACCTCACGCCGCTCGACGAGCGCTGGGAAGCGATCGACGACGCCGAGCGACTGTTTCGCGGCACGCGGCTTCGCATGTCGACCGACAACATCGGTCTCGCCTGCCTCCGCGGATCGTTCGAGCTCGTGCGCATCGGACCGGCGCTGCTTCCGGAGATCGCGTCTTGGCGATACGGCGCGCGTCTCGCGCGGCTCGAGCCGGACGAACCGCACCAGCGCGGACTGTTCGTGCGTGGCGCGCATCTCATCGCCCGCGCCACGGCCGCCGCGCTCGTCGGCTACGCGCACGCGGTGGGCTTCAGCGATGACGCGGTGCTGCGCATGCGCACCTTCCGTCGGGGCTCGGGTGTGCTGCTGCGCGCGTACGATGCCGACGACGCGCCGCTTGTCGTGCGCTACTCGCACCTCGGTGCGGCGGAGCTCGTGCGCCCGGAGAAGGATTCGCCCTGGCAGCTCAAGCTTCGCCACGACACGGGCTACGCCACACTCACCGAGGGCACGGCGCTCCGTGTCGCCGGAAAGATGCTGGCGACGCTCAACTTCGGCGTGGCGAGCCAGGCCGAAGTGCAGCACGCGATCGCCAAGCTCGACGACGCCGGCGATCCGGAAGGTTATTTCACGCGCGTCGCGTCGCTCGCCATGCGCACGTCGTGGGGCCGCTATCCAGACGCGCCGGACGAGGAGCAGCATCTGCAGGGGTCGTTCGCCGAGCGGCTCGCCCTCCAACTCGCCAACCGATCGTTCTGGGGACGCGGCGGCACCAGCAGCGACGAGCAGACGCCGCTCTATCGTCTGCCGGCGGTCGACCGGCTGTCGCTGGAGATGGCGGCGAACGAGGACATCGAGCGGCGCGCGATGCAAGGCGAGCTCGACGCGCTGCACGCCGCCTGGCGCGACGCCGAGGAGATCGCGGCGATCGCCGACGAGCTGTTCACCGACGACGTGCTCGAGGAGTTCAAGCGCCAGTACTACGACCGCATCGCGGCCGGCGACGCGCCGTGACGCGCTCGATCAGAGTTCTCTGATCGGCGGCGCGGTCAGTCGGCGCGCCTGATCTCCCCCGACCCGCGCGAGCTGCGCCGACGCTCGCGCCGCGCGACGGTCACCACGCCGACGACTCGTTTTCCGGCGAGCACCGGCGTGTTCGAGACGAACATCACGATCGGCGTGCCGTCTCGCGCCCGGATGAGAAACTGTCCGCGCCAGGGCGTCCCATGCCGGAGCTCGTCGCTGATCGACACCGGCTCGTTCTCGGCGCGATAGGTAGGAAGCACGTCCGCCATGCCGCGCCCCACCGCTTCCGTCGCCAGCCAGCCGAACAGGGCCGCGGCGGCCTCGCTCCAGTACACGATCGTACCGCGGGCATCGCTGCCGATCACAGCAGCGTCGCTCGTGTCCTGTGCCTTCGCCGCGTCGACGATCGTCGCCGACGGCGAGGTCGCGGTGTGAAAGAACTTGAGAAGGCCCCGAAGCACAGGCAGTGGGTCGTCGTTCGAGAGTGAGCCTGAAATCTAGACTGACCCGGTGGGCGAGGTAGAGCACGGCACGAAGTTCGCGGCGGTACACCCGTTTCGCCCTGCCGCCGCCGGACCCGGAATGCGACCGGACAAAACTACGCAAGTGTGACCGGTCACAGTCGATTCCGGTCCAGCGTGTAGCATTGAGCAGACTTCAACGGCGGCTCTGAGTGTTCATTTCCCCGGCGAGCTCCGGCTCCGCGCCGACTCCGTCCGATGCGCACGACGCGCACGACGCGCACGACGCGCACGACGCGCACGATGCGCGCGATGCGCGCGATGCGCGCGATGCGCGCGATGCGCAGACCGCACCCGAATTGATCGACGGGTACTCCGACCAGCAGCTCTGGCAACCGCTGACGGCACTCGAACGAATCCTCGGGCGGGCGCCGCATTCGCACCGCGTCGGCTCGCTCAACAATTCGGAGATCGTCGTCTGGCAGTCGTCGCGGCGTTTTCTCATCGCCGTCGGCGTCGGCGCCGTCGCGGTGCTGCTTCGGTTGGTCGGCGTGGTCGCTGGACCGGTCCGGCCCATTCTCGCGGTCATTCCGGCGTACGTCGTCATCGTCGCGCTCGTCGCCATCCTCATCGAGCGCCGCCAGCAGGTGTCGCGCGCCACGCTCATTGCACTCTCGCTGATCGACGTTGCGGCGATCTTCCTCATCGTCGGCATGGCCACCGCGCCGGCATACTACGCCCGCGCCCTGCTTCTCAGTCTGCTCGCGCTCCAGTTCACGCAATTGTTCTTCGGACGCTCGCCGGCGCTGACGGTAGTCGCCGCGTCGTTCGTCGCCTACATCGCGATGCTCGCCGCCGCGGCGATGCATGGCGCGCATATCGCCTGGATCGAGGAGGCGTGGCTCGTCGCGCTCTTCCTGCTCGTCGCGTTCAACGGCATCACGCTCCAGGCAAGCGCCAACCGCCGGCTCGCTGCTCTCGTCGATCTGTTCGCGGGCGCACAGCGCGGCGATTTCTCGCGCGCCTTCGTCGAGGAACGCGATCGGGAACCGGACGGCATCACGCTCCTCGGCCGCTCGTACAACCAGCTGCGCTCCGAGGTCGCCTCGATGGTGCTGAGCGATCCGCTCACCGGCTGCCTCAACCGGCGCGGATTCGACCACGTGCTCGACCAGGCGGTGCACAACGCGGGTCGCCGGGGCGAACGCCTGTCGCTGCTCGCCGTCGACATCGACCATTTCAAGATGATCAACGACACGGCGGGCCACCTCGCGGGCGACGCCGTGCTGCGCGAGCTGGCCGACGTGCTCACTCACTCGTCGCGCGGCGGCGATGTGGTGGCTCGCGTCGGCGGCGAAGAGTTCATCGTGCTGCTCCCTTGCGCCGACGGCGAGATGGCGGGCGTCGTCGCCGAGCGGATGCTCGGCGAGGTGCGAGCCCACATGTTTCGCACCGTGCGCGGCCGGCATCACGTCACCGTGAGCATCGGCATCGCCAGCGAACGTGTCGTCGACCGGCACATCACGGCGTCGCTGCGCGCCCGCGCCGACGAGGCGCTCTACGTAGCGAAACGACTCGGGCGAAACCGCGTCGTGATGTGGGCGCCGGGAATCCGTTCCAACGCCACGCCGCCTTGGACCTCCAACATCGCCCTCGGCTGACCGGCGCGCGACGGCTCGACGAGCCGTCGCGCGCCGCCTCCGGTCACTTGGCGGTGAGCGCCGCGCGGAGTTGGGGCAGGCTTCCGAGAATCCACATCACGATCGTGAATGCCGTCGCGCGCCCCTTGGTCAGGCGTCCAGTCACGTACATACCGACGCCGAGCAGGATCGTCACCCAGATCGTGATGAGGTCGAGCCGCGTCGAGAGTTGGTAGATGAACGGATTCGCCTTGTCCGGGTCGAGAAAACGCGCCGGGCTGAGTGAGAGCGCTTGGATGCTGGTGAGGTTGCTCGTGTCGATCACCAACCCCTGAATGGCGCCGATGACTGCGCCCAACACGCGCGGCATGTACGCCCACCCGACCATCACCATCGCGGCGCTCACCGTCTGCTTCGAGCCGAACAGCTTGCCCACCAGCCAGCCGATCAATCCCACAATTGCCATCGTGATCAGCAAGATCGGGCCGATCGTCCAACGTCCGACGTTCATGGACGTCGTCGTCATCTTGTCGGCCATCTCCTGCGTCATCTGTGGATTCTTGGCCAGCGCGGCCGCCATGCCGCGACGAATGTCGCCCTCGATCAGCGGCGCCATCGCGTTGAACGTGAAATAGCTGATCACGCCAATCGCGATCGTCACGAACAGCAACGCCGGCCAGGCACTCTTGTACTGGCGGCGCCGGAACACCTCGACCGGCGAGACGAAGATGTCGATGAGGTCTTCCCAGAACGACGGCTGCTGCGCGGGCGCACTGCTCAT
>DATNAT010000101.1:0-15539 GCA_035572355.1 Gemmatimonadaceae bacterium
CGGCGGCCGTTCGAGACGTCTCGTGAAGATTCTCAGAATTGGCGGAACGACCGCGAGAATGATGCAGCCCGAGAGAAAATACTTGCCGACGAGAATGGCCGCGGCGATCGCTTCGGGCGGTATCGGAAAACCCGGCGGTGCCGGGACCGGCGGCACCTGGAGCAGGGTAACAGGCGGCATCACGGGCGAGGCGCCGGCGTCGTCGCTGCGGAAGACGCCGACGACAATGTCCCTCGCTCGGCGAGCAGTTTGGTGGTGAATCGCTGCCCTTCGGAGATCCGTTCGACCTCGACGGCGATCGAGTCGATCGCCTGCTCCATACGCTCGAGTCGCGCCGTGATGTCGGGCGAGAACTGAGGCGGCGGCGCCATCGATTCACGCTCGACCCGTCGGACGTATGCGCGCGCGATCGGCAGCCCAATCACCATGATCGGGACGATCGCGATGCCGAGAATCGGAATCCACACGCCATCAGGATGCATTCGTCGTCTCCATTTGGTGGCCGCCGACCGGCAGCACGAATCGTATCTCGGTCCCCTCGCCCGGTGTGCTTGCGGCCTCGACGCGGCCGTCGTGCGCGAGCACGGTCTGTCTTGCGATCGCCAGCCCGAGGCCCGTGCCGCCGGGTTTGGAGGTGATGTACGGATCCCAGATGCGCGGCAAACGGTCGCGCGGAATGCCGCAGCCCGTATCCGACACCGCGACCTCGACCGACTCGCGATCGCCGAGCATCGCGCGCCGTACGCGGACGCCGACGCGGCCATGCGGCCGGTTTGCGCTGCGGCAGGCGTCGACCGCGTTGAGCATCACGTTCGAGAGGGCGCGAGCCAGCGCGTCATGATGGCCGGCGATCATCGGCAGGTCATCGGCGACGTCGACCTGCACGTCGATCTCCGGCGGGATCGTGGCGCGCGCCGTGTAGCGCGCCAGCTCGCCGACGTCGATTTCGGCGCGCGGGCCTTCGGGAAGTCGCCCGAACTGCGCGAAGCTTCGCGCCATGTTCTCGAGTCGCTGTGATTCGATCGACAGCACCTCGACCGTCTCGGCGAGGGCGGGCGGCGCATCGCGGCGCAGGCGTTCCACCGCGAAGCGAATCGGCGTGAGCGGATTCTTGAGCTCGTGCGCCACCTGTCGCGCGCTTTCGCGCAGCGCCGCGCTTCGTTCGGCCTCGAGCGCGCGCATGCGGCCAAGCTCCAGCTCGCCCGACATGTCGCGCATGCGCAGCCGCAGCACCTCGAACTCCGGAGCACCGCGCCGCGGCTTGGTCGTCGGCAGCGGTTCCCCCCGCCCGATGCGTTCCGTCCACCCGACGAGCTCCTGGAGCGGACGGCTCAGGTTGCGGCTCAGATGCCCGGCTACGCCCGACGCGATCGCGCCCATGATCAGAACGAGCGCGAGCGTGACGAGGGCGAGCTTGGTCGCCGCTTCGCGGAAGATGAACCGGGCCTGGCGCGACCGCACGACGCTTTCGCGCAGCGTCTGCTCGTGCGCGTCGAGCGCTCGGCGCTGGGTCTCGGTGAGGGGCGCGCCGCGCGCCGCGGCGATGGCGCGCTCGCCGGATGCGTCGACACTGTCCCACGCCGCCGTGCCGGCGCCGAGCGGCAGCACGAACGAGCCGGTCGCGCTCCATGCCAGGGAGATGAGGATCGACGGAACGAGGGCGAACGCCAGGAGGATGAAGAAGAGGCGGCCGCGAAATCCGACACGCTTCACGAAAGCTCCGTACGAGATGCTCGTGGCAGCAGTTTCGCGATCAAACATACGAGCCGAGACGAGGCTAGACTACCGGCTCGAGGCGACTCATCTCCCATGAAGACACACACCGACTATCTCACGTTCAACACCAAGCGGCGCCAGGAGATCATCGACATCACCGACGCCGTGGAACGATGCCGGACCGCCGCCGGCATCGCCGAGGGCATGGTGCTCGCATCGGCGATGCACATCTCGGCGTCCGTATTCGTGAATGATCACGAACCGAATCTCTGGAAGGACATTCTCGACTGGCTCGAACAGTCGGTGGCTCCCTGGGATCCGGAACGCTATCGGCACAACAGCGGCACGGGCGAGGACAACGCCGCGGCGCATCTGCGCTCGATCACGATCGGCCACGAGGTGATCGTGCCGGTGACCGCCGGACGTCTCGACCTCGGACCGTGGCAGCGGATCTTTTACGGCGAATGGGACGGACAGCGGCCAAAGCGCGTGATACTGAAGGCGATGGGGGAGTGAGTCGTGAGTTGTGAGTAGTGAGTTGTGAGTGATTGCCACGCTGGAACTCGCGCGCCTCGGAGAGTACGGCTGCCGAGGGAAATCGGACGGCGGAGTTCGGATATCCGACCTCTGACCAAGCGTGACGCGTTGCGCCTGGACGGATGTCGGAAATCAGTCGGCTGCCGTCCGATTTCCCTTGGCAGTCCGACCGTCCATGTCCGCCGAGTCTCAGCCAGGCAGCAGCTCACCACTCGGCCCCACGTCTCGCTCCAGCATGGCTTTACGTCTCGTGGGGGCCTAGATTGCTTTGCTTGACCCGCTGAGTCCTGCATGAACTCTCGACACACGCATACGCCTACACGGTCCCAAGGGGCCCTGATCCACCGCGGCCCGCAGGCGATGACGATCGCGGCCCATGTCGCGACGCCGATCCACGCGCCGAATGCGGCGCTCCTCATCGACTTCGACAACGTCACGATGGGTATCCGCTCCGACCTGGGAAAGGAGCTGCGGAGCCTCCTCTCGTCGGAGATCATCAAGGGCAAGGTCGCCGTACAACGGGCCTACGCCGATTGGCGGCGCTATCCGCAGTACATCGTCCCCCTGTCCGAAGCGTCGATCGACCTGATCTTCGCGCCGGCCTATGGCTCGTCGAAGAAGAACGCCACCGACATCCGCCTCGCCATCGACGCGCTCGAGCTCGTCTTCACGCGTCCCGAGATCGGCACCTTCGTCCTCCTCTCCGGCGACTCCGATTTCTCGAGCATGGTCATCAAGCTCAAGGAATACGGCAAGTACGTCATCGGCATCGGCATTCGCGAATCGTCGAGCGACCTGCTCGTTCAGAACTGCGACGAGTATTACAGCTACAATGCCCTCGCCGGACTCGTGAAGGCGAGCGAGGAAGAGGCCGTCCGCAAGTACGATCCGTGGGAGCTCGTCACCGAAGCGGTGCAGCGCATGAAGCGCAACAACGACGTCATGCGCTCCGACCGCCTCAAGCAGGTGATGCAGGAGATCGACAGCACCTTCGACGAGAAGAATCTTGGTATTTCCAAGTTCTCACGCTTCTGCCAGGAAGCGGCGCAGAAGGGGTTGCTCTCCATCACCAAGCTCGAGAACGGCCAGCTCGAGGTCGATTTGCCGGGTGTCACGCCGGTGACGGAAACGCGTGCGGTGCGCGCCGAGTCCGAGCCTGCACCGGCGGACGGTGTCGCGGCCGAAGAGCGCCCGGCCCGCCGCGGTCGCCGCGGCCGCGGTGGACGCGGACGCGATCGCGACGGCGAGTCGAGAACGCGCGCTCCGCTCGCCGATCGCCCGGCCGAGCTCACGGTGGCCGCCGAAGTTCCGGAGCCCGACGTCGAGGAAGCGCCCCAGCCGTCGGAGACGGTCGAGGCACCTCGAGTCGCGCATCACGAGCCGCCGTCCCCGGCCGCCGGCGCGACACCCGCCGCGGCGGCGCCCGGTGCGTCCGGCGAACGGTTGACGCGGGCTGAGGCGTTCGATCTGGTCCGTCGCACGCTGGACGATCTGTCCCCCGGCGATACGCCGGTCCGCGCCAGCGACGTGCGGCGGCGCGCGCGCCAGCTCCTCGGCCGCGATTCAGATAGTCTCAGCGACCGAATGTTCATTCGCATTCTCAAAGATGCGCACGACGCGGGATTGATCGATCTCCGCCGGCGGGGCGATGATTTCGAAGTCGCGCCCGCCGCCGACGCCGAGTCGGTCGCCGAGCAACTGGCCAAGCGAGAGGAGCACGCGATCGCCGCCTCGAAGCCGGCGACTCCGGCCGCGGCAACGACGCGTCTTGGCATGGGCCCGCGCGGTGGCGGCGGCCGAGCCGGTGCGCGTGGCGCTGTCGGTCGCGGTGCCCGTCCCGGCGCACCGCCGCCCGAGCTGCTCTCGATCGGCGTCGTCGAAGTCGAGGCGCCTGCGTCGGCGCCGAGCGGCGCTCGTGGAAACGGTGCCTCGGCGGCGCCGCCTGCCCGCACACGTGGTCGTGGGCGCGCTGCGGCCGCCGAGAAAGCGGCCGCACAGGCTCCGCCGGCCGAAATCGAAAAGCCGGCCAAGCGCGGACGCGCAACCGCTAAGAAGTCCGCCGGTCGCGCGCGAGGCAAGAAAGCCACGCCGGCGTCCGCCGAAGAGTGAGCGGGAGCGCCGCGCTTCGAGCGCGGCGTTCCCGCCCGGCGCCGCTCCCTCGCAATTTCTACGACCGCCCCACCGAGCAGGTCGCGCGTGAGCTGCTCGGTGCGATACTCGAATGCAGAACGCCCGACGGCGTCGCCGCCGGCCGCATCGTCGAGACCGAGGCGTACGTCGGCGAGCACGACCTCGCCTGCCACGCCGCCGCGGGCCGCACGGCGCGCACTGCGCCGCTTTACGGCGCCCCAGGCATTGCCTACGTCTATTTCATCTACGGCATGTACTGGTGCTTCAATACCGTCACGCGCGCCGAAGGCGCGCCGAGCGCGGTGCTCGTTCGCGCCGTGGAACCAGTGCGCGGCATCGAGCTGATGCGCTCTCGGCGCCCGCGCGCGCGGCGCGACGTGGACCTCACGAATGGCCCGGGCAAGCTCTGTCTCGCGCTCGGCATCGACGGCGAGCACAATTGGCATGCGCTCGACAAACCGCCGCTCGTCATCCGACCGGGCGCGCCCGTTCACGATCGCGAGGTGACCGTGTCGCCGCGCATCGGCATCACGCAGTCGGTGGACTGGCCGCTGCGCTGGTTCATTACCGGCAACCCGTACGTCTCGAAGACGCCCGCTCACTTTTCACTGAGGCCGTTCGCCCAATGACACATCACGCCGCGTCACTGTCGCTGCCGCTGCTGCTGGCAGTGGGTGCCTGCGCCACCATGAACCAGAAGACGATCAGCCCCTCCTCCGCTCCCGTCAACGCGAACGCCGGCGCCAAGGCGCCGGCCGGGGTCTCAGAGCGTGCGATGGCCATCTACCGGTCGGCGATCGTAATCGACACGCACAACGATCTGCCGACGAAGATGCTCGACGACGCGTACAACGCCGACGTTCGGCACTCGCCCGGCTTCGCCAAGGATCAGGGCGAGACCGATCTGCCGCGGCTCGTCGAGTCGGGGATCACCGCGCAGTACCTCTCGGCGTTCGTCGACGCCGAGTACGCGCTGAAGCGCCCGGACCAGTCGCACGCGCGCGCGCTCGCCTACATCGACACGATCCACGCCTTCGTGGCGCGACATCCCGACAAGCTGCTGTTTGCCACGACCGCCGCCGACGTGCGGCGCGCCAAAGCGGAAGGGAAGGTCGCGATTCTCATCGGAGTCGAGGGCGGCCACGCGATCGAGAATTCGCTCGACAACCTCCGCGATCTCTATCGACGCGGTGCTCGCTACATGACCCTCACCTGGAACAACGGGAACGATTGGGCCGGTTCGTCGATCGGCGTGAACGGCACGAGCACCGGCGGCCTCACCGACTTCGGCAAGCAGGTCGTGCGCGAGATGAACCGGCTCGGCATGCTCGTCGACATATCGCACGTATCCGACGCAACGTTCTACGACGCCGTAGCGACGAGCACGTCGCCGGTGATCGCGTCGCACTCGAGTGCGCGTGCGCTGGATCCGGCGCCGCGCGACCTGACTGACGATCAACTTCGCGCCGTGGCGCGCAATGGCGGCGTCGTGAACGTGAACTTCTACGCGGCGTTCATCGATTCGGCCTATCTGCGCAAGAAGACCGAGATCGAGCTGCGCGTGGCGCGCGAGACCGAGGCCGAGCTGAAACGCCCCGGCGCGGACAGTACGGCTGTCATGGCGCGAGGTGAGGCGCGCACCAACGAGCTCGTTCAGGCCCTCACGCCGCCGCCGTTCTCGGTGCTGATCGATCACATCGATCACGTCGCCACGGTCGCGGGCATCGATCACGTCGGCATCGGAAGCGATTTCGACGGCGTGAGCGGCCTGCTCCCCGCTGGCATGAACCAGGTCACCGACCTGCCCAAGATCGTCGACGGATTGCTCGCCCGCGGCTACGACGAGCAGGCCATCAAGAAAATCCTCGGTGGCAACATGATGCGCGTCATGGAACAGGTGTTCGATCGCCGGTCGGCGCCAATGCCATGAGCTCTGCAAAGCCGCTCGGGCAAGCGAAAAGGAGATCGAGCGGCTTCCAAAAACACGAAACCCCGGCCTGATTGGCCGGGGTTCATGTTGTCTTGCTGCGACGGAACTAGTCGCGCGAGATCGACGTGCCGACGTTGTAGCGGAGGCCCAGCTCGTAGCTGAACGTCCAGTTGCGACCGTTGTAGAGCAGGAAGTCGCGCGACGCCGAATTGACGGTCGCCTGGCCGAACACGGAGAAGTGCGTCATCCGATACTGCGCACCGATGAGGCCGAGCGGCTCGAACGCTGCCTTCTGCGTCTGAATCACGCTCTGCGCGAAGTCGAGCTGATCGGTGGTCGAGAACGGTCCCTGCGGCTCGGCATCGGCAACGTCGACGAGCGTGAAGCCGAGGCCCGCGTACGGATGGAACCGCACGTGCTCACCCGGGAAGCCCACCACCGCAACGTCGAGTCGGCGCATGTTCTTCAGGTTGATCGTCCGCAGCCCGCTATCCGGGCTGAAGGGATCAGCCGCCGTGAACGTGGACTGTGTGAAGAATGCCTGGCTGCCGGATACGTAGAGGCCGCCGTGCTCTCTGGTGATCATCCATTCGACACCGGCGAGCGGCACCTGCTTCAGGGATCCGGAGGCGTCGGCGATTCCCATACCGCCGGCCTTGACGCCCCAGAACCAGGAATCTCTGAATTGGTCCCGCTGTGCGGCACTGATGCTTGGAAGCGCCACCGCGATGGCTGTCGCAATCGTCAGGGCACGGCTGATTCGCATAACATTCCTCGGCAATTGAGTAGCGGGCCGTGTGTTTGGCTCCTACAGTCGGACGACAAGCTGGCCGAACAGTCACGCTCGCTAGGTCGTGGCGCCCGAATCCCGGACGTTCTGACGCAAACGTCCGGCCCGGGCGCGTGACCGGGCTCACACCGCTCGTGCGTCCGAACGAATCAGCGGACGACGCCGAGCGCCGCGCCGACCTTCTTGAAGGCGCGCACCGCGCGATCGAGATCGTCGCGGGAATGGCCGGCCGAGATCTGGCAGCGAACCCGCGCCTGACCTTGCGGCACCACCGGGTAGCCGAACCCGGTCACGAACACGCCTTCGTCGAGCAGCATGTCGCTCATGCGGATCGCCGCCGCCGTTTCGCCGACGATGATCGGAATGATCGGCGTCTCGCCGGCGAGGGGTTTGAACCCCGCTTCGGTGATCTGCTCGCGGAAGTACTTCGTGTTGTCGCGCAGCTTCTGTACGCGATCCGGGTGCTGCTCGAGGTACCGCACGGCGGCGAGCGAGCTCGCGGCGACCGTCGGCGGCAGCGCGTTGGAGAAGAGCTGCGGTCGCGAGCGTTGTGTGAGATAGTCGGCGAGCACGCCGGGGCCGGCGACGAATCCGCCCGCCGCCCCGCCGAGCGCCTTCCCGAGCGTCGAGGTGATCACGTCCACCTCGCCGAGCAATCCGAAATGCTCGGCCGTTCCGCGTCCCGTCTTGCCCAGTACGCCGGTGGCGTGCGAATCGTCGACGCAGACGATCGAATTCGTGTCGCGTGCGATCTGGAGGATGTCGGGCAGCTTGGCGATCGCGCCTTCCATGGAGAAGATGCCGTCGGTCCAGATCATTCGCCGTTTGGCGCCCGTCGCGCCGGCGAGCTTTGCGCGCAGATCGTCCATGTCGCCGTGCTTGTAGACCGCGGTCGTGCACTTGCTGATCGCCTTGGCCAGCCGCATCGAATCGATGATCGACGCATGGTTGAGCGCGTCGGACACGATGAAGTCGCCTTCTTCGGCAACGGTGGCCGTGAGCCCTTCGTTGGCGTTCCACGCCGACACGTAGGTGAGCGACGCCTCGCAGCCGACGAACTTGCCCAACGCCTGTTCGAGCTCGCGGTGGATGGTGAACGTGCCGCAGATGAACCGCACGCTTGCCGTACCCGCGCCGTACTTGCGCAGCCCCTCGATGCCGGCGTCGATCACCGCCGGCTCGTCGCACAGGCCGAGATAGTTGTTCGACGAGAGAATGAGCACGTCGCCGCGCCCTTCCATCTTCACGCGGGCCGACTGCGGCGAGTCAAGATGGTTGAGCCGCTTGTAGACCTTGTCGGCCTTGAGCTGGTCGATCGTCCGGCCGAAGCCCTCGGCGAATGAGCGATTGAGTGTCATGGGAGGTGAAGCCTCAAGCGATCTCGAATATGACTTTGCCCGCTTCGCCGGAGGTGATGGCGCGAATGGCATCGTCGGCGCCCTCGAGCGGGAAGCGGTGCGTGATCACCGGCGTTGGATCGAACTGCCCGGAGCGAAGGAAGCGCGTCATCATCAGCCAGGTGTCGTACATCCGCCGGCCCACGACGCCGTAGACGGTCAGCCCCTTGAAGATGATCTCGGTAGCGAAGTCGACGGTGATCGGCGTTGCCGGAATGCCCAGCATCTGCACGCGCCCGCCGACACGTATGAGCTTGAACGCCTGGTGGACGGCCGCGTCGACTCCCGACATCTCGAGCACGACGTCCACACCGAGGCCGTCGGTATGCCGCTTGACCACCGCCTCCGCCTCGGAGGGGTGTACGACGTCGTTCGCCCCCATCCGCTTGGCGAGGGCAAGCCGCGTGTCGTTGATGTCCGACGCGATGATCCGCGACGCGCCCGCCGCCCTGCAGATGCCGACGGCAAAGATGCCGATCGGGCCGCAACCGGTGACGAGTACCGTCGCGCCGGGAATGTCCGCCGTCAGCGCGGTGTGGAACGCGTTGCCCATCGGATCGTGAATGCCGCCGATGTCGTACGACACGTTGTCGTCCAGGTGCCAGACGTTGGTTGCCGGCATCGCGATGTACTCGGCGAAGCAGCCGTCGCGGTCCACACCGATGATCTTCGTGTATGGGCAAACGTGCGAGTTGCCGGTGCGGCAGAGCAGGCAGCGTCCATCGACGATGTGGCCTTCGGCCGTCACGCGATCGCGTTCGTGCACGTCCGTGACGAGATTGCCCACCTTCACGACATCGCCGGCGAACTCGTGGCCGACGACGATCGGCGGTTTGATGCGTCCCTGAGCCCAGGTATCCCAGTTGTAGATGTGCACGTCGGTGCCGCAGACCCCGGCGCGCCGGACGCGAATCAACACTTCGTCATCTCGGATCGTCGGTTCCGGAACGTTCTTCAGCACGAACCCGCGGCCCGCCGTTGCTTTGACCAGCGCTTTCACGCGCGAATTGCTCCGTCGATGTGTGAGAGTGCGGTCGCGCGTCCGAGTCGGAAACGTGGATGCATCGAAGCGTCGAAGCCGCGATGGAAACCTCGCACGGCGAAAGTAGCGGCGGAAGTCCGAGTTCGACGCGCGCGACTTCGTGCGGCGCGTCTATTGCGTGACAATTGCGGCATTCCTATATTCGCGTCTATGCGATTCGTGCACGCGGTCGGTGCCGTGCGGTTCGCTCAATGACTGCAACGGTCGGTGCACGGTCCAACAGCTTCGCCATGTCGGATTGGCCGTGACCGTTTTTCGCGCGGTGCGTCGTTAGGTTCGAGTAGGATGAAGTCGAGCAACATGGCGCGTCGTCAACAGCTGGTGTGTCGCAGTACGATGGAGCAGCATCTCGGACTTCACGCAGCTCTCAGGAGTCGCGTGCAGCGGCGGTCGAAGGCAGAGCACCGCGTCGGTCGTCGTCTCGCCGGTCCACCGGGGGATCGGTCGAGAGCAAGAACCTCCATGACTGGAGAGATCACCATGGCTGCAAAAAAGGGCCGTAAGAAAGCCGCGAAGAAGGGTGGACGGAAGAAGGGCGGCCGCAAGGGCGCCAAGAAGCGCCGCTAGTCCGTTTGGCGCTGCATGAGTGAAAAAGAAGCCGGCGTTCGCGCCGGCTTCTTTTTTTCATCCCACCCGCCTTCGTCGCACACCCGTCTACCGCGCGTACCGCGCCGATGCCAGGTCCACGAGCCGTCCGACCAGATCGTCGTAGCCGATGCCGCTCCGCGTGACCGCGCGCGCGAACTCGCTCTCCCGCTCGAGATAGCAGTTCGGATTCACCTCGATCACGTACAGCTCCCCCGACGCCGACGCCCGCAGGTCGATGCGCGCGTAGTCGCGCAGCCGCAACGCCTGAAATGCCTCCACGGCCACCCGCTGCATCCGTTCGCCGAGCTCGGCGTCGAGATGCTCGGGAAAGATCGAACGCGTTCCCGCAAACTCGGCACCCGACCCTTCGCCGTCGTCGCCCCACTTCGCCTCCCAGCTCGCGATGCGCGGGCGGCCTGCCGGAAACCCCGAGAAGTCGAGCTCGATCACAGGAAGCGCCTCGGCGTTCGCGTTCCCGAGCACGCCGACATAGAACTCCCGGCCTTCGATGTACTGCTCGACGAGGACCGGTTGCTGAAATTCGGTCTGGAGCGCGTCGATCCGATCGAACAGATCCTTGAGCTCGTGCACCACCGACGCGCTCGTGATCCCGAGCGACGCATCTTCCTGCGGCGGCTTTACGATCACCGGAAACTTGAGGTCGCCCGCCCAATCGACCGCGCCGCGATACAACGTCGCGAACTCCGGCGTCCGAATGCCGTGGAAGCCCAGCACCTTTTTCGTGAGCGTCTTGTCGCCGGCGAGCATCAGCCCCGCGGGACTCGACCCGGTGTACCGGCAACCGACGAGGTTGAGCAGCGCCGCCACGTTCGATTCGAGGGAGCTCTTGCCGCCGAACGACTCGGCGATGTTGAACACGAGGTCTGCGTCGGCACCGCGCAGCTCGCGGGCCAGATCCTCCACGCGGCCGTCGACGACGATCCGCTTTACCGCATGGCCGTTCGCCGCCAGCGCCGCGTCGAGCTGATCGAGCACCGGATCCACTGGCGGGTCGAGCGCGTCCGCGGTGTGCAGCAGAACGACCTTCACGCGGCTCCCGCGCCGGCGTCGGTCCGCGACCGCGACGTGCGGCCGAGCACGCGCGTGTAGCGGTGATTCATCGCCACGGCCGTGCCGAATGCCGTGAGCTCGATCAGCGTGGCCGCTTCCAATCCGCCGACGCGGAGCTCGAGATCGCCGGCGCGCCGCGCCAGATGGTCGATCAGCGATCGCACGATGCTCGCCGGCTCGCTCGTCCAGTACGAGATCCGCGATACGATCTCGCGATAGTGCCGGTGGACGAACCATTTCGCCGGTTCTCCGCCCGGCGCGTCGGCGGCCGTCACGAATATGCGCCGCAGATCGCCGTCGAACTGGCGCTCATCCTCGATCGGCAAGCGGTCGTCGCTCTCGGCGTAGTGCTGCGCGAGGGTGTAGTGCATCGCCTCGACCGGCAGGTCGTCGTTGGCGGGAGCGGGAGCCTCCGGCGCGAGATGCCCGACCTCGCGCATCACCCGATCCACATATTCCAATTTTCTCATCGCCGGCCAACCGGTGTACTCGCGTCGCCAGTCCAAGCCGGGCGTCAGCCACACGGCGAACGTTTCCGCGAAGTCCTCGTCGGGATGCTTCTGCGCGTACCAGCCGAGGATGTGGCGCACGTGCTCGCGCGAGAACGGGTCGGCCCGGTAGCGCTCGCGATACGGCCGAGCGAACGGGCCGAACAACGCGCGCCATTCCGGCCGTTCGTACAGAGTGAAGGCGTAATTCACGGCGTGGCCGCACTCGTGCCGCAGATAGCGCATCGCTTCGGCATCGTCTTCGATCCCGGCCGACATCTCGGCTTCGATACGCTCCAGCCGCTCGTCGACGAGATAGAACGGCACGCCAATCAGAGGCGTTCCGTCCGGGCAGCCCCACTGGTCGCTGAGATAAACTGGCGGGCGAAAGGCGATCGACTTCGCGGCGAGCTCGGCATGCAGTTCGGCCACCAGGCGCTCGACACGTGAGCCGCGGATCGTGAGCCCGAGGTCGGAGATCCTCCGCCCGAGGAGCGCGCTGCGCTCGATCTCCCACGTCGTCGGACCGGTCACGGCACGCTCGACGGGCAAGCGCCGTACCGAGCCCAGGAAAGGCGCCGCGTCCGGGATAATCGAAAATGAAAACGGCGCCGCGGAGCGGCGCCGTTCGGTGCGCGAGCTGGAGATGGACGCGGCGTTATGCGGACGCTACGCCACCCTCGTCTCGCGCACTTCTTCAGCCGGCTCGGGAGCCGGACCCCACACATAGGCGAACACGGCTGGCACCTGCTCCTGCCGCGAACCCCTCGAAATCACGATGCCGACCGGCTCTTGATCCGCCGCGGCTGCGAGCTTGGACTTCATATATAGATGCGGTTCGGGAAGGTCTCGAATCCTGCCATGCGGCTGTCGCCATCTGGCTGTTGCCGTCTGGCCGGGCGACGAGAACGGTTCGCCGCGCCGGCCATCGCTCGGCGACACGGACCGCCCAGCGCGGGCCCACTCTAGCACCGGCGGTGCCACGGATCGGTATCCTCATAAGTTGTTATTACAAAAGGCATTAGACACAAAAAACGACCGGCGTTCGTCGCCGGTCGTTGCAGAATGACACTATCCGAATTGACACGCTGTATCGATCTGTTACACACAGCAAAGCCCGCTACGCGCATTTGAAAGCTAGGCCGCTCCCTTTCTGGCGACGAACGTTCGCGAGCTGTCGCCGTCGTTTCGCTCGACGGTCACCTTCCAGCCGCGATACCGGGTTCGGAGCTCTTCCAGCGATATCGTCCCGTTCGCCTTGCTGGAGCCGAGTATGGTTTGGACGAGGTGCACGCCGCCGTCCATCGTCGCCGTCTGGAGCGCCTCGATCACCCGCGCCCGCTCGTCCGCCGACAGCCCATTGAGCGCGGCCGGGCTCACGATGACCGCGTTGAGCTGAGCCTCGGGCGTCCACGACGACAGATCGCCCAGGTGCGTGTGCACTCGTCCACCGAGCCCGGCACCGATCGCTGCCTGCCGCACCCGCTCCATCGCGTCGAGCTCCGCGGCAAGTGTCGTCACCTCACAGCCGTTCGCCGCGAAGTACAACGCCGACGCCTCGTCCAGCGCACCGGCGACCAGGACCCGCCGATCGCTCGACGGCGGCAGCGCGCGCACGAGCACGTCGTCGGGGCGCAGCCCCCAGTGTTCGGGGCGACGCAGCTCGTCGATCAACTTGAGCCGCTTGCGTCGCCAGGTGTCGTACGCCGGCAGGCGCAGGCGACGGAAGATGAGGCGATCGACTTCCTCGCAGAGGAGCAGCTCGGTCAGCGCGAACTGTGGCTCGGCCGACAGCAACTTCACGGCCTCGTCGCCGATGCCGAGCAGCACGCTCCGAGGCACCGACTCCTTGTAGTTCTCGATCTCCTGTTCGACGAAGAGCTCGTACTCGTGTTTGAGGGAGCGCGTCGGTCGCGGTGCCATGCGGCTGCCGTTGGGAGGTTGAGGGGATAACCTAGACCCACGGGCGCTATTGGCAAGTGCTCATCGGGAGTCAGTGGGGAGTTTTTCAGTAACCGTGTTGAGTGACTGAGTCTTCAGTGGGAGTGCTGAGCAGTCAGTCAGGAGGGCGCGCTACTCATTGACTGCTCACAACTCCGACCGAAAACTCAGTCACTCAGAACCGTTACTGAAAAGCTCCCCACTGCCTAAGCGGGTTCGACGTGAACCGTCACCTGCGACGTTCCGAACTCGCGTTCGATCGCTGCTTCCACAGCGTCCGCCAACCGGTGCGCCTCGTCGACCGGCGTCTTGCCCGACACCGCGATCGTAACCTCGGCGAAGAGTTGGCCCGACGCGGTCGATCGCGAGCGTACGTTGCGCACCTCGCGAATCTCCGGCACGCCGAGCACCACGCCGCGCAGCCGCGACGCGTCGATCGCGCGCTCGTCGACGAGAATTGGAATCGATTCGCGGAGAATCTGCGCCCCGCTGCGCGCGATGATCAGCGCCACGGCGATCGACAGCAGCGCGTCGAGCCGCGCCCAGCCGACCGAGGCGAGCGCGAGGGCGGCGACGGCCATCAGCGTGACCAGAATGTCGCTCGCCGTGTGCGATGCGTCGGCCATCAGGAACACGCTGTTCAGCGCCCGCCCGCGCCGCCGCTCGTAGGTGACCACGAACACGTTCACGATGAGCGTCGCGGCGATGACCACGATGTCCGTTGGAGACACATGATGCGGCCGCGTGCTCGTGATCAATGCGCCGACTCCCTCGCGCAGCAGCTCGAAGCAGGAGATCGAGAGGAAGCCCACGATGCCGATCGCGCCGAGCGTCTCGAACTTGTCGTGGCCGTAGGGATGCTCTTCGTCCGGCGCCTGGCTCGCCACGCGCACGAGCATGATGCCGATCACGTTGTTCAGCATGTCGAGCCCGGACTCGAGCGCGGCCCCGAGCACGGTGAGCGCGCCCGTGTGGGCGCCCACGACCACCTTGGCGATCGCCACGATGCCGTTGAGCGCGAGCACGACGATCAGCGCCGTGCGTACCGCCGGGGAGTGGACCGCGGCAGCGGTTCGGCGCGGCTCGGCGGTGGATTGAGGCGGCGACGTCACGCGTGCAAGTTGACGGGGCCCGCAACCGCGGGTCAATGTCCGCGTAGCACCGGCCGTACCTCGAGATTCCCGAGATGCCCGAGCTTCCCGAAGTCGAGACCGCCGTGCGCCGCTTGCGCGCCGCGCTCACCGATCGCACGATCGAGCGAGCGCAGGCGCTCCATCCGGCGCTCGCCCGGCGCGTTTCGGCGGCGCAGCTTCGCTCGCTTCGTGGCGCGCGCGTACGCGGCGTCGAACGTCGGGGCAAGCACCAGCTCATTCATCTGGCAGATGGCCGCGTGCTTCACGCTCACTTTCGCATGACCGGCGATTGGATCGTCGGGCGCGCCGATGATCCGCTGCCCCGCTTCGCGCGCGCCGTGCTCACCCTCGACGACGGCTCGCGCGTCGTGCTCGACGATCCGCGTGCGCTCAGCACGCTCGATCTCCATCCCGACGGAGCGCCGATCGGCATTGACCTTGGTCCAGAGCCGAGCGATCGCTCGCTGACCGCGCGCTCGCTGCATACCGCGTTGGCGAAGCGACGCGGGCCGATCAAGCCCGTGCTGCTCGATCAGCGAGTGATTGCGGGGCTTGGCAACATTTACGCGGCAGAGTCGCTCTGGCAGGCGCGCATCTCGCCGATTGCCTCAGCCGCGTCGCTCGACGAACGCCAGCTCGCGCGATTGCTCACGGCGATCCGTCGAGTGATCGCGCGCGCCACGGGCGCACGGTACACCGACGATTCGGTGTCGCGTCTCGCGGTGTACGACCGGGAAGGGAAGGCCTGCCGCCGCTGTCGCACGCCGATCGAGCGG
>DATNAT010000102.1:0-3434 GCA_035572355.1 Gemmatimonadaceae bacterium
CGGTGTGAGCGAGTAGTACTTGGCGCGGCGATTGTTGTCCGACACGCCCCATTCGGCGTCGATCGCTCCCACCTCCTCGAGACGATGGAGCGACTTGTAGAGCGCGGCATCGACGATCACCAGGTCGCCGTCGCCGCGCTGTTCGATCCATTCGGCGATCGCGTACCCATGCATCGGTCCCCAGGACAGCGTCTTGAGGACGAGCACGTCGAGCGTTCCATGCAGAAGATCGCTGGCGTCGCGCGGCATGTGCCGTGGCTCCCCGAACGAGGTTAGTGCAAGAACCGGTAAGGGGTATGACGGAGCGATTCGCCAGAAAGTTTGGATGGGTACGAAAAAAAACCGTCCGTCCGGTCCGCTCAGGCGATTCGTCGCGCGTAGACCTCGAACCAGGGCGCGTGGCCCGCGTCCCGCCGCGCCGCCACGGCCAGCACCCGCTTCACGACGCGCTCTTCCACCCGGGCCCACCGACGGGTCCATTCATCCGCCGTCGGCACGAGCACGTCGCCGTGCACGCCGAACACCTCGAACCCCGTCTCGCCGAGCAGCCGGCCGAGCGAGGTCGGAGAGAACCCGGCGCGATAGGGAAAGCCGAGCAGGTTGTTGAAGGCGAGCACCGCACGCGCGACACGCCGCGCGATTGGCGATCCCGTCTCGAGCCGGTCGCGCAACGCCGCGTACGCCGCGCCGTTCGGGACGCGGATCGCCAGCACGCCGTGCGGGCGAAGGAGCTCGTGCGCCGCGGCCAGCGCCGCGCGCGGCTCGGCGAGTTGATCGAAGGTGTTCCAGATCGCGATCGCATCGAACCGCCGACTCCGGTCGAAGGCGGCCAGGTCGCCATCGTGCACCGTCAAGCCGAGCGAACGGGCAAAGTCGTTCGCGGCGGCGTTCACGTCGACTCCTTCGACGGCGAGGCCTTCGTCCCGCGCGGCGCGCAGAAACGCGCCGACGTAGCTCCCGACCTCGAGTCCGGATCCGCCGCGTCCGATCGCTCGGCGCAGCCGCGCCGCCTGCGCGCGTACCGCGCCCAGCTGCGTGTCGTGAAGCGCGCGCAGCAGATCGGGCGAGACGTCGTCGCGCGCGTAGATCTCCGTCAGCTCGTGCGCCCGTTCCACCGGATTGCGGTAGACGAGACCGCACTCTCGGCAGCGAACGATCTGGAGGGCGGGGCGCTCGGAGAAGGCCACGCGATCGAGAAGGCGGCGGGGCGGTGTTCCCGCCCGAATCCGCCGTTCGTGGAAGGCCCACAGCTCCTCCATCTCAGCCCGCACGTCGTCTGCGTCGGCAAGGACGTCGGCGTCAGCGTGGCCGCAGACCACGCAGTGGGCGAGTTGATAGGCGGCGGGAGCCATGCGCCTGGCAGGTGCAGGGCGGGTGCCGTACGGGCGAGCATTGGCGATCGCCGTCGCCAGCGCTCATTGTTATGCACCCCTCAAACGCGGTGATTCGACCCCGTGCGTTTCCCTCGCCTGCTGCTACCCGCCCTCGCGCTCCCCGCCCTCCTCCACGCGCAGGACTCGCTCAGCCTCACCGGAGTCCATTGGCGCGAGATCGGCCCGTACCGCGGCGGACGCTCCGTCGCCGCGACGGGCAATCCGTCGCGGCCGAACGAGTTCTGGATGGGCACGCCCGGCGGCGGCGTCTTCAAGTCGATCAATGCCGGGGAGTCGTGGGCGCCGGTGACCGACAAATATTTTGGCGGCACGATCGGCGCGATCGCGGTGTCGGCGTCGGCGCCCGACGTCGTCTACGTGGGCGGCGGCGAGTATCCGATCCGCGGCAACGTCTCGCACGGGGACGGCGTGTGGAAGACGACTGACGGCGGAAAGAGCTGGTCCTTCATGGGACTGGGTGACACCCAACAGATCGCCGACATCGTCGTCAATCCGACGAATCCCGATCTCGTGTACGTGGGCGCGCTCGGCCACGTCTGGGCGCCGAATGCGGAGCGCGGCGTGTTCCGCTCGAAGGACGGCGGCAAGACCTGGGGCAAAATCCTCTTTCGAAATGACTCAACGGGCGTCGTCGATCTCGTGATGGACCCGAACGATCCGAACGTGCTCTACGCGGGACTGTGGCAGGCGGGGCGGACGCCCTGGCTGTTGTCGTCGGGCGGCAACGGCAGCGGGATGTTCAAGTCGGTCGACGGCGGCGACCACTGGACGGAGATCACGCGCAATCCCGGGCTGCCGGCCGGCATCTGGGGGAACATCGGCATCACCGTCTCCGCGGCGAACTCGAATCGCCTCTGGGCGAACATCGAGGCGGATTCGGGCGGCGTGTTCCGCTCCGACGACGCCGGCAAGACCTGGCAGCTCGTCAACACCGACCGCGATCTGCGCCAGCGCGCCTGGTACTACACGAAGATTCACGCCGACACCAAGGACACGAACCTCGTCTACGACAACAACGTCTCGTTCATGGTCTCGCGCGACGGCGGCAAGACCTTTCACGAAGTGCCCGGCATGCACCACGGCGACTCGCACGATCTCTGGATCGACCCCAAGAACCCGAGCCGCATGATCGAGACCGACGACGGCGGCGCCGAGGTGAGCGTCGACGGCGGCAAGACGTGGACGGACGAGGACTACGCGACGGCGCAGTTCTACCATGTGATCGCGACGACGCACTTTCCCTATCACGTCTGCGGCGCGCAGCAGGACAACTCGACGCTCTGTGGGCCCAGCAGGGGCACTCTCGACATATCGGATTGGGTCGAAGCCGGTGGCGGCGAGTCGGGCTGGATCGCCGCGCGCACCGACGACCCGGACGTCGTGTACGCGGGGAGCTACGGCAACCTGCTGACGCGGAAGGATATGAGAAATGGCATCACGGTGAACGTGAATCCGTGGCCGGACAATCCGATGGGCCATCCGGCGATGGATCCGAAGTACCGATTCCAGTGGACCTTCCCGATCATCACCTCGACGCACGACGCGAACGTGGTCTACGCCGGCTCGAACGTCGTGCACAAGTCGACGAACGGCGGCAAGAGCTGGACGGTGATCTCGCCCGATCTCACCTACCACGACCCGGCGACGCTCGGCAATTCGGGCGGTCCAATTACCAAGGACCAGACGTCGGTCGAGTACTACGCGACCGTGTTCGTGATCAACGAGTCGCCGGTCACGGGCAAGACGCTCTGGACCGGGTCGGACGACGGCAAGGTGTACGTCACGCGCGACGGCGGGTTGAAATGGACCGACGTCACGCCGAAGGACATGCGCAAGTTCACGCGCGTGTCGAGCATCGACGCGTCGAAGTTCGGCGAGTGCATCGCCACGGTCGCCGCCAACCGCTATCAGCTCGACGACTTCCATCCGTATCTGTGGAAGACGAGCGACTGCGGCGCGCACTGGACGCGGATCGACGCCGGCCTGCCGGCGACGGAGTTCACGCGCGTCGTGCGCGAGGATCCGGACAAGGCGGGGCTG
>DATNAT010000103.1:0-9948 GCA_035572355.1 Gemmatimonadaceae bacterium
GGCATGAAAGGCTTCGCGCACATCGGCGTGATGCAAGCGCTCGAGGAGCGCGGCATCGTGCCGTCGCTCTACGCCGGCACGAGCATCGGCGCCATGCTGGCGGCGGCCCACATCGGCGGCATGACGCCGGAGGCGCTCGCCCGCCGGGCGGCCACGCTGCGGCGCCGCGACCTGTTCCGGATCAATCATTTCGGAATGCTCATGGAGCGGATGCGGTCCCCCTCGATCTACCTCGAGGAGCCGCTCCGCGACTTGACGCGCGCCGTCGTGCCCGGGGGCACCTTCGCCGAGCTGTCCACGCCGCTCCTCGTCAACACCGTCGACCTCGAGCGGGGCGCGCCCGTGATCTGGGGCTCGCCGGGGCTGCGCGACGTCTACGTGCAGGACGCCGTGTATGCGTCGTGCGCGCTGCCCGGCTACTTTCCGCCCGGCCGCGTCGGCGACCGACTCTGCGTCGACGGCGGCGTGGTCGACAATCTGCCGGTTGGCATCGCTTCCCTTTCGGCCGATCTCATCATCGCCGTCGACGTCGGCTCGACCGACCTCAGGCCGATCCACGACGCCATGGCGCTCGGCTTCGCCAACATCTATATGCGCGCGGCGACGACGATGATGCACGCGCTGCAGCAGTTCCCGCTCACGCACTGGAACGGGCCGCCGATGGTGCTCATTCGCCCCCGCTGCGGCGAGGATTGGCTCAGCTTCAGCAACATCGAGGAGACGATTCGCGAAGGGCACCGCGCGGCGCACAAGGCGCTCGAGGACATCGACGCGTTCTACGATCAACCCGGCGGCGTCTACCCCCGGCGGCGCTTCGAGATCGACGTCGACCGCGACAAGTGCATCGGCTGCGGGTTGTGCGTCTCGCTCGCGCCCAACATGATGGGGCTGGACGCCGAGGGCAAAGCCTACACCCGCACCCGCACCGCCGATTGGTCGCCCGCCGACGGCGACTTCGTGGCCTACTGTCCCACGAACGCGATCCGCGCGCGAAAGATCGATCGCATCGTGCCGCTCAAGGCCGGGGAACGCGGAGCCGCTTGATCTCCAGCACGTCCGCGATGCGCGCGCCGTCCCAGATGTAGCGCAGGTGCTTGCGGTCGCGACAGTGCGACAGCACCCGTGGGCGAAAGGCGCCGGCACAGACGCCGCCGTCGTGTCGAACAGAATCGTACACCACGCCGTTCGAACCGCCAGCGCGCAGCGCGCCGCCGAGCACCTGTGATTCGGCGTAGCTCTCGAGATGGTAGACGCCCGGCATCGCGGCGCGAAGCCCGCGCAGATCGTGCAGGCGCGCACTCACCGTGACCGACAGAACCCGCATGTCGAGCTCGCAGCGTGGTTCTCGCGTGGCGCGCATGAATCGTTCGCGATGGTAGCAGGTCTCGGCGATCGCCGTCGCCTCGCGCTGCGCGGCGTAGAACACGCCGTAGGTGCCGTCGCTGAACCGGCTGCCATCGGGTGAGATGTGGGTGAAAGCCGCCATGATGTAACCCGCACCGGGTCCGACCACCCACTCCTCGCGCGGCACGAGCGACAGATCGCCCGCCTGCTCGCGCAGCCGCGGATTGAACGCCGACTCGATCGCCAGCACCGTGTCGACGTCCGCCGGATCAGCGACCCGTTCGAACAGATCGATCGGCGGATAGATGCTCGGAATGATTCGAACCGCGTTCTTCCACAGAATGCGGCGGACCGGAAGCGGCCGGTCCGGCGACGCCCGCAGCGAAGAGATCGAGGCTCCGGCACCCGCCAACTCGCCGCGCGCGCCGAGCTCAGGCAAAGTCGCCGCCTCGCTCGCCGTCGAGATACGCCCGCACGAGGAACAGCCCCGCCACGCCGCCCAACATCAGCTCGAGCGCCGGCCGGCCGCCGAACAGCGGCGCATCGTTCGGGCGATGGATCCATGCCGGCGAGAGCTCTGCCGGCAGCAGAATTTGCAGACTCTTGTAGATGCCGAAGACGTGTGACAATCGCTCGATCGTGTCCGGAGGCAGCGATGCCGGCGGCGTCTTCTTCCAACGAAAGAAGGTCGTGCGCGACGTCAGTCCGAGCAGCGCGATCTGCTGCGCGCCGTCGAGCTCCCACTCGTCGGCGATGCGGAAGAAGGTCGCGAGGCCGGCGCGCGCGACCTGCGCGGGGGCGGGCGCGTGACGGCTGGCGATCGCGGAAGCGTCGGGTGCGCGGAAGGCCATGGAAGCGCTCGTATCAAATGAGATGGGTACGAGCAATTTAGTACCAAATGGCACTAAACCGCAACCCTCAGGCGTGCTCCGCGGCAACCCTCAGGCGGAGAGCGACGAGAGGATCGCGCCGACCAGACGCTCATACGCCCCGACCGCCGCGCGCAACTCGTCGATCGAAACACACTCGTCGTCGCGATGCGCGACATGAATCGAACCCGGCCCGAATAGGTACGGCGTCCCCCAGTTCGCGAGCGCCGGAATGTCGGTCGCGAATGCGGCGACCGAGGTCGTGAAGCCGTCGACCGCGCCCAGTCGCGCCGGGGGCACCACCGGACCCCACTCGAGCGACGCGCGGCCCGCCGTCCACCGCTCGATGATCTCGCGCACCTCGTCCGGCGGCGACACCAGCCGCAGCATCAGCCGCGCTTCGGCCCAGGGAGCGACGACGTTGTCCGCCACGCCGCCCGAGAGCGCGCCGATGTTCACCGTCGTCGCGCCAAGGAGGTCGTCGGTCGGAAACACGACCGAATCGATCTCACCGAGCAGCTGCACGAGATCGCGCGTCGCCGAGCGGCCGAGGTGCGGGTAAGCCGAATGCGCGGCCTGGCCGGCCGTGCGCAGCGTGACGCGGATAGCGCCTTTGGTCCCGACGGCGAGCGTGCTCTCGGTAGGCTCGCCGTCGATCATCGCGAGGCTCGTCGCCGGAATGCTGTGCGCGGCGAACGCCTCGTTGGCCGCATGGGCGCCGTCATGCGTCACCTCCTCGCCGACCACGAACAGCAACCCGACCGGCAGCGCGCGCGCGCGCAAGCGTTCGGCGGCGCAGATCATCGCCGCGGCAATGCCTTTCGCGTCGCAAGCGCCTCGGCCTCGAATCACCTTTGCGTCGAGCGTTGGTGGAATGAACGGCGGCACCGTGTCCAGGTGCGTCGACAGCGTGACGAGCGGGCGCTCGGTCGCGGCAGCGAACAGATCATCGCGGCCGGCCGAGACTGGAATTCGCCAGGTGCGCCAGCCGCTGGCGCGCATGTAGTCGTCCAACCAGGCGATCACGGCGCCTTCGCTGCCGCTCGTCGAGTCGATCGACATGAGCTGCGTGGTCAACTCAATCGGGTCGCTGGGCGTAGTCATGGGTGGCAAGATCCTCGCGCCCGTCGCGCCACGCAACGGCGTTCCATACGAACCGTCGTTCTGTCGCGCGTCCGGCGCGCACGGTAGCTTGCTGCTCGTCGCTCGTGCACCCCACCCTCGCTGGACCCCCGTTGCACCCGGTAGGGCCGACCGGCCCACGCTCCCGTGGAGAGAGCTCTCATGCGCCGACCACCGTTCGTCGTCATACTCGCCGCTTGCCTCGCGCTGCCCGGCGCCGCGGTCTCACAGACACAACAGGGCACGCGGCGCGGCGCGACCGCGCCCGTCGCCAAACCGGTAACGTCGACCGCCGACCAGAAGCGCGGCATGACCGTCGCCGACTACGCGAAGTGGCGGACGATCCGCGACGTCGCGCTTTCCGACGACGGCGCGTGGGCGAGCTTCGGCTATCAGCAACGCAAGGTCGACGACACCCTGTGGGTCAAGAACCTGTCGACCGGCGCCGAGCAGACGATCCCGCGCGCATCGCGCTCGCAGTTCTCCGACGACTCGAAGTGGGTCGCCTACTTCGTCGCCGAGCCGATTCGCGCCAACGAGAACGGTCGCGGAGCCGTGGAGGAGATGGGCGGCGGCGGTGGCCGGGGCGGCGCGCCCGCCGGTCCGGCACGCCTCGAGCTCCGCAATCTCGGCAGCGGCACGACGGTCTCCTGGGACAACGTCGCCTCATTCTCGTTCTCTAAAGGCTCGCAGGCCCTCATGGTTCGCAAGGCGCGGCCGGGCGCCGCGCCCGACGCGGCAGCGGGCCGCGGCGGCCGGGGCGGCGGCGGTGGTTCGGCCGGTGGCCGCGGTGGCCGGGGAGCCGGCGCTCCCGCCGTAGCCGGAACCGATCTCATTCTGCACCATCTCGCCGACGGCGCCGACGAATTGATCGGCAGCGTGTCGGCAGCCGAGTTCAACAAGCCCGGCAGCGCGATGGCCTACGTTGTGTCGTCGTCGGATCGCGAGGGCAACGGCCTGTTCGTCGAATCGATCGGCAGCTGGCAGCGCCGCGCGCTCGACAACGCACGCGCCGACTACACGCGGCTCACTTGGGACGATTCCGGCTCGGCCGTTGCCGCGCTGCGTGGCATGGATCGGCGCGGGTTCACCGAAAAGGAAAATGCGCTCGTCGCCGTCACCGGCGCGGCCGGCCCGTCGCCCGTCTCGATCGACCTCGACCGCGCGTCGCTCGCCGGACTCCCCGACAGCATGGTCATCAGCGAGAAGGGCACGATCGCCTGGAGTCCCGACCGCACGAAGATCTTCGTCGGGCTGAAGGCGCAGGAGGCGCGTCCCCCGCAGCGGCGCGATTCTACCGCCGAGGTCGAACCGATCGGCAACGTCGACGTCTGGCACTGGCAGGATCCGTTCATTCAGTCGGTGCAGATGGTGCGCGCGCAGCAGGACCGGAACCGCACCTACGAGGCATCGGTGCTCGTGGCGCAGAAGAAGCTCGTTCCCCTCGCCGACGATCGGATGGACCGCGTGCAGATCGCGCACGACGGCTCGTGGGCGATCGGCGAGGACGACAAGGACTACATCGACGACTGGAAGCCGCAGCTCAGCGACATCTACCGCATCAGCACGACCAGCGGCGAGCGCACGCCGATGCTCAAGGGCCAGGAACGGACGCTCGGCCTGTCGCCCGATGGCAAGTACTTCCTCTACTGGAAGGACAAGAACGTCTGGTCGTACGACATCGCGGCGAACAAGCACGTGAACATCACAGCCAATGCGCCGGTGTCGTTCGTCAACGCCGAGGACGATCACGTCGGCGAGAAGCCGGCGTACGGCGTGAGCGGTTTCACCAAAGACGGCAAGTCGGTCGTGCTCGACCACCGGTACGATCTCTGGGTGGTGCCGCTCGATGGAACCGGCGCGCCGCGCAATCTCACGAACAACGTCGGCTCGAAGAGCGAGATCCGGTTCCGTTATCAGCAGCTCGAGCCGGATGAGAACGGCGCGCCCGGCGGCCCGGGCGGCTTCGGCGGACGCGGCGGCGGAGCCAGCACGACGATCGATCTCTCGAAGCCGGTGCTGCTCACGGCATTCAGCGAGCCGGACAAGAAAGCAGGGTTCTATCAACTCGACGCGGGCAAACTCTCGCCGCTCGTGTTCGAGGACCGGATGTTCGGCCGCCCGATCAAGGCGAAAGACGCCGACCGCGTGCTCCTCACCCGCGAGACGTTCGCCGAGTTCCCCGACTACTGGGTGACGACCAGCGCATTTACGTCGCCCAAGCGGCTGACGACGGCCAACCCGCAGCAGGCGGAGTTCAACTGGGGGCACCGCATCCTGTTCAGCTACAAGGACAAGGACGGCCATCCGCTCCAGGGCACGCTGGCGATTCCGGACAGCTACCGGCCGGGCGAGAAGCTGCCGATGATCGTCGACTACTATGAAAAGAATTCACAGAACTTGAATCATTACGAGGTGCCGCGGTACGCCACGGCGCCGCAGTATGCGGACTACGTGAGCAACGGCTACCTGGTGATGGTGCCCGACATCTACTATCACACGGGCCGCTCGCACACCGACATGCTCAACTCGATCGAGGCCGCGGTGCGGAAGGTCGAGGAGCTCGGTTACGCCGACCCGAAGGGCGTGGGACTGCACGGCCACAGCTACAGCGGGCAGGGCGCGGCCTACGTGTCCACGCAGTCCAAGCTCTTCTCGGCGGTCATCGCCGGCGCGGCGGCAGCCGACCTGGTCGCGGACTTCAACCAGCTCTGGAAGACGACCGGCACCAACCAGCACCGCTACGACACGTACGGGCAGGGTCGGTTCGGCACGAATCCGTACGACAACCTCGCGCTGTTCGAGGACCAGTCTGCGGTCTTCCACGCCAAGACGATGGACACGCCGTTGTTGATCGTGCAGGGGACGAACGACGGCTCGACGGAGTGGCTGCAGGGCGTGGAGTTCTACAACGCGCTGCGCTTCCTCCACAAGCCGGTGATCTTCCTCTCGTACGAGGGCGAGTCGCACGGCTTCGTGCGCTACGACAATCAGTACGACGTCGAAGTGCGCATGCACCAGTTCTACGACCACTACCTCAAGGGCATGCCGGCGGCAGATTGGATCGCGCACGGCGTGCCGTTCCTGAAGAAGAAGACACCGACCGGCGCGGCGGCGCAGCCGGTGCAACTCATGGGCGGCGGCGCGGGCATCGGCACGCCGATGACAGGCGGCGCCGGCGGTAGCTCCGGCGGCGCGGGTGGGCCGCCGGCGGGCCCGCCGAACCCGTAATTACGGAACTTTGATGACGACGGGCGCCCGGAACTCCGGGCGCCCGTTTTCGTTTGGGCCGTCGGAAAGCCGCTCGGGACGGTCCACAGAGATTGAACTACGCATCTGACGGAAGAAACCCGATTCACGCTGCCGTTTCCGCGAAATCCGCTTCCTTCGTCGAATACGTAGTGCAATCGCTGTGAACCGTCCCGAGCGGCTATCGGAACTGCCCGCTTGCGCGGCGCGCCGGAACGTCGTATTCTGTGTTAACCATATGGTCAAATCACATGGTTAAACCATCGAGTAAACGACGCCCGGCGGCCAAGCGGGCGGGCCCCGACCGCGATGGCGATGCCGAACAGCGCATCCTCGACGCCGCGCACTCCGTGTTCGTCCGCCGCGGCACCGCCGGCGCCCGCATGCAGGAGATCGCCGAGGAAGCCCACGTCAACAAAGCCCTCCTCCACTACTACTTCCGCAACAAGAACCGGCTCGCCGAAGCCGTCTTCCGCCGCGTCGCGGCCGGCCTCTTCGCCCGCGTCGGCGCCATCCTCGGCAGCGACGAGCCGCTCGAGCACAAGATCGAACGCGTCGTCGCGCTCTACCTCGATCAGCTCTCGGCCACCCCGTACGCGCCCGGCTATGTGATCAGCGAGCTCAATCAACACCCCGAGCGATCCGGTCAGCTCCTCGACGCCGTGCGCCAGATCCGCGATCAGACCGGGTCGCCGAACTTCCTCGCCGCGCTCGCCGCCCAGATCCAGGCCAGCGCGCGCGCCGGAGACATCCGCCCGATCGCACCCGAACAGTTCATCGTCAACCTCGTCTCGCTCTGCGTCTTTCCGTTCGCCGCACGCCCGCTGCTCTGCACCATTCTCCAGCTCGACGACAAGGGCTTCCAGCGGTTCATCGCCCAGCGCAAGACGACGCTGCCGCGCTTCTTCCTCGGGGCACTCCGCCCATGAACGTCAGAGATCTCTCATCGGTGGCCGCCGCCCTGTTCGCCGCCGGCGCGGCGCAGCCGCTCGCCGCGCAGAGCGCCGACACGCTTCGCCTCTCGGCCCTCCACGCGGCGGCGGCGGCCGCCGATCCGCGCGCCGCCCAGATCGGGCTCCAGGCTGCCGCCTCCGAGCTTCGCCTGCGCAACATCGCCGCCGAGCGACTGCCGGCGCTCACCGCCAACGGCCAGGCGCAGTATCAGTCCGACGTCACGAGCTTTTCGCCGAACATTCCGCCGGGAAGCCCGCTCGCCGGCTTTGCCTTCCCAACGCCGCCGCACGACACCTACGACGCGCACGCCGAAGCGCGCCAGTCGATCTACGATCCCACCGTCGCGCCGCGACGAGCCGCCGAACGCGCGCAGCTCGCGCTGTCTCAAGCGCAGGTGCGCATCACGCTCTTCGGCACGCGGCAGGAGGTCGACGAGGCCTTCTTCACGGCGCTCGATCTTCAAGAGCGCACCGCGCAGCTCGACGCATCCGTCGTCGATCTCCGCGCGCATCTGCGCGACGCCGCCGCAAAGCTCCGCGAGGGTGCGGCGCTCCCCGGCGACACGGCAGCGCTCGCCGCATCGCTCCTGCAACGCGCGCAGGATCTCGCGCAGGCGCGCGCCGACCGGCACGCCGCGCTGGCGCGTCTCTCCGAGCTCGTCGGCCGGTCGATTTCGGACGACACGCCGCTCGCCCTTCCCGACCAACGGACCCTCGCCGGTCTCGTCGCGAACATCGCCGCGTCGTTCGACACGGACCGTGGCCGGCCGGAGTACGCGCAGTTCGCCGCCTCGCGCGAATCACTCGCGCGGCAAGAGGCGGTCGTCGCCGCGCAGGAAAGACCGCGCGTCTCCGCCTTCGCGCGCGGCGGCGTCGGCCGCCCGGGGCTCAACATGCTCAGCTCGAGCGTCGACTCCTACTGGCTCGCCGGCGTCCAGGTGCAATGGACGCCCTGGACCTGGGGCACCGTCGATCGCAACCGCGAGGCGCTCGAGCTTCAGCGGCAGATCGTCGCCACGAACGAAGCGGCATTCACGAGCGGTCTCCGCCGCAGCGTCCAGACATCCCTCGCCACGTTCGCGCGGCTCGACACGACCCTCGCGCTCGACGAACGGATCGTCGCGCTGCGCGAGGAGGTCGAGCGCGAGACGGCCGCCAAGCTGCGCGAAGGCGTGATCACCGCCGCCGAGTACGCCGATCGGAGCACCGAGCTGCTCACCGCCAGGCTGGCGCGCTCGCAGCACCGGGTCGAGCTCGCCCGCGCGCGCGCCACTTTTCTCACCACACTCGGCGTCGAGGTTCCATAATGCCACGATCTGATATACAGAACGCTCCTCGCTGGCTGGGGTTCGCGACAGCGCTGGCCGCGGCGCTGTGCGGCGCCTGCCGCTCGGCGCCGGCGCCCGACGCCTACGGCAACATCGAAGCGACCGAGGTCGTCGTCGGTGCGGAAGCCGCCGGGCAGCTCCAGTCGTTCGCGCCGGTCGAGGGCGGGCGTCTCGCCGCCGGCCAGACCGTCGCCGTCGTCGACACGTCGGCGCTGGTCATCCAGCTCGCGCAGGCGGCCGCCCTGCGCGCGGCGAGCGCGGCGCGCGTCACCGAAGTCGCCAAACAGGCCGACGTCCTCGAGACCCAGCGCGCGATCGCCGAGCGCGCCTACGAGCGCACGCGGCGGCTCCACGCCGAACAGGCGGCCACGTCGCAACAACTCGACCAGGCGGAGCGCGACTACCGGACGCTCGTCGCGCAGATCGCCGCCAACCACGCGCAGCAGCAGTCGGCGGCCCACGACGTCACGTCGAACGACGCGCACACGGCGCAGGTTCGCGATCAGATCCGGAAGAGCCGGATCGCGAACCCGCTCGCCGGCACGGTGCTCACCACGTATGCCAAGGCTGGCGAGTTCGTGCAGCTCGGCCAGCCGTTGTACAAGATCGCTAATCTCGACACGATGGAGCTCCGCGCCTACGTCACCGAGCCGCAACTGGCCCAGGTCAAGCTCGGCCGGCCGGCCGTCGTCTCGGTCGACGCCGGCAATGGCTCGCGTCGCTCGCTGAACGGCGTCGTCGCCTGGATCTCCTCCGAAGCGGAGTTCACGCCGACGCCGATCGAGACGCGCGACGAGCGCGCCAATCTCGTCTACGCGATCAAGGTCCGCGTGCCGAACCCCAACGGCATCCTCAAGATCGGCATGCCGGCCGACCTGTCGCTCGTCACCGTTGCGTCGGCGCGATGACGGCGGCCGCGTCGCGCGACACCGGACCGGCCGTCGTCGCCGAACATCTTGCCAAGCGGTTCGACGACGCCATGGCGCTCGACGACGTCTCGCTCACCGTCGAACGCGGCGAGCTGTTCGGCGTGATCGGCCCCGACGGCGCCGGTAAGACGACGCTCTTTCGAATTCTCACGAC
>DATNAT010000104.1:0-2109 GCA_035572355.1 Gemmatimonadaceae bacterium
CCTGACTGGCGCCGAGCGCGCTGCGCAGTCCCATCTCGGCGGTGCGTCGCATGACGGCGTACGACATCACGCCGTAGAGGCCAACGAGCGCCAGCAGCAGGGCGGAGAGCCCGAAGGCTACGGCGAGGGTCGTCACGAGGCGTTGATCGCGAATCGTATTGCGCACGAGCGTCGTCACCGGCGTGATGCCGATCTGTGGCAGCCCGGGATCGAACGCTGCGATCGCGCGGCGCACCGGCCCAACGAAGTTCGCCGGATCGCCTGAAGTACGGATCTCGAACGCGAGTGCTGGATGATCGTAACCGGTGATCTGTTGGGCGTACGGCACGTACGCACGCCGGTCGACGGGCTTGGTCAGCGAGTGATCGCGCACGTCGGCGACGACGCCGACCACCGTGGTCGGAACGCCCTTGTCGAAGTAGATCACCTTGCCGAGCGCCTTCTGGTCGTCGTCGAACAGAAAACGCGCCGCCGACTCGTTCAACACCGTCACGCTCCGCGCCTTCACGGCGTCGAGCGCGCTCAGGTCGCGCCCGGTCAGCATGCGCGCACCGATCGCATGGAGATAACCGGGACCCGTCAGGTCATAGGCGAGCGTGCTGTCGTCCTCCGTTCGCCCGACGAACCCCGGGATCGCGACGACTGCATCGCCATCGTGGCTCGTGTACAGTCCGTTCTGCGAGTACGTCACCGCCCGCACGCCCGGGATCGCGGCGAGACGGTCGCTCAGCTCCGTGGCCAGAGCCATGAATCGTTCGCCGAGGAGGCCGCGGCGGGTCGCGTCCACCTCGGCCAGCACGAGATGATCGCCGTCGAGCCCGGGGTCAGTCGATTCGAGATTGCTCAAGCTCTTCGCCAGCAGCATGGCGCCCATGAGGAGCACCAGACAGAGCGCCACCTGAAGCGGCACGAGCGCCGCGCCGATCGGCACCCGTCCGACGCGTGCGCCGCCGGCGACGACCGACCGGCCCTGAGCGCGCATCGGCGAGGCCAGGTCGGCGCGCGACGAGCGCAAGGCCGGCATGAGGCCGAAGCACAACACGGCGAACACCGACACGCCGACGGTGAACGCCAGCACGCGGCCGTCGATCGCACCGACGATCGGAACCGAGGAGTCGGCAGTCGTCGCCACGAGCGCGAGCGCCGCGCGCCCCCACCACGCGAGCACGCCACCGCTGCACGCGCCGAGCACCGCGAGCAGTACACTTTCCGTCATGAGCTGCCGCAGCAAGCGTCCGCGCCCCGCGCCCAGCGCGAGTCGCACGCTCATCTCGGTCTGCCGCGCGAGCCCTCGCCCCAAGAGCAAGTTCGCGAGGTCGGTGCAGACGATGAGCAGGAGCAGCACCACACCGATCTGCAGCGTGACGAGCGCCGCGCGAAAGTTGACGCGCGCCGCCGAAAATCCGCGCGCGCCCGACGAGACGATGATGGGCGCCCGGTTGAGACGCGCCGCTTCGCCGGCCGAGGCCGCGTTGGCGAGGAGCACCGCGCGAATGCGCGTGGTGAAGCCGGCGCGCGCCTGCTCGAGCGTCACACCGCGCTCGAGCCGGCCGAGGAGCAGAAGCCACGAGGTACCGCGGTCGGACACGGGCGCTCCGTGCGGCTGCACGATCGGCTGCATCGCGATCGGCATCCACACTTGCGCCGGCCGCTCCACGACGTCGCCATTGAAGCCGCGTTGCGCCACGCCGATGACGGTAAGGAGCACGCCGTCGATCGTCACGCGCTCGCCGATCACGTCGCTCGCTCCGCCGAATCGCTGCTTCCAATACGCGTCGCTGATCACGACGACCGGCGAGCGTCCCGGAGCGCCTCCATCTTCCGTTCCGAAGACGCGCCCGCGCTCGGCGGGAACGCCGAGCACCGAGAAATAGTTGGCCGACACGAAGCGTCCGTTCGGATGCTCGTCTTCCGCGCTGCCGGCGAACCGCACGTCGAGACGCCCCGGCGTTCCCGACGCGGCCAGACCGGTCACGAGACCACCGACGAGACCGGGCGCGCGCAGAAGATCCTGATACATCGGGAGCGACAGCAGGTCGCCGCTCGGTGTACCGTTGAAATGCCCGTCGATCGCGGTGGTCTTTCCGATGGCAACGAGCTCGTTGGGCC
>DATNAT010000105.1:0-5289 GCA_035572355.1 Gemmatimonadaceae bacterium
CGACGGCCCGCCAGCCAATGCAAACGTGCGCCCGACCGCGCCGACCAGCTCTGTCCACCCGGAGCGCGGGTTCTGTAGTGTGCCGACCATCGCGAACGAGCGGCCGTAGCCGTAGAGCGCGTAGATGAAATCCGAGGTGTGCGTGTCGTACCGCGCACTGAACAGTCCCCACGGGGTGCGGCCAGGCGACGCCTGCGCGTCTGCACGCACGGCCGCGAGCGACGCCAGCATGGCGACGGCGACGGCGAGTCGCTCACGTGAAGTCAGTTGTCTCGGCGTGGACATGGTTGCAGATTGTCAGCGAAGCGGTTCTGTCACTAGCGCCATTTCTGGTTTCGCGCTCATATCCACTTCCAGTTCGGCCCCGCCCCGTGAAAACCGCTGGCAGCGCCCCGCTCGTCGCGCATCTGCCGATCGATCGCCGGTCGAGTGTGCCGCTCCACCGGCAGGTCTATGACGGACTGCGGAACGCCATTCTCGGCGGCATGATGCGCGCGGGACAGCGGGTGCCCTCTACACGAGCGCTCGCCGCCGAGCTCGGAATGTCACGCCTGTCGGTACTCACGGCCTACGACCAGCTGTTGCACGAGGGCTATCTCGAGGGGCGCGTCGGATCGGGGACCTACGTTTGCGCCGCGCCGCCCGACACGCGACTCGCGGCGATTGCACGCCCGCCGTCGAGCCGACCGCCGAATGCCGGACCGACGCGTCGAGCGCGGGTCGCACCCGGCCGCAGCGAAGGTGGCGTTCGTCCGTTCCGCATGAGTCTTCCGGCACTGGATGAATTCCCGCTGCCCCTCTGGAATCGCATCATCGCGCGGCAGAGCCATCGGATGTCGCCGTCGCACATGGCCTACGGCGACCCCGCTGGAGTCGGGGCACTCCGTGAAGCCATCGCGGAACATCTTCGCACGGCTCGCGCGGTGCGCTGCGAAGCCGAACAGGTTCTCGTGACGGCAGGCTCGCAGCCTGGTCTACGGTTGTGCGCCGCCGTGCTCCTCGAGCCCGGCGACCGTATCGCGGTCGAGGAGCCCGGCTACCCTGGCGCGCGCGCCGCGTTCAGCGCCGCGGGCGCCGAGCTCGTGCCGGTGCCGGTCGATGAGGAAGGGATCGACGTCGCGGCACTCGGCGCACTCAGGCAGCGCATCCGCGCCGTATACGTCACACCGTCGCATCAGTACCCGCTCGGCGCATCGATGTCCGCAGCACGGCGGCTCGCCCTGCTCGATTGGGCCGCACGGCATGACGCGTGGATCATCGAGGACGACTACGACAGCGAATACCGATATGTCAGTCGCCCGCTCGGCGCATTGCAAGGGATGGATACCGAGGGTCACGTCGTGTACGTCGGCACGTTCAGCAAAGTGCTGTTTCCGGCGCTGCGCATGGGGTATCTCGTCGTCCCGCCGAAGTTGTGGGACCGATTTCTCGATGCGCGCGACGCCCTCGACGTCTTTTCGCCGAGTCTTTACCAGCTGGCTCTAGCTGAGTTCATTCACGAGGGTCACTTCGCGCGGCACCTTCGGCGAATGCGCGGCCTTTATGCCGCGCGCCGAACAGCGCTGCTCGAAGGACTGGACCGCTACTGCGGCACGATGCTAACGGTGGTGAACGCCGATGCCGGTCTGCACGTGGCGACGCTGCTGGCGAACGGCGCTCATGACGCAACCGTCATCCGACGGATGCAAACGGAAGGGCTCACTGCCGTGGCGCTCTCCTCGTGCTACCTCGCACCCCCTCGACGACAGGGGCTTCTGCTCGGGTTCGGCGGGTTCGACGAGCGCGCATTGCTCGGAGCCGCGCGCACGCTGGGCAGGATGCTCGAACGTTGAGCGCATCGCGGCACGAGCCCGCGCCGGACTCTCCCCGAAGTGCCGGCGGAACACCGCCGAGAAATGGCTGTGGCTCGAGAATCCAAGCTCGAGAGCCAGTCGGCTCAGCTGCCGTTCGCCCTCGCCGAGGCGTGTGAGCGCGCGCTCCATTCGGATGCGCAGGAGATATTGATGCAGCGACGTGCCCGTCTCCGCCCGGAACACCCGCGCGAGATGGAACTGCGAAACGCCAACCGCGGCGGCGACGTCTTCGGCCCTGTGCTGGGCCCAAGGCGCGGCCGTCATGACCTGCTTCACCGCCGCGGAGAGTGTCTCGGCTCGGCGTCGAACTCGGTTCCGCATGCTGCATAGCTAGAACTTGGGTGGCCCTCCCTCCAGCACCATTTCGCGTCGAACGCTCAAGTCCACTTACCGCGGTGTCACTCCGCGCGCAGCGCAACCGCCGGGTCGACGCGAGCGGCGCGCGCCGCTGGGAGCCAGCACGCCGCCAGCCCCACCGCCGCCAGCACCAAGGCGACTCCGCCCAGCGTGAACGGATCGTGCGGCGTCACACCGAACAGCATGGCGCGCAGAAGTCTCGCCGCGAACAACGCGCCGGCCAGTCCAACGACAAGTCCGACGCCGAGCAGCACGCCGCCCTCGCCAAGCACCATGCGCCGCACGCGCCTCGCGTCGGCGCCGAGACTCATGCGAATGCCGATCTCGTTCGTGCGCGAGCTGACCGAAAAGGCCAGCACACCGGCAATGCCGACCATCGCGATGGCGAACGCCAATGCGCCGAACGACGCGATGAACATTGCGTTGAGCCGCCGCGGCGCGATGCCTTCGTCGCGGATCTGGTCGACCGTGGCCACCTGCTCGATCAGCTGCCGCGGATACAGATCGTGAATCGCGCGCACGACCGACGCCTGTACGAGCGCCGGATCGGACGAGGTCCGCACGATGAGCGTCCCGTTGATGATTATTTCCTGCGCGAACGGCAGGTAGGCGGTCGCCGGCGGATCGGCGTCGAGCCCGCGGTCGCGCGTGTCGCCGACGACTCCGACCACAGTGCGCCAGTCGCCGCTGAACGGTGAGAGCTTGAGCATCACGCCGGTCCAGGCAATGCGCCGGCCAATCGGATTCTCACTGCCGAAAAGCTTCTTTGCGAACGACTGATTCAGGATCACGACGAGTCCCGATCCGCGCCGGTCCGTCGGGTCGAACGCGCGGCCGGCGAGCAGCGGGACGCCCGCCGCGCCGAAATACTTCGAATCGACCATCTTGACCGCCGCGTGAGGCGTCGGCTCGTTGGGCGGCGTCGGCTTGCCCTCGACCGCGAGGTCCATGCTGAAGAACGCGCTGCGGAGCGGAGCCACCGAGCTCAGTACGGCGGCATTGACGCCGGGAAGCGCGGCCGCGCGATCGCGAATGCGCTCGTACCGCTGGAGATTTTCCGACTGACGCATGAACTCCCGCAGCAAGTCGCCGGTGATCGGCAAATCGACGGTCAACACATGCTCGGTGCGCACGCCCGCGTCGACCGCTTGCAAATTGGCCAGCGTTCGAACGAGGAGGCCGGCGCCGGCGAGCAGCACCGCGCATACGGCGACCTGCACCACGACGAGTGACCGCTGCAGGCGCTGTCGCCCGCGGCCGATCGTCGCGCCGCGGCCGGCGCCGGTGGGCACGAGCGACGACGCGAGCGATCGCTCGCCGCCAATGCGGGGCATGAACGACAGCGCGATCGAGGCGAGAATGCTCGTCGCAAGCCCGAACGCCAATACGACGCCGTCGATGCGAATGCCCGAGGCGAGCGGCGAGAACTGCGCCGCGAACGCGACGAGGAGGCGCAGCCCAGCGACCGCGACCAGCACGCCGATCGCGCCGCCGGCCAGCGCCAACGTCAGATTTTCAGCCAGGAGCAGCCGGCGCAGCCTCGCCCGGCCGGCGCCGAGCGCGGCGCGGACGAGCATCTCGCGCTCGCGTCCGACGCCGCGCATGAGCGTGAGGTTGGCGACGTTCGCGCAGGCGATCAACAGCACGAACGCCGCCGCCGCCATGAGCAGCCAGAAGGTGAACGACGCGCGCTCGTTCACCGCCTGTCGCAGCGACGAGACTGCGATCTGATAGTGCGCCGCCTTCTCGTACGCCTCCGGGTGGTCGGCGAACATCGCTGTCGCGATACCCTCGATTTCGGCGCGCGCCTGTTCGACCGTCACGCCCGGCGCGAGCCGGGCGAAGGCCTCCGACATGCGGTGCGAGCGGTTGGTGACCATCGACGCGCTCAGATTGTGCGGGCTCGTCGCGAGATTGACGTAGACGTCGGTCGCCTCCGGATAGCGCGCCGCCTGCTGCACCACGCCGACGATCGTCGTCGCCTTGTCGTTCAGCCGGAGGGTCCGCCCCAGGATTTTCGGGTCGCGTCCGAAATGATCGTTCCAATACTCGTATGAGAGAACCGCCACCGGCGCGGCCGCGGCGCCGTCGTCCGCCGTCGAAATCGTGCGGCCCAGCACGGGATCGAGCCCCATCACGCCGAAGTAGTTGCCGCTCACCACGCCGACGCGGCCGCGCGCCGGCTGGCCATCGTCGCCAACGACGGTGAACGGCACCGCCGACGAGTAGTCGGCAATCGCCGACAGCGTCTTGGCACCGGCGCGAAAATCCTCGATCTCCGGCACCGAGAACAGCACCTGCTTGAACTCCGCGCCCGGCGCCGACTGCCGCAGGTAGACGAGCCGGCCGCCGTCGCGATTGGGGAGAGCCCGAAGCAGCGTACCGCGGAGCAGCGTGAACATCGCCGTGTTGGCGCCGATGCCGAGCGCCAGCGTGAGGACGACCGTCGTGGTGAACCCGCGCGCTCGGCGCAGGCTGCGGAGTGCGAATCGCAAGTCGCCGGCGAGCTCCTCGATCCAGCGCGTGCCCCGCGCATCGCGCACCTGTTCTTTGCGATAGGCCACGCCGCCGAGCGCGCGGACGGCGGCGGCGCGCGCGTCGCCGGGAGACATACCGCGGCGAACGTTGGCGGCGGTCTGTTGTTCGACGTGGTATTGAAGCTCCTCGTCGAGCTCGCGCTCGACGTCGGCGCGGCGGAAGAGGGAACGAAGGCGCAGTGGAACGATGCGCAGCAGCCGGTCGATGCTCATGTCAGGCCCCCTGAAGGTGCTGAATGCGCAGCAGCGCCGTGATGGCGCCGGCGAGACGATCCCAATTGCCTGCTTCGATCTGGAGCTGCTTGCGGCCGGCGCGAGTGAGCGAATAGAACTTGGCGCGGCGATTGTTCTCGCTCGGCCGCCACTCCGCGGTGATCCACCCCTCCTGCTCGAGCTTGTGCAGCGCGGGATAGAGCGAGCCGTCGCTGACCTGGAGGACGTCGGACGACAGCTCTTTGAGCTGCTGCCCGATCGCCCAGCCATTCATCGGCTCGAGGGCGAGCATCTTGAGCAGAAGGAGGTCCAGGGTGCCCTGGACGAGG
>DATNAT010000106.1:0-2316 GCA_035572355.1 Gemmatimonadaceae bacterium
CCCCACTCGGCTGCGATCCAGCCGCGGCGGGCCAAGCGGTGCAGGGCGGGGTAGAGCGTTCCTTCCTCGACGAGCAGCACGGTCCCCGATGCCGACTCGATCCATTCGCTGATCGCATAGCCGTGCATCGGGCCCCAGGTCAGCGCTTTCATCACGAGCAGATCGAGACTGCTGCGCAGCAAGTCGGTTTCGGCGTCGGCCATGTGAGACCCTCCCTCTCCCTTGTGACACAAGGGAACGTAGAACCGTTGCCCTTGTGTCGCAAGGGAAGGGCGACGATACACTTCGCGAACAACCGTCCGCAGGCAGCCGACGGGTCATGTCGCCGCGAAATGCCGCCGGATGGCGCTGGATGCCGCGCCCCGACCGCCGCATCTTCCTGCATGCGATTCGCTCTCGTGCTCCCCGCGCTCGCCCTGCCCGTCGCCGCCGCCTGCGCGCAATCCAACTCCAAGAGCCAGCTCGGCGTCGTCGGTCAATCGATCGCCGGCGCGCGCGTCGAGATCACCTACCGTCGGCCGGTCGCGCGCGGCCGCGACCTGTTCGGCGCGCTCGTGCCCTGGGGCCGTCCGTGGACGCCGAGCGCCGACAGCGGCGCGCGGTTCTCGACCACCGAGCCCCTCGACGTCAACGGTCAGCGCCTCGCCGCGGGCACCTACAGCGTCTGGGCCATTCCCGACTCCGCGCGCTGGACGATCATCTTCAACAGCGTCGCCGAGACGTTCCATCGCTCGTACCCGGAGGGGCACGACGTGCTTCGGATTCAATCGGCGCCGATCAAGGGCGACTATGTAGAAACGCTCATGTTCGCCTTCCCGCTCGTCGACGCCGACTCGGCGCGTCTCGAGCTGCGGTGGGGAACGACCGTCGTTCCGCTGTCGATCAAAGCGCCTCGTCGCTGAAGCGACATTCCACCCACCCAAACCGAGAGCCTCACATGCCTGGCACTGTCCCTGCGACGACGATCCGTGCGCCGCTCGCGCTCGTCGCCGCGTTGACGCTCGCCGCCTGCGCGCACCCGGTCACGACCGAGCTCGAATTTTACCCGTCGCCGCGTCCACAGGCGGTGTTCTCGCCCGCCGTCCGGTTCGGCAACCTCTTGTTCGTGTCGGGACAGATCGGCACCGATTCCACCGGCCGGCTGGTCGCTGGCGGCATCCAGGCCGAGGGACGCCAGGCGCTCAACAACATGCGCACGACGCTCGAGCGCTATGGCTCGTCGCTTGACCGCGTGGTGCAGTGCACGGTCTTTCTCGCCGACATGAAGGATTACCAGGACTTCAACCAGATCTACGCGACGTATTTTCGCGCCCGCAAGCCGGCCCGCAGCGCAGTCGCTGTGTCCGGCCTCGCCGCCAACGCCCACGTGGAAGTGGAGTGCATCGGCGTTACCAACTGACGACTGTGTGTTCCACGATCCACGATCCACGCTCCACGCGCTAGCTCGACATATACGCCGCGTTCTCGTCGACGTACCCGCGGCTCAAGTCGCACCCGAACGCCGTCGCCACCCCGTCGCCGACACCGAGCGAGATCTCCAATGTGACCGACTCGTCGCCGAGGGTCGCGCGCACCGCCGCTTCGTCGAACGCGAGGCGCACGCCGGCGCGAACCACGGCGTGGCCATTGATCCAGGCGTCCGTGGTGTCGGGCCGGATCGCGCACTCGAAGCACTTGCCGACCGCCATCAGCAACCGCCCGACGTTCGGATCGGCGCCATGAACCATCGTCTTCACCAGCGGGGAGTTGATCACCGACTTCGCGATCCGGCGCGCCTCCGCCTCGTTCGCTGCGCCGCGCACAACGGCGCGAATCAAATGCTCGGCGCCCTCGCCGTCGCGGGCGAGCATCTCCGCCATCGCCACGCAGCCGGCGCTCAGCGCCTGGCCAAACGCCCGAGAGTCGACCGCGCCGGCCAGCCCATTCGCCAGAATGGCGCAGGTGTCTGACGTGCTCGTGTCGCTGTCGACCGAGAGCATGCCAAACGACCCATGCGCCGCTTCGCGGAGCATTGCGTCGAGCGCGCCCGGCTCGAGGGCCGCGTCGGTGAACATGTAGCAGAGCATCGTCGCCATCGTCGGCTCGATCATTCCGGAGCCCTTCGCGACCCATGTGATCGTCGCGTCACCCACCGACGTCGACAGCGCTTTGGGGTGCGTGTCCGTCGTCATGATGCCTTCGGCGCCGACGAGCGGATCGGCCTGCAGCTCGCCCGACATGCCGGTGAGGCCGCGCTCGATCTTCTCGATCGGCAGCTGCACGCCGATCACCCCCGTCGAGCTGACGAGGACGCGGTCCGCCGTGGTGCCGAGCTCG
>DATNAT010000107.1:0-12112 GCA_035572355.1 Gemmatimonadaceae bacterium
TTCGGTCGCTTGGCGGGCGAGTCGCTCGCCGTGATGGAAGTCGAATGCCGGTCCATGGGAGCGCCGCGCTGCCGGTTTCTCGTCGGGAGCGCCGACACGATGCAGCGCGTCTACGACGACATGGGCAACGGCATTCCGTACGAGGAGTCGATCGGCGGACCGCCGTAGTCGCGGCGCGCGGCGTAACCCACGCCGGCGCGCGGATCACTGCGCCTTGAGCGCTTCCTCGTAGAGCGGGTTCGTCACCAGCTCGCCGTCGATCAGCACCTCGCGATCCCAGGGCAGAATGATCGCGCTCTCGGTCGCCAGCGCATGAAAGTCCGGCGTGTAGGAGCCTGTCTGAAAGGCGACCGCCGTTCGCACCTCGACCGCACCGGCGTTCACCATCGACGCCACGGCGAGGCGAATCGTGTCGCCCGTGTCGCAGGTCTCGTCGACGACGAGCACGCGGCGCCCGCGCGCCGCCGCGGGCGCCGCGCTCAGGACGGCCGGAGTTTCCCGAACGATGTCGGTGCCGAACCGGCGGCTGACCACCAACGAATGGAATTCGCGGCCGAGGATCGCGGCGATTACCGCACCGGGAATGACGCCGGTCGTGGCGATGCCGACGACGAGCTCGGGGTCGTAGCTGCGCGCCACCTTGAGCGCGAGCGCCCGCGAGAGCTCGCCGAACAGCGGCCACTCGACCTCGAAAACCCCTTTGGAATGCTCGACCGACGTTCGGCGCGGCGACATGCAGGTAAGCTACACCGCACGGTGTGTTTCGACACGCCGATGCACGCGCCAGCGAGCGCGATTCCTGTTGCTCGGGCTCCAGCGACCCGATAGCTTTGCGGCAACCCCTTCCCGGTCTTCTCTCCAACACTTCCGCGCCGCATGTCCTGGTGGAGTCGCCTGTTCGGTGGACAGTCTGCTGGCGACCTCAAGCCGAAGCGTCTCGACTATCTGAGCGAGGCAATGGCGTTGGAGCGCCAGGGTGACTACGACGCGGCGTTGACGTCGTATCGACTCGCGCTGCGCGATCGGCCAAACGACACGAAGATCCTCCAGAACATGGCGATCGCCTTCACGAAGACGAACCGCCCAGACGAGGCGATCCGCTGCTACCGCAGCGCGCTGAGTCTCGCACCGGAGCTTTCCGGCGCGCACTACGGCCTGGCGTTTCTCCTGCTCAAGCGCGGCGACCGCACCGGCGCCGAGCGGCATCTGCAGGCCTTCCTCGCCAAGCCGCCATCGGCGGCCGAATCGGAGCGCTGGGTTCGCCACGCGCAGGAAACCATCGCCATGCTCCAGGGCGGCGAGACGATTTCCGAGGACGCCGAGCAATAGCGTGGGCCAAATCCTCGCGGTCGTCAGCCAGAAGGGCGGCGTCGGTAAAACGACCACCGCAATCAATCTCGCCGCGGCGCTGGCGCGCTCTGGTACGAAGACGCTGCTGATCGACGCCGACCCTCAGGGATCGGTGCGTTATGGCCTGGGCCTCACGACGCCGACCGCGGCGAGAGTCGGCTTGTCGGACTACCTCTCCGGCACGTATCGCATGCACGAAGTAGTGCGGACAACCAATCTGCCCTGGCTTCGCGTCGTGCTCGCCGGCAGCGTGAGCGAGGCGGCGACGCACGACCACTATCAACACATCTTCTCCGAGTCGGCGCGGACGGGCGAGCTCTTCCAAAGGGCGCGCGAACGCGGTTACACCGTGATCGTCGACACGCCGCCCGGGCTCGGCCCCGTGGTGCACCGCGTACTCGGGAGCAGCCAGCACGTGCTCGTGCCACTCCAGTGCGAGCCGCTCGCGCTGCAGACGACGACGCAGATTCTGCGCGGCATCCGCGCATCGCTCGACACCAACCCGGGGCTCTCACTCGCCGGGGTGCTGCTCACGATGGTCGAGATGGGCAACCCGGCCTCGGAGCGCGTGGCCGCGTACGTGCGGGAACAGCTTCCGCGCGGACTGGTACTGGATATGGTCGTGCCGCGCACGCCGGCGGCAGTCGATGCCTTTGCGGCCGGCCAGCCGGTGGTGCTTCGCTCGCCGGACGATGCGGCGGCGAAAGCGTACAAGGCCCTGGCGGCACAACTCTCGGGGAAACTGGTGTGATTCGACGGCAGGCGACAATCGTCGGGCTCGTAGCTGCGGCGCTGGCGACAGCGTGCCTCGACATGTCCGCGCCCAAGGGGCCCGCGTCGATCTCGTCCCTCCAACTTCCGTCGCCGTCGGTCGTGATCGGCGACGTGATGCGCGACAGCAGCGGCGCACCGGCGATGCTGTCGGTGATCGCGTACGACGCCGACGGCAATCGGCTCCCCGGTGTGACGCCGCAGTTCGTGATCACGGACTCGATCAAGTTCGCGCACTTCGACGCGAACGGGCTCTTGACCGGCGATTCGGTCGGCGCCGTGCACGTGCTCGGGCAGATCGGCAACCTGCAGACGCCCGTGGCGACCGTTCCCATTACGGTGGCGCCGACGGGGATTGCGGCGGTGACCCCCGTGGACACGTTCCGCATTCCGTTCACGACCGACACGACTCCAGCTGTGACTCCGGTCGGCGCCGTGATCTCGGGGGCGAACGGCACGTTCGCGCAGGGGTTCGTCGTGCACTTCGCGCTCACCTATGCGCCGGCGACGAAAGCGGGCAAGTCGCCCGCGGTGTCGATCCGGGATCTCGATACGGTAACTGCCGTCGGCGTTACGGATGTGAGCGGCCACGTCAGTCGGTCGCTTGCCGTGATCGTGCCCTTTCTCGCCGACGATTCGCTCGCCGCCGGCAAGAAAGTCGACAGCGCCGTGGTCGAGATGACCGCGTCGTACAAAGGGTCGGCAATTCCCGGCTCGCCGGTTCACGTTGTCGTGCCAATCGTCGTCAAGCTCCCGACGCCCTGAGCGGGCACCGTTTGACCACGCGTGACACTGAGCGTTCCACCGGGTTCCCGCATCCACCGGCCCGCGGTATACTGAACTGATCGAACGCGCTGCCGCGCGCTCGATTTCGCGAAACAGCGAGGACGTCGATGACGACGACCGGTGGGCCGCGCAATTCCGCCCCGGGAACGCTCAACAAGCTGTTCTTCGAGGCCGTCGAGACGTACCACAAGGCCGACGCGCTCCAGGTCAAGCGCAACGGCCGATACGAGCCGATCTCGCACGACAGATTGCTCGAGCGCGTGCGCCGTGCCTCGCTCGGACTGGTCGAGCTCGGCATCAAAGCCGGCGATCGAATCGCCATTCTCTCCGAGAACCGCCCCGAGTGGGCGATCGTCGACTACGCCTGCCTCTCATTGGGCGCTGCTGACGTGCCGATCTACCCCAATCTGCCGGGCGATCAGATCGCCTACATCCTGCGCGATTCGGGCGCGGTCGCCATCTGCGTGTCCGGGGCCGATCAGGCGGCGAAGATCGCGCCGGTGCGCGGCGACTGCCCGGCGCTCCGGTACGTGATCACCTTCGGCGACGCGATCCCGACGGCCGATCGCACCCTCGCGTCGATCGAGGCCGCGGGCGAAGCGGTTGACACCGACGCGCAGCGCGGTGTTTTCCGCGACCGCGCCAACGCCGTGCGCCCCGACGAAATGGCGACGATCATCTACACGTCGGGCACGACCGGTGAGCCCAAGGGCGTGATGCTGACGCACGACAATCTGTTCGCGAACGTGATGTCGGCGCGCGTCAGCGTGCCGTTCGCGGGCGGGGACGTGTCGCTCAGCTTCCTGCCGCTGTCGCACGTCTTCCAGCGCCACGGCGACTACCTGATGATGGCCACCGGCACGAGCATCGCCTACGCCGAGTCGACGGACACCGTACCGACGAACATGGTGGAAGTGCGCCCGACGATCGTGTTCTCGGTGCCGCGGCTCTATGAGAAGATGTACGCGCGCGTGCTCGAGAACGCGCTCTCCGGCGGCAGCGCGAAGAAGCGAATTTTCTTCTGGGCGCGCTCCGTCGCCGACCGGTGGGCCGACGTCAAGCTCGCCGGCCGCACGCCGCGTAGACTGCTCGCGCTGCAATACGCGGTCGCTCAGCGGCTGGTGTTCTCCAAGCTCAAAGCGCGCACGGGCGGGCGCTTGCGCTACTTCGTGTCGGGCGGCGCGCCGCTCGCGCCGGAGATCACGAAATTCTTCTACGCCGCCGGGCTGGTCATTCTCGAGGGCTACGGACTGACCGAGACGTCGCCCGTGATCGCGGTCAACACGCCGGACAATTTCCGCATCGGGACCGTCGGCAAACCGATCGCCGGCGTCGAAGTCATGATCGCGGCCGACGGCGAGATTCTGGCCCGCGGCCCGAACGTGATGAAAGGCTACTTCAACAAGCCGGCAGCGACGGCCGAGGTGATCGACACGAGCGGCTGGTTCCACACGGGCGACATCGGCGAGATCCGCGATGGGTTCCTCGCGATCACCGATCGCAAAAAAGACATCATCGTCACGGCCGGCGGCAAGAACATCGCGCCACAGCCGATCGAGAACAAAATCAAGACGAACAAGTACGTGAGCCAGGCGGTGATGATCGGCGACAAGCGCAAGTTCCCGATCGTGCTCATCGTGCCGAATTGGGAATCGCTCGAGAAGTGGGGCAAGCTGCACAATCTGCTCTGGACCAGCCGGTCGCAGCTGCTCGCCATGCCGCAGGCGCGTGAGAAGCTCGAGCGGGAGGTGATGGGCGAGGTGCAAGGGCTGGCGCGGTTCGAGATGCCGAAGAAGATCGGCTTCCTCGAGCACGATTTCTCGATCGAGCGCGGCGAGCTGACGCCGACGCTCAAGGTGAAGCGCCGCGTGATCGACAAGACCTACAAGTCGGTGATCGATGCGCTGTACGCCGACGGCGAACACGAGCCAGAGCCGGCGCACGCATAGCGGTCCGGGCTGAAGTCTACGCAGGGCTTGCGAGGGCACGTTGCATGCATCATTGTATACATGACTCCTCGACCTCGAGGCGCATGATGCGGCACACCCTCGCCCGGTGCATTCCTCTGCTGGCGCTGTCCAGCGTGGTAGCGGCACAGACCCCGGCTTCGTCGACGGTGGCGGCGCACGACGCAACCCGCGCCCATCCGCGGTATCGCTACCGACTGCTCGGCGTGTTCGACGAGGCAACCGGCGCCCCGATCGACAGCGTCCAGGTGGAGGACATGCTGTCGGGCACGAGCTCGGTCACGAGCTCCACCGGCACCGTGAGTCTCTTCTTCCTGCCTGACGGCGGAAGTCTCGTACGCCTGCGAAAGATCGGGTACGAGCCGCAAACGATGATGGTCGCCATCGCACCCGCGGACACGACACCGCTGACGATGCTGTTGGCGAAGGCGCCGCAGCAGCTCCCGGGCATGACCGTCAAGGCCGCGGCGCCGACTTACCATTCGTGGCGGCTCGAGGACGCGGAGTCCCGCGTCAAGTCGCACGCCGGCGGTTCGTTCATCGACGAAGCACAGATGCGCAAGCTCGACAACGAGACGCTCGCCGACGTGCTGGGCTCGCGCCTGCCGGGTTTGATGCCGGTGCAGGGGGTGCACGGCGAGACCTACTTCGTCTCGTCGCGGCAACCATGCTCGAAGAGCATGGGCGGTTGCGTGCATCCGGACTGCTTCGTGAGGCTCTACATCGACGGCATCTTGAGCACCGCGGCAGCGGACTACAACCACATGTCGCCGATCGACTACGCGATCGCGGAATTCTATCCCGGCCCAGCGACGGCGCCGATCGAGTACGTCTCGGGAAACACCAACTGCGGCGTGCTTCTGCTCTGGACGCGCGAGCGCTGATCCTCCCATAGGCTGCTGGTCGGAGCGTCGCTCCACGGGTCTCGCTGCGTGGGCAGACAATTTCTGCACAAATCCGGAACCAAAGATCCACGCTGCGCCCCACACGTCGTGCTAACGTGCCGTCGTCCACTCGACCCTCGACGCTCGGAGCTCGCACGTGTCGCGTCAGTCAAGAATCGCAGCTGTCGCCCCCCGCCCCGCCCGGCTTGCTCTCGCCACTGGCGCGGCCGCGGTGCTCGCGAGCACCATCGCCGCGAGCCGGGCGCCGCGCACAGCGCCGCTCCGGCCGAACGACTGCACGGTGCAAGAGACATGGAAGAAAGACTTTGTTCCCCCTGAGACGCGGGACTACGGCCGTATCCGACTGACCGAGGGCGGTCTCTATCGCGTCTCGATCAAGGCGCCCGACGACGCGCCGCCGACGGGCAAGATCCACGAGTGGATCTTGCACATCGAGGACACCACCGGAGTCGCGGTGGACAGCGCGACGATCTGCGTCGACGGCGGCATGCCGGAGCATGGCCACGGGTTGCCGACCACGCCGGAGATGAGCGGACCGCCCGCCAACGGCGATTACCGAATCGAAGGGATGAAGTTCAGCATGTCGGGTTGGTGGGTGGTGAAGTTCGTGATCCAAGCGCGCGCAGGCACCGACAGCGTGCGGTTCAACCTCAGCTTGCGTTGACCGTGCGAGGGGCGACGACGCGCGTCGTGATGTTCGGTGCATGTCTTGGCCTCGCAGCCGCGCCCGCGGTCACCGTCGTCGCTGCAGCGGCCGCGCGGCCGGCGATTCCAGATGGTTGGTCGCCGGGTGAGCTGGCAACGCTGCAATCGCTCACCCTCGGCACCCTCGGCGCGCCTCCGCGCGATCCGTCGAACCGTTATGCGTCGAGCGCGGCGGCAGCCGCATTCGGTCGACGAGCCTTTTTTGATACACGTTTCAGCATCAATGGCAAGGTCGCGTGCGCCACCTGCCACCTCCCGAGCTCGCAATTTCAAGACGGGCGTCCGCTCGGACTCGGAGTCGGGACCACGGGGCGCCGCACGATGACGGTAATCGCGTCCGCGTACACACCCTGGTTGTTTTGGGACGGCCGGGCCGATAGTCCGTGGGCGCAGGCGCTTGGTCCGCTCGAGAGCGCAGTCGAACATGGCGGCACCCGCACGCTGTACGCACGCGTGATCGCGCGGGCGTACGCCGAGGATTACGCGCAGCTGTTCGGCTCACTGCCGGATACCGCAACCTTGCCAGCGTCGGCGGGTCCGAACGGAACGGCGAATGAACGCGCCGCCTGGGCGCAGCTTCCGCAGACGACGAAAGACAGCGTGACGCGCGTGTTCGTGAACCTCGGCAAGGCGCTCGCCGCGTTCGAGCGCGGTATCGAATACGGTCCGTCGCGGTTCGATCGATACGTCGCGGGATTGACCGATTCAGATGGCGGAAAGCGCGAACGCTTTTCCGCCGCCGAGCGTGCCGGCGCTCGCCTGTTCATTGGCAGCGGGCAATGCGTGCGATGCCACAGCGGCGCGCTGTTGACGGACAATCAATTTCACAACGTCGGCATCGGCGCTGCAGAACCGCCTGATTCAGGGCGCATCCTCGGGATCAGACTCGCCGACTCCAGCGAGTTCAACTGCCTGAGCCGCTACAGCGACGCGTCGGAAGCCGACTGTGCGGAGCTGAAGTTCGCGAAGCGCGGGACCGCCGATCTCGTTGGCGCATTCCGTACGCCCTCGCTGCGCGATGTCGGGCTGCGGGCCCCGTACGGTCATCACGGCGAATTTCGAACGCTCGCCGCGGTGCTGGACCACTACAACCGCGCGCCGCGCGCCGCCGTAGGGCATTCCGAGCTTGAACCGCTGCATTTGACGCAGACCGAATTGGCGCAGCTCGACGCCTTCCTGCGAACGCTCACGGGCTCGGTGACGGCGGGCGTCGCGTCAGCGGCACCGGGGCGCTGACACTCGCCCCGGCCGCGAGCCCCGCAACCCACACGTCCGCGTCGCTCACCAGCTCCGTAAATCCCTCGGGGATCGACGCACCCGCCGGGCCGAGCAATCGTCCCCCGCCCCTCACCGCGCGAACGACCGAGGCGACCATCTCGCCGTTCTCGACCGCGTCGAGCGCGGCAGCGTTGACACTCCCGGCGGCCAGCGGCGCCACGCGTCCTCGCACGACCGAGATCCCGTCTCCGCTCGGCACTCCCTCTGGTGGATTGACCAGCAGCAACTGCGCGGGCGACATGGACCGAATGAGCGGCGCGTGTGCGCCCCACGCGCCGTCGAGCAGCGCAACCGTTCGCGCCTCGGTCAGGTCGAGCGCGGCCGCGAGGCGCACGGCTTCGTCTTCGCGCGGTGCCACGTACGGCATCGCCGCGGGAGCCTCGCCGAAATCGACGACCCCTTCGCGAATCGGATATTCCGCCGAGCAGATCGGGCAGCCCAGCACGCCCTCGATGATGTCGCGCGCCTCGGCGCGTTCGATCGACGCGACCAGCCAGGTATCGTCGTGCGCGCGCGGACAGCGCAGAATGTCGACGAGCGGAATGTGCACGCCGCTGCCGATTCGCTACGAGCGCGACAGACGCAGCTCGTCGACGTTCACGTCGGCGGGCTGCGTCACGGCAAACCGCACCGCGCCGGCGACGGCGGCGGCGCTCAACATTCGCTTGCGCGGCGTAAAGCCTTCGCGCTCGTCCGGCTGCACCTCGTCCCACAACGCGGTGTCGACGGGTCCGGGCGAGACCAGCGTGGCTCGCACGCCGCTCCCGTGCAGCTCGGCGACCAACACCTGATGCAGCGCGCGCAGGCCGAACTTGCTCGCCGCATAGGCGCCGTTTTCGGGAAAGGTCGTGCGGTCGGCGATCGACCCGATCGTCACGATGTGGCCGCGGCGATGCTCGCGCATCGCGGGCAAGAGCGCGTGGACGATGAGGAACGGTGCGACCAGGTTCACGTCGAGCGCGCGGCGAAAGTCCTTTGGCGCCGCGCGATCGACACGGGCCAGCTCGAACACGCCGGCGTTGTTGACGACGATCTCCGGCGAGCCGCCGAGCGCGTCGATGGCGCGCGCCGTTCCGCCGCGCACGGCTTCTTCGTCGCCCACGTCGCAGGTGATGGGGATGGCGCGCTCGCCGAGCTCCCGCGCTCGCGCGCGGAGATCGCGCTCCGACCGTGCCAGCATGGCGACGCGCATCCCTTCGTCGACCAGCGCGCGGGCCACCTCGAGCCCGATGCCCCGCGACGCACCGGTGACGAGCGCCGTCCCCTGCGCGAGCAATGTCATTGGCCGTCGTACTCGACGTAGTTGTTCGGCGTCTCCCAGAGCACGAGCTTGGTCAGCTTGGCCGGGGCGAGCGCCGGAGCGAGCACGCGCCACATGCCGACGACGATGTTCTCCGTCGTCGGGATGACGTCGTGCATGAAGTCGACCTCGAGATTGAAATTCCGATGGTCGACCTTGTCGATCACCTCGCGCTGGACCACCGCCTTCACGCGCCCGAGGTCGACGACGTAGCCGGTGCGCGCGTCGACCGGGCCCGTGACCGACACGTCGAGCGTGTAGTTGTGGCCGTGCCAGTTCGGATTGTTGCACTTGCCGAACAGCGCCCGGTTCTCCTCGTCGGACAGCGCGGGATTGTGCACGCGATGCGCGGCATTGAACTGCATCCGGCGCGTGATCGTGACGTTTGGCGTCGATGGCATGTTGGCACCCGTTGCCTGCATGACGTGCGACGGCGCACGTCTCGGTGAAAGATCGCACGCCGGCCCAGCCACAACAGACGAGCCCCGTGGAGTGATCCACGGGGCTCGAAGATTCGGTCCGGAGAGGGTTTTGTGAAGCCCAGTCGAATTTTTGAGGTCCTCACCACCAACCTTTCGCCTTCCCCCGCACTGAGGGCATGACGTCAGTGATGGATTATCGAACCCACCCGAAGGACTTGTTGGCTCAAAAACGGAGTTCTCCGTCCCGATAGTCTGCAACTGCAAGTGGTAAAGGCAATTTAGGTACCAGGACACGACCGGTCAATTCGCGGTGTCCTCTCGGTCGTGCTATTGTTCGTGCATGGACCTCGGCTTGCTTGCGGGAATCGCGCTGATCGTCATCTGGGCCGTCGGTGCTCTCGTACTCGACGGACCAGGCTGGCTCAATCTCCTGCTCACCGTCGGCGTATTTCTCGTCATACTGCGCATCGTCGTGCGCGGTGATCCGAGACGTCCGGAACCGCCGGCATCCTGACTGACGCTACGCGTCCAGCGTCACACCCGTCACACCCGTCACACCCGTCACACCCGTCACACCCGTCACGCGCGCTACACGCCGCGTTGCTCGCCTGTGAGACGACTCAACGCGCGACGAGTATCAGCGCGGCAACGCCCCAGGCCAGCGTGATCACGGTCACCGGCAGCCCGACGCGCAGGTAGTCGCCGAACCCGACGCGCTCGCCCCGCCCTTCCGCGCGCTCGGCCACGATCAGATTCGCCATCGAGCCGAGGAGCGTGAGGTTTCCGGCAAAGGTCGAGCTCATCGCCATGACGAGCCAGATGAACGCCGGCGCCGCGACGGTGGGGACCACCGGCAGCCAGAGGATCACCGCCGGCACGTTCGACACGACGTTGGAGAGCGCGGTCATCGCCGCCGTCGTGATGACCGCGTCGTGCAGCGGCGCGCCGTGCAGCGATGCCGCGGCGGTCGCCGTGAGCGAGATGACGATGGGCAGATCGCGCGCGCCGCGCATGACGACGAACAGCGCTCCAAAGAACACCAGCAGCGGCCACTCCACGCGCGCGAACACGGGCGCCGCATCGCGCCGCGCGATCGCCAGGAGGAGCGCGGCGGCGGCGATCGCCACCAGCGGCAGCGAGAACCCCGCCAGCCAGCCGACGAGCGCACCGGCGAACACGACGAGCGCACGCGCGACGAGACCGCGGTCGAGCGGCGGCTCGGCGACGTCGTCGCGCGCCGCGAGCGGCGCCACGAGATCGCGGCGGTGGACGAACGAGATCACGATGCACACCACGGCGAGCCCGCCGAGCGACGGCAGGAGCATGGCGCCGACGAATCTTGAAAATGCGACTCCGCTCGACACCGCAATGAGCATGTTCTGTGGATTGCCGATCGGCGTCAGCGCGCTTCCGACGTTAGCCCCGAGGGCGACGGCGAGCAGAAAGGGCAGCGGCCTGAGACGGAGCGCCCGCGTCACGGCGATGATGAGCGGCGTGAGCACCAGACAGATCGTGTCGTTCACGAACAGCGCCGACAGCACCCCGCTCGTCACGACGACGGCGGCAAGCAGCGCGCGCGGCGATCGCGCCCGTTCGACGACGTGCCAGGCCGCCCACTCGAAGAACCCGCCAAGCTCGAGGCAGGCGCTGATGAGCAGGACCCCGAGCAAGAATACGAGCACGTCGAGATCGATCGCCGCGTAGGCGTCGCGCAACGGCAGTCGCCCCACCGTGACCATTGCCGCCGCGCCGACGAGCGCCGCCGCGGGCCGCGTCAATCGAATGAACGGCAGCGTCGGCGCGGCGATCAGCAGATAGGTGACGACGAGGATGACGAGGCGCGTCGTCGCCACGGCGTGTCGGGCTGCGTCCTACAGCGTGTCGCGCAGCACGGCGACGCTCTGCCGCAGGCTCGACGCAATGTGCAGCACGATGACCTGTCCGTCGCCCACGTTGAGCGACCCCGACACAAACGACCCGCGGCCGCCGATCGGCACCGCCGTGAGGGTGACGGGCTCGCCGTACGGACTCGAGAGCTCGAAATCGCGCGTGCTGTTGCCCGTCACATCGCCGAGCCGGCGCGACACTCCGCCGACGATCGCCGACACGTTCATGTCGAGGAAATTCTCATTGATGACGTGCACGGGCACGGGCGGGCGGCGCGGACCGAAGTTCGTCTGATGCGAGCAGGCGGCAACGAGCGCCACGGCGACAGCAGCGGCGGCGAGGCGCGCGAGCGGACGTCGTCGTGTCCCGACGATGCCGCGCGGTGGGCGCGATGTGCGGCGGTGGCGCAGCATGTCAGATCTCCCAGTTGGACAGAATCAGCCCCTGGTCGGGGCGCTTCTCCTCGTGATCGGCGAGCGACATGCGCAGATCCGTCCAACGCACGTGCCCGCCCAGCGCGATCACCCGCTGATACGCGCCGAGAAATTCGCCCTGCACGCGCAACGAGATGCGCCGCGTCCCGCTGCGGCGCGCAAAATCCGTTACCGCGCGCAACAACTCCGGCAGCCGCGCCTCGTCGGCGAGCGCCAGCTTGAGCACGCGCACCTCCTCGCGCGCGCGCCCCTCGACGAGCGGCGTCGTGTGCGCGAGCGCGAACCCGACCAGCATGTCGCGTTGGTA
>DATNAT010000108.1:0-6244 GCA_035572355.1 Gemmatimonadaceae bacterium
GCAGCAGGCGAACCCCGATCAGGCGAATGCGCTGTCAGTGAAGCTCGAGCTGCAAGCCGACTGCTACGCCGGGGTTTGGGCGCACGAGACGGGGAAAGAAAACATTCTCCAGCCGGGCGACATCGAGTCGGGGTTGAACGCGGCAGCGGCGGTGGGAGACGATCGGATCGAGCAGCAGACGACGGGGCAGGTGGATGCGGACACGTTCACGCATGGGACGTCGGCGCAGAGAGTGAGTTGGTTCAAGAGAGGGTTGCAGAATGGGAATCCGAGGGATTGTGACACGTTCGCGAGGGGAGGTCTTTGAGGTTTGAGGCTTGAGGTTTGAACGGCGCGCGATGGCAGTTCGGCGTTTGCCGTTGGCCGTGGGGAGTGACTGATGGACCCCGACGGATCAGGCGCAGGTAGAGCGGCGCGCAACCTTGGATGCGACCGACCCGTCGCGGTCCATCAGTCACGCAAAACACGCTAACGGCCAACTCCAAGACTGCCATCGCGCGCCGTTCAAGCCTCGCGGTTCAATCCTCTCCGTTCAAACTCACCCTTTCACGAACAACTTCGCGATCCCTCTCATCGGGATCCACGCCCACGTCGGCCGGTTGTTCAGCTCGTACGCCAGCTCGTAGAACGCCTTTTCAGTTTCGAACAACGTGAGCAGCTGCCGGACGTGCGCTTCGTCTTCGGGAATGATCGGCGAATCGTCGTCTTCACCGGATTCGAGGTAGCCGGCCAAGTACGCGGCGCGCACGTCGCGCTCCCAGCGCGCGGCGCGGAGCTCGCGCGTTCTCGCGTCGAGCGAGGCGCCGGCGGTGGTGGCGAGCGTGGCAGCGGCGTAGGCGAAGCTGCGGAGCATGCCGGCGACGTCGCGAAGGGGGGAGGTTTTTTCGCGCCGTTCGTCGAGCGGGCGCGCCGGCTCGCCCTCGAAATCGATCACCATGAAGTCGCCGGCCTGCGTGCGAAGCACCTGGCCCAAGTGATAGTCGCCGTGCACGCGGGCGATCATACCGAGGTCGTCGCCGAGCTCGTCGACGAGCTCGTCGATCCAGCCGAGGTAGTGATCGCGCCGTTGGACGAGCGCCTGCGCCGTTGCGGTGTGCTCGCTGGGGAAAGCTCCGCTGCCAAGGGCGGCGGCGAGCAGCGTCAGCGCGTCGCCGACCGAGCGCCGCGCACGCTCGGCCCATCGCTCGACGTCGCCGGGCGTGGCGGCATCGGCGACGAAAGCGGCGAGATCCGGATCGTCGGCGGCGGCGCCGGCGAGCGCTTCGTGCAGGGCGCGAGTGATGGTGCCGAGTCGACGCGCGTCGGACACGAACGCGTTGGCCAGGTCGCGATCCGGCGGCGCGGCGAATTGCGCGGCCGCACGCTCGAGCGCGTAGCGCCAGGCGTCGACCGCGCCCGGGAGAAAACGCTGCGCCATGCCGGCGGTCGCGCGCTCGTCCGACTCGCTCTCCTCGAGCGTGATGACGGCAACGAGCGGCGGCGTGTTGGCGAATGATGTGCGCGTCGTGAGGAACTCGGTGACCTCGACGTCGGGTTGGACGCCGGGTTTGAGGGTGCGAAAGAGCTTGAGAATCACGCTGTCGTCGAAGATGAGCGATGTGTTGCTCTGCTCACCCGACGCGACGCTGCTCTGCGCGGGCGCGGCGCTCAGCTTCGCCGCGCTTGCGGTGCGCTCGACCGTCCACGCCGCGCCGCGGCCGTCGTGGGTGGTGGCGCCGTTAGCGATCGCCAGACCCAAGCCAGCGCGAAAGTCGGCGTCGAACACGGCATCGTACAACACGCCTGCGCCAGGCGCGGCATGAATCACCGCGCGCGGCGGAATGTCGCTGGGCACCGCGTCGCGCCGTGCGACGGCGATCTGGTAGCGGTCGACACGATCATCGAATGCGGCGTCGACGATCGCGATCGCGAATGCGCCGCCGCCCCATGGGACGGGAATGACGTGCGCGACGCGAATGTCGGTCGGGCGCGCCGCCTTGGCGGTGTACCACCGCTGCTCGGCGAGAAAGCGCCGCCAGTCGTCGGGCGATGCCCCTTCTATATAGTTGTGCTCGGTCTGGCTCACGTGGAGCGCTGGTATTCCTTCGCCTGCTCAGGGCGGAGCAACCGGAACCAGAGAAAGTTGTGTGGGCCGAGCGTGAGGAGGTAGGGCAACTCGCCGATCGGCGGAAAACAGTTCTTGCTCCAGAGCTCGAGCGGCAGGAGGCCGTTGAACTCACGGAGATCGAGCTCGACGAACTGCGCGAAGCGCGAGAGGTTGTTGACGCAGAGAATGAGCTCGTCCTTGTAGCGGCGCAGGAAGATGAGGACGCGGCGATTGGCGGCGTCGATCGGCTCCCAGGTGCCGCGTCCGAAGGCGCGATACTGCTGGCGTACGGCGATGAGCCGGCGCATCCAGCGGAGCAGCGAGGTCGGGACGCGCTCCTGCGCGACGACGTTCACGGTGTGATAGTCGTACGGCGGGTCGACGATGAGCGGCGAGAAGAGGGCCGCGGTGTCGCCTTCGCTGAACCCGGCGTTGCGGTCGGCGCTCCAGTGCATCGGGGTGCGAACGCCGTTCCGATCGCCGAGGTAGATGTTGTCGCCCATGCCGATCTCGTCGCCGTAGTAGATGATCGGCGTACCGGGCATGGACATGAGGAGCGCGTTCATGAGCTCCATCTGGCGGCGACCGCTCTCCATCAGCGGGGCGAGTCGCCGGCGGATGCCGACGTTGATGCGCATGCGCGGATCGCGCGCGTACTCGCGGTACATGTAGTCGCGCTCGTCGTCGGTCACCATCTCGAGCGTGAGCTCGTCGTGGTTGCGCAGAAATACCGCCCACTGGCAGTGCTCGGGAATCTCCGGCGTCTGGCGCATGATGTCGACGATCGGCGTGCGGTCTTCCTTCCGGATGGCCATGTACATGCGCGGCATGACCGGAAAGTGGAACGCCATGTGGCATTCGTCGTCGTCGCCGAAGTAGGCGCGCACGTCGCTCGGCCACTGGTTGGCTTCGGCGAGGAAGATGCGGCCGGGAAATTCGGCGTCGAGCGTGCGGCGGAGCTCGCGCAGCACCTCATGAGTCTCCGGCAAGTTCTCGCAGTTGGTGCCGTCTCGCTCGATGAGATAGGGAATGGCGTCGAGCCGCAGGCCGTCGACCCCCATGCGCAGCCAGAAGCGCATGACGTTCTTGACCGCCTCGAGCACCTCGGGGTTGTCGAAGTTGAGATCGGGCTGGTGGCTGAAGAAGCGGTGCCAGTAGAACTGCTGCGCTTCGGGGTCCCAGGACCAATTCGACTTCTCCGTATCGGTGAAGATGATACGAGTTCCCGAATACTTGTTCGGGTCGTCGCTCCAGACATACCAGTTGCGCTCGGGCGAGCCTTTGGGCGCGCGGCGCGCCCGCTGGAACCAGGCGTGCTGGTCGGAGGTGTGGTTGATGACGAGCTCCGTGACGACGCGGATGCCGCGCTCGTGCGCCGAGGCGAGGAACCCGCGGAAGTCGTCGATCGTGCCGTAGGTCGGATTGATCTCCTCGTACGACGCGATGTCGTAGCCGTCGTCCTTGAGCGGCGACGGATAGAAGGGGAGCAGCCAGACGGTGTTTGCACCGAGCTGCTGGATGTAGTCGAGCTTCTCGACGAGACCTTTGAAGTCGCCGAAGCCATCGGCGTTCGCGTCGCGATAGCTCTTGACGTGGAGCTGGTAGATGATGGCGTCTTTGTACCAGAGAGAGTCGGGCAAGGGGCGTGGGACGTTAAACGTGGGACGTGGGACGGCGCTCGACGAGAAGGACGTGGCCGGGCTCGACGGCCGGGTCGAGGCGAACGTAGTTGCGGACGCCGCGCCAGGTGTAGTGTGCTCCGGTGAGCAGGTCGCGCACCACGTATGGTTCCTCGTCGTCGATTCCCATCTCGTGAATCGGCACGTGGAGCATGGTCTCTTGCGGATGATGTGGATCGGTGTTCACGGCGATCAACAGGTCGGCGGCGTTTCCAGCGTGGGCGAGCCCGAGCGCTTCGGCGACGCGCGGCGGCATGGTGTGGCCGCGCGGGTCGGTCCATTGGACCAACGGATCGTGCGCCGCCTTGCGGTAGAAGAGAACGGCGGGGTTCTCGCTCGTGTGAAAGCTGAGGTTGGCGTAGCGCTGGAGCGCCGGCTGCGCACGGCGGATCGTGTTGAGCCGCGCGATGTCGGCGTTGAGATTGCCCGGCGCGTCGTAGTCGCGCGGACGCAGCTGGTACTTCTCGGCGTCGAGATACTCCTCGCTCCCGGCGTGCACGGGAACGTTCTCGCCCAGCTCGAACCCGCTGTAGATGCCGTAGAGCGGAAGCAGCGTGCCGGCGAGCAGCAGCCGCGCGCGAAAGGCCGGCCGGCCGCCGTCGACCAGATACTCATTCAAGATGTCTGGCGTATTCGCGAACAGGTTGCCGCGGAAATATTCGACCATCGGCGTCCGCGTCAGCTCGTCGAGATACTCGCGCAGCTCCCAGGCGGCGTTCTTCCAGGTGAAATACGTGTACGACTGAGTGAAACCGAGCTTGGCGAGCGCCTTCATTCGCTTGGGGCGCGTGAACGCCTCCGACAGAAACACCACGCCGGGGTGCGCGTCGCGCACTTCGCGAATGATCCATTCCCAGAAGGCGAGCGGCTTGGTGTGCGGGTTGTCGACGCGAAAGGTCGTGACGCCGTGCTCGACCCAGTAGAGCAGCACGTCGCGACAGGCGGCCCACAATGCCGCGCGATCGGTGCACCAGAAGTCGAGTGGATAGATGTCCTGATATTGCTTCGGCGGGTTCTCGGCGTACTGGATCGACCCGTCGGCGCGCATGCGAAACCAGTCGGGATGTTCCTTCACCCACGGATGGTCGGGAGAGCATTGCAGCGCGTAGTCGAGCGCGACCTCGAGCTCGAGGTCGCGAGCCTCGGCGACGAACCGATCGAAGTCGTCGATCGTGCCGAGCGCCGGTTCGATCGCCATGTGGCCGCCCTGCTCGTTGCCGATCGCCCACGGGCTGCCGACGTCGTCGGCTTCGGCGGTGAGCGAGTTGTTCTTTCCCTTGCGGTGGCTGTGGCCGATCGGATGGATCGGCGGCAGGTACACGACGTCGAACCCGAGCTCGGCGAGCCGAGGCAGCCGCGCCGCCGCGTCGTCGAACGTGCCGTGCCGGGGCGGTGCGCCGAGCACGGGCGTGGTTTGCGAACGCGGGAAGAGCTCGTACCAGGCGGCGAAGCGCGCGACGGGCCGATCGACGACGACGTGGTATTCGCGCTCGACGCGCGTGGCGTCGCTCGGCCGCGCATGCTCGCGCATCAGCGCGAGAAGATCATCGTCCAATGCGCGCTGGATCTGCTTCTCGATCGCCGTGTCGCGTCGATCGTCGAGCATGCGCGCCGTCATCGTGAGCGACGCACGCGCCGTGGGGACTTTGGTGGCCCGCGACGCCGCCCGCGCCATCTGCGCGCCGGCCGCGAGCTCGAGCTGCACGTCCTGGTTGGCGGCGATCTTTTTCTCGAGCCCGGCGCGCCAGGTGCCGAACCGATCGGTCCACGCTTCGATGGCGAAAGTCCAATCGCCGACGCGGTCGACCTTGAAGGCGCCGTACCAGCGGTCCGAGTCGTAGTCGAAGATCATCGGTGCAAACGACCAGGCACTATCGGTCGGCCCGCGATAGAGCACACGCGCGCCGAGGAGGTCGTGGCCTTCTTTGATGATGTCCGCCCCAACGACCACGTCGTCGCCAACGACCCGCTTCACCGCATGCCGCCCACCGTCGAGCACGGGTGTGACGCACTCGATGAGGATGTGCTCCAGCCGGCGCGCGGCGGTTCGCCGGTCGGTCGTTTTCGTGGCCAAAAGTCGTCGTTCCGATCAGGTGAGCGCTTGGTGACGGAGCCGCCGCGGCGACCTCGACGCTAGCAAACTCCGCGCCCCTCTCCATATCGAGAGATAGGGCGGGCTACAAGAGGGTTTATGAGAGGAGCAGGGCTGGCCCCGACGACGAAGGTTCAGCCGGATACAGCGGATGCCTCGGATCGTTCGGATTGCCCTTCGTGGCGTCGAGGCCAACGCACCGGGTCCGTGAACTTTTTTTGGTGCGGGGCTGGATGATGTCCCGATCCCGACGACGCCTCTCGGGGCAGCGAGAACGGCGTCCCCCATGGAGATCCTGCACCGGCGCGTTACGGTCGGCCCCGCAGCGAAAAAAATCCCGGCCCCGGCTCATGGAGCTGGACTGCCAGCAGGCGATGCGCCGCGCCG
>DATNAT010000109.1:0-2046 GCA_035572355.1 Gemmatimonadaceae bacterium
AGCCGACTTCGACGTGATCATGGAGTGCACGGGCGCCCCGTCGCTCGTCTTCGCCGTTGCGGGGCGCGCCAGCCCGGACGGCATCGTCTGCCTCGCCGGTGTATCCGAGGTGGGCGCGACGCGCCAGGTCGACGTCGGCACTCTCAACCGCTCGATCGTGCTCGGCGATCGCGTGATCTTCGGATCGGTCAACGCCAACCGGCGGCACTATCGGGCGGCGATCGAGGCGCTCGCCGCGGCCGACGCAAGCTGGCTCTCGCGGCTGATCACGCGTCGCGTGCCGCTCGATCATTGGCGCGACGGCTTCACGCTCGAGCACGACGACGTGAAGACCGTGATCGGCTTCGCGCCCGCGGCCTGAGCGCGATGGCCAATCGCATCGAGGACTATGCGCTGATCGGCGATTGCGAGACCGGCGCACTCGTTTCGCGTGACGGATCGATCGATTGGCTCTGTTGGCCGCGCTTCGATTCGGGTGCCTGTTTCGCCGCGCTGCTCGGCGGCCCGGAGCACGGACTCTGGAAGCTCGCCCCGGCGGCCGACGCGCCGAAGGTGTCTCGCCAATATCGCGGCGACACGATGATCCTCGAGACCACGTTCACGACCGACGAAGGCGAGGTGCTCGTCATCGACTTCATGCCGCTGCGCGACGGGAAGTCGAACGTGGTGCGCACTGTCGTCGGCAAGCGCGGCCGCGTGCGGATGCGGATGCAGCTCATTCTGCGATTCGATTACGGCTCCGTCGTGCCGTGGGTGAGTCGGCTCGACAATGGAACGCTTCGCGCGGTCGCCGGACCGGACATGACCGTCATCCGTTCCGATGTGCCGCTGCACGGTGAGAAGTTGACGACCGTCGGCGACTTCACGATCGCCGAGGGCGAGCGGAAATCGTTCGTGATGACCTGGGGCCCCTCGCACCTCGACCCGCCGACGCCGGTCGATCCGGAGAAAGCGCTCGAGATCACCGAACAATTCTGGACGAGCTGGGCGTCGCAGTGCACGTACCGCGGCAAGTGGCGCGGACCGGTGATGCGGTCGCTGCTCACGCTCAAGGCGCTCATCTTCAATCCGACGGGCGGCATCGTCGCCGCGCCGACGACGTCGCTTCCCGAGCAGGTCGGCGGCGTACGCAACTGGGACTATCGGTTCTGCTGGCTGCGCGACGCGACGCTCACGCTGCTCGCCCTGATGAACGGCGGCTACTTCCGCGAGGCCTCCGCCTGGCGCGACTGGCTGCTGCGCGCCGCGGCGGGCAGCCCGGACCAGGTGCAGATCATGTACGGGCTGGCCGGCGAGCGGACCCTGCGCGAATGGGAGCTGCCCTGGCTCCCGGGATATGAGAACTCGAAACCAGTGCGTGTCGGCAACGCGGCACACGAACAGCTCCAGCTCGACGTGTTCGGCGAAGTGATGGACGCGCTCCACCAGGCGCGGCTCGGCAAGATTCCGGAAAGTGACGAGGCGTGGGCACTCGAGCGGAAGCTGATCGATCAACTCTGCCGAATCTGGCGCACACCGGATCAGAGCATCTGGGAGGTGCGCGGCAAGCCGCAGCAGTTCACGCACTCCAAGGTCATGGCCTGGGTCGCGCTCGACCGCGCCGTAAAGAGCGTCGAGCATTTTCATCTCGACGGGCCGATTGACCAATGGCGCGCCGCGCGCGACGAGATCCACGCCGACGTCTGCAAAAATGCCTTCGATCCCGAGCTCAACTCGTTCGTGCAGGCGTACGGGTCGAAGCTGCTCGACGCCGGGGCGCTGATCATCCCGCTCGTCGGCTTTCTTCCCCCGGACGATCCGCGCGTACGCGGCACCGTGGAGCAGATCGAGAAGCATCTCGTCGTCGACGGCTTCGTGCTGCGCTACGACAGCGAGGCGACCGACGACGGACTTCCCGGCGGCGAAGGCGCCTTTCTCGCCTGCAGCTTCTGGCTCGCCGACAACTACGTGCTGCAGGGCCGCCACGACGACGCGCTGCGGCTGTTCGAGCGATTGCTCTCGCTGCGCAACGACGTCGGGCTGCTGTCGGAAGAGTATGACGCGAAG
>DATNAT010000110.1:0-15185 GCA_035572355.1 Gemmatimonadaceae bacterium
ACCAAGGAGCGCCGCGGCGAGTTCCTCGGTTCGACGGTCCAGGTGATCCCGCACATCACCGACGAGATCAAGTCGGCGGTCCGCCGCCTGTCGCCGGAGAACGACGTCGTCATCGTCGAAGTCGGCGGCACGGTGGGCGACATCGAGTCGCTGCCGTTCCTCGAGGCGATTCGCCAATTCCGCCACGACGTGGGACGCGAGAACGCGATCTTCGTGCATCTCACGCTGCTCCCCTACATCGCCGCCGCCGGGGAGCTCAAGACCAAGCCGACGCAGCATTCGGTGCGCGAGCTGATGCAGATCGGAATCCAGCCGGACATCCTGATCGTGCGCACCGACCGGCCGATCTCTGACGACATCAAGCGGAAGATCGGGTTGTTCTGCAACGTCGAGTTTGGCGCGGTGATCGAAAGTCCAGACGTGCGGACGATCTACGAAATTCCGCTCCGCTTCCACGAGCAAGGGCTCGACGAAAAGGTCGCACAGAAGCTCGGCCTCGACGGCTCGCCGCCGGCGCTCGCCGCGTGGCGCGAGCTGGTGCAGCGGGTGCTCGTGCCGCACGAGCGCGTGCGCATCGCGGTCGTCGGCAAATACACCGACTACGCCGACAGCTACAAGAGCGTGCAGGAGGCGCTCATTCACGGAGGGATCGCCAACGACGTCGGCATCGACATTCAGTGGATGTCGAGCGAAGATTTCCTCGTCCCCGAACGCGCCGAGCACATACTGAGCTCGGTCGACGGGCTGCTGGTTCCGGGCGGCTTCGGTGTGCGCGGCGTGGAAGGCATGGTCGAAGCCGTGCGCCAGGCGCGCGAAGGCGGGCTTCCGTTCTTCGGCATCTGCCTCGGCATGCAGACGGCGATCATCGAGTTCGCACGCAACGTCTGTGGCCTCGACGACAGCCATTCGTCGGAGTTTGCCCCCGAGTGCGACAATCCCGTCATCTCGCTCATGGAGTCGCAGCAGCACGTGACCGACATGGGCGGCACGATGCGCCTCGGCGCATACCCCTGCCGGCTGGCTCGCGGTTCCCGCGCCGCGGAGATCTACGGCCAACCGGAAGTGAGCGAGCGGCACCGCCACCGATATGAAGTCTCGAATACCTACCGCGACCTGTTCGTGCAGCACGGCATGAAGCTGAGCGGCCTGTCGCCCGACGGTCAGCTCGTCGAGATCGTCGAGCTGCCGGCGCATCCCTGGTTCATCGGCTGCCAGTTTCACCCCGAGCTTCAGTCGCGGCCCACCCGGCCGCATCCTCTCTTCGCCGGATTCGTCGCCGCGGCGGTGAACAGCAAGCGCCGCCGCCGACGCGATCGCGGCGCGGCGCCGCTCGTCGAAGCCGCGGACTGACGTGCCATCGCTCTTTCGTCGCGACGCGCTGTTTCTCATCGCCGGACCGTGTGTGCTCGAAAGTGATGCGCTCAATCTTCGCGTCGGCGAACATCTCGCTCGCCTCGCCGAGCGCGTCCCGGGCGGCATCGTCTACAAGGCCAGCTTCGACAAGGCGAATCGCTCGAACGCCGGCGCGCACCGCGGCCCGGGACTCGATGGAGGGCTGGCCGCGCTCGAGCGAGTGCGCCGCGCCACGGGGCTGCCGATCCTCACCGACGTTCACCTGCCCGAGCAGTGCGCGCCCTCGGCCGCGGTCGTCGACGTGCTGCAGATTCCCGCGTTCCTCTGCCGACAGACCGATCTCCTCATGGCCGCGGGGCAGACGGGTAAGCCCGTGAACGTGAAGAAGGGGCAGTGGATGCATCCTGAAGGCATGCGCGGCGCTGTCGAGAAGGTGCGCACCGCACGCACCGTCCAACCGAGGGGAGCCAAGCCCGCGCGCGACGACGTTGCCGTCACCGAGCGCGGCACGTTCTTCGGCTATGGAGATCTCGTCGTCGACATGCGTTCGTTCGCGCGCATAGCGGCCGCGTGCGACGCGCCCATCATATTCGACGCGACGCACAGCGTGCAACGTCCGGGGCAGGGCGCCGAAGGTTCGAGTGGCGGCGCACGCGAGTTCGTCTCGACGTTGGCGCTTGCCGCGATGGCGGCGGGTGCGAACGGCCTGTTCCTCGAGACGCATCCCGATCCGGATCGCGCGCCGAGCGACGGGCCGAACATGGTGCCGCTGGATCAGCTCGACGATCTGGTGCTGCGCGCAGTCGATGTGTGGGACAGGGTGCGGCGGTGATCGATCCCGCGATCGCCCGCAAGATCAAGCTCGTCGCCTTCGACGTCGACGGCGTGATGACCGACGGCGGCATTTACCTCGGCGACGTCGACGGCCGGCGGCTCGAGATCAAGCGCTATGAGATCCAGGACGGACTCGGCATCGCCATGCTTCGCCTCGCCGGGCTGCACGTGGCGATCGTCACGGGCCGTGTGTCGGAGAGCGTTCGGCTCCGCGCCCTGGAGCTCGGCGTCGATGACGTGGCGCAGGATCCCGACGGCCACAAGCTCGCCGGATTCAATGCCATTCTCGCACGGCGCCATCTCAACGCCGATGAGACGGCGTTCGTCGGCGACGATTTTCCCGACATGTCGCTTTTGCGAATCGTCGGCCTGCCGGTGGCCGTCGGCAATGCGGTGCCGGAAGTGCGCGCGATCTGCCGGCATCACCTGGAGCGGCGCGGCGGCCATGGCGCCGTGCGCGAGTTTGCTGAGGATTTTCTGAAGGCCCGCGGCGAGTGGGACGCAGCCTGGCAGCGATACGTCGCTGCCCGATCGCAGCCCAGAGTGGAGGCTCGCTCGTGACGACGTCCGATGCCGCAGGCGATCGCGAGATCGTGGAGCGCGGCCGGCGCGTCGTCCGCAACGAGCGCGACGCCATCGGAGCCGTCGAGGAGCGATTGGGAACGGAGTTCGCGCGCGCCGTGCGGCTCATCGCGGCCTCACCGGGTCGGGTGATCGTGTCCGGCGTGGGCAAGTCGGGGCTCATCGGCCGGAAGATCGCCGCCACGCTGACGTCGACCGGAACCCCGGCCAGCTTCCTCCATCCGGCGGACAGCGTCCACGGCGACCTGGGCATCGTCGGCCAGGAGGACGTCGCGATTCTCATCTCCAAGAGCGGCGAATCCGATGAGCTGCTGGCGCTGTTGGCGCATTTGAAAGGGTTCGGTGTACGAACCATCGCCATCACCGGGGAACCGGCATCGGCCCTCGGGCGAGACTGCGACGTGTCGCTCGATTCCGCGGTGCGCGAGGAGGCCTGTCCGCACGACCTCGCCCCAACGACGAGCACCACGGCCGCACTGGTGCTCGGCGATGCATTGGCGGTGGCGCTGCTTCAAGAGAAAGGATTCCGACGCGAGGACTTCGCCCGCATTCACCCGGGCGGCGCCCTCGGCAGACAACTCGTGATTCGAGTCGAAGAGATCATGCTCCACGACACACTTCCGGTGCTCCAAGACGGCGCTACGGTGCGCGAGGCGATCGTAGTCATCGCCGAGCGCCGCGGCATCGCCATCGTCGTCGACGGCGGACGCCGGGTGGAGGGCGTGCTCACGGCGGGCGATCTCAGTCGCTTGATCGAGCGGGGCGGCGACATCATGCCGCTTCCGATCCGCGACGTCATGACGCGTTCGCCGAAGATTGCGCGAGCGGGCGAGCTGGCGAGCGCCGTGGCCTTCCGCATGGAGCAGCACGGAATCATGGCGATGCCCGTCGTCGGCGTCGACGATCGCCTGGCCGGCGTGGTGCATCTTCACGATCTCATGCGGGCCCGCGTCGTCTGATGCCGTCATTGGCCAGGGTCGCTACGGTGGTCGGCGCCGTGTGCGCCGTTGCGACGGCCGCCTGCCGCGACGCGAAAGCGCCGCCGGTTGCCGCAAAGGCGACGGCGGCCGACAGCGCGGACCAGATCCTCATCCGCGCCACCTTCCTGCTCTCGACGGCGGGGATTCAGCGCGGCCGACTCGACGCCGACACAGCGTACGTCCTCGACCAGGAATCGCGGTTCGATCTGCGGCGGACGAACGTCGCATTCACCACCGAGACCGGGGCGCCGCAGGGGACCATGCAGGCCAACCGCGGCATCTACGACCTGCGCACTCACGTTCTCGACGGTACGGGCGACGTCGTCGTCAAGCTCGTCGACGGCAAGATGCTCAAGTCGCCGCACGTCGTGTACAACGAGATCTCGCACCAGATCTCGAGCGACACATCGTTCACCATCACGGGCCCGCAGGGAACGCAGTATGGCATAGGTTTCACGTCGAACGAGTCGTTCAGCAAGTTCAACTGCCTGCGGAGCTGCGGCGCCAACTTCTCCGTTCAACTTCCCGAGAAATGAGCCGCGGATGCCGGGCGCGCGTCCTCGCGCTGCGCTTCGCCGCGTCCAACGCGGTCGCCGCCATCGCGCTGCTCGCCCCCGGGCATGGAGCGTTCGCGCAGAATGCGCGGCCGACACGTTGTGAGCTCGTCCAGCAGCCCAGCACACGACTCAGCAGCGACTCGCTCCCCGGCGTCGGGCAGGTGCTCTACGTCGGCGGCGGACCGTTGAGCGTCCTCATCAAGTGCCCGGAGCGCGGGATCACCCTGCGAGGCGACAGCGCACAGCAGTTCGCCGATCACGATCAGATGATCGGACACGCGACGTACGACGAACCGCGGTTTCACGTCGCGGCCGATTTTCTCAACTACTTCCACACCGACGATCGCGTCACTGCCGCGGGCAACGTGCACGCGCGGCTGGCCAGCGGCTCGACGCTCGACGGGCCGCAGGCGGAATACCTCCACGCCTCGCCGAAGATTCGCGCCCACGATCAGATGCGCGCCATCGCCCGGCCGACGATCACCATCGTCGAGCGCGACTCGACCGGCAAGCCGCAGCCGCCCACCACCGTGGTGTCGGATAGCGTGTTCGTCGATAACGACAGCCTCGTCTCGGCGAGCGCCAACGTGGTGATCACGCGGCCCAATCTCTCAGCCACCGCCGACTCCGCGTTCATCGACCAAGGCCACGAGACCATGCGGTTGATGAAGCACCCCGTGCTCAAAGGCACGACGAGCCGACCCTTCACGCTGACCGGCACGGTCATCGACATGTACTCCAAGAATCGCAAGCTCCAGCGCGTCCTGTCGCGGCCCAATGCCGTGGCGACGAGCGATTCGATGACGCTCAAGTCCGACACGATCGACCTACGAGTGCACGACGATCAGCTCGACCATGCCTACGCCTGGAGCGGCGGGGACAGCACGCATGCCGGGAATCGGGCCCGCGTCATCTCGCCGTCGCAGAATCTCACGGCCGATTCGCTCGACGTGGCGATGCCGAATCAGCACGTCCGGCTCGTGCACGCGGTGCGACGCGCGCTCGCCGAATCCAAGCCCGACACGACGCGATTCAAGCTCGACAAGCCCGACACGCTCAACTGGCTCCAAGGCGACACGATCGTCGCCCATTTCGACTCGCTGGCGGCGGGCGACACGACCAAGAATCCGCCGATTCGCCAGCTGGTTGCAAGCGGCCACGCCAGCTCGTTGTATCACATGGCGCCGAGCGACACATCGATCCATCGCCCGGCGATCAACCACGTTGTCGCCCGCGTCATCACGATCGATTTCGACCAACAGAAAGTCGGGACTGTGACCACCGTCGATTCCGTGCTCGGTGTGTACCTCGAGCCAAAGCCCGACAGCACGTCGCGCAAGCGCGCGCTCGCCGATACGGTGAAGGCGAAGCCGAAGACGAAGCCGGGCGCCGCGCCGGCGACGGGGGCCAAACCGCCAACGTCGGCGCCAAGCAAACCGCCGTCGACGCCACCTGCCAAACCGCCCGCCAAGCCTCCGGCGGAGTCGTTGACGCCTGGTGACGCGCAGCGCACGCCGGAGCGTGCACGCCGATGACTGATCCACTCGAGCCGACTCGCGTTCGCGCACTGGTCGATCAGTTGGCGCGCGGCGATCGGTCGACCGCCCTCGCACTCCACTCGCTGATCAGCACAGCCGACGAGACGGGCGCGGCGGACTTCGAGCGCGCCGTGAAGGTCTATCGCGACGACTATCTCGCCACGCTGCGCGCCGCCGGTCGGGACGCGGAGCGCGAAGCCGGACGGCTGAGCCTGGACGAAGTGCGGCAGCACCTCGCGACCTCCGTGTTGCCCCGGCTCGCCGCCGAGGGGGTGATCGTGCTCCCGGCCGGGGGCCTGGGACCGGACGCGATCATCCGGTTCTCACCGCGCTTCTGGAACGAGATCGCGGCCGCTCGCGACGAGGTGGCGACGGCCTTCCGGGAGACGGGCGAGCATCAGGGGACACCGGCGAGCGGGATGCCGGCGGCGAGCACGACGCCGACAGCTCCGCTGCCTGGCGGCAGCACGCTCGAGGCGACCGGTTTGGTCAAGACCTACCGGCGGCGGCGCGTCGTCAACGACGTGGCCCTTCGATTGCAACAGGGGGAGATTGTTGGACTGTTGGGCCCGAATGGCGCGGGGAAGACCACGACGTTCTACATGATCGTCGGCCTGATCCAGCCGCTCGCCGGCCGCATCGTGATGGACGGGACCGACATCACGTCGATGCCGATGTACAAGCGAGCGCGGCGGGGCATCGGCTACCTGTCGCAGGAGCCGTCAATCTTTCGCAAGCTGTCGGTCGAGGACAACATCCTGGCGATTCTCGAGACCTTGCATCTCTCGTCGAGCGAGCGGCGGTCGCGGCTCGAGATGCTCCTCGATGAGCTGAGCATCAAGCACCTTCGCCACAGCAAGGCCTTCGCGCTCTCCGGCGGCGAACGGCGCCGTCTCGAGATCACGCGAGCCTTGGTCACGCAACCCAAGTTCATGATGCTGGACGAGCCGTTCGCGGGCGTCGATCCGATCGCCGTCCATGACATTCAACAGATCGTCGGCAACCTTCGCCATCGCGGGATCGGCGTGCTGATCAGCGACCACAACGTCGAGCAGACGCTGGACATCGTCGACCGCGCCTACATCATGTTCGACGGTCAGGTCAAGGTCTCGGGCACGGTTCGCGAGCTTGTGTTCGACGATACCGTCGCCGACATCTATCTTGGTCCGACGTTGACCGCTCGCCTGCGCAGCCGGTTCGCCGAAGCCGGCGACGGACACCACGAAGAGCCAACCGCCTCATGAAAGCTGGTCTGTCCCAGAGCACGCAGCTAAAGCAGGAGCTGAAGATCAATCCTCGCCTTTACCAGGCGATGGACCTGCTCTACATGCCGCTCCTGGACCTCCAGCAGCACCTCAAGCAGGAGCTGCTCAACAATCCGTTCCTCGACATGGTCGAGCCGGAGGAGGAAGAGGAGGAGTCAGAGGAAGAAGCGGTTGAACCCGACACGGAGCAGCCGGAAGAAAAGCAGACCAACGACGAGATCGACTGGGAGGAGATTCTCCTCGACGGATTCGACGCCGGAGGTCGCCGCGAGGAGCACGAGGAGCGCGAGTACTACGAGCCGGTCACGGTCGACACGCGCGATCTCTCGGACCATCTGCTCGATCAGATCACCCTCCTCGATCTCACGCCCCGCCAGGCGTTCCTCGCTGACGAATTCATTGGCAACGTCAACGAGGACGGCTACCTCGCCTGTACGCCCGTCGAGTTGCTCGCCGCGGTCAACGACGCGGTCACAGCGGCCGCCGAAGCGGTCGAGCGCGACATCGACGACCTGCCGCTGTACACGCACTCCGAGCTCGATGAGATGCTCATCATCATCCAGAGCCTCGACCCGCCCGGCGTCGGTGCGCGCGATCTGCGCGAGTGCCTCATGCTTCAGCTCAAGGAGGCGGGGCTCGAGCAGTCGGTGCCGTTCCGTCTCGTGCGCGACTGCTTCGAGGAGCTGATCAATCACCGCTGGAGCGAGATCTCCAAGCGCTTCGGCATCAGCCCGATCGACGTGCAGAAGGCGGCCGACGAGATCAAGAAGCTCGACCCCAAGCCGGGACTCGTCTACTCGAGCGCCAGCGACAACTACATCATCCCGGACCTGATCGTCGAGAAGATCGACGGCCGCTATCACGTCTTCTTGAACGACGCGAACCTGCCGCGCCTCAAGCTGAGCCGCGCGTATCAGGAGATCGCCCGGGACAAGAAGAAGTTCGAGGGTGAGAACAAGGAGTTCATCTCCAGCAAGCTGAATTCGGCGAACTGGATGATCCAGGCGATCGAGCAGCGGCGTCAGACGATGCTCAAAGTCATGAACTACATCGTCGACCGGCAGCGCGACTTCTTCGAGAAGGGCGTGCAGTACCTGAAGCCGCTCACCCTCCGCGAAGTCGCCGAAGTGATCAACATGCACGAGTCGACCGTCAGCCGCGTGACGAACGAGAAGTTCGTCCAGACACCGCGCGGGGTGCTGCCGCTCAAGTTCTTCTTCTCGTCCGGCCTCTCGACGACCGCCGGCGAAGACGTCTCGGCGCGCGGCATCAAGGCGCAGATCGAGAAGCTCGTGTCGGAGGAGGACCCGAAGCATCCGCTCACCGATCAGGCGATCGTCAACATCCTGAAAGAGGGCGGCGTTCAGATTGCGCGGCGCACCGTCGCAAAGTACCGCGACCAGTTGGGAGTGCTCTCGGCGCGCATGCGAAAGCGGGTATGACCCCAACCAGTGGAGTGAGTCCCGTGGTCTCACCTCCGTCTTCGGCGCCCGCGTTTCGTCCGCCCCAGGCTCCGCCCCGCGAGATCGACGTCTCCGTGCTCGTCCCGGCCAAGGACGAAGCGGAGAACCTGCCGCTGTTCCTGCAGCTCGCGGCCGAGATGATCGCCGCCCAGCCGCATCGCTACGAGATCGTCGTCGTCGACGACGGCAGCGCCGACCGCACCTGGACCGTCCTCCAGCAGCTCGCCGAGCAGTATCCGTTTCTCCGACTGGCGCGCCATCGCGCGCGCCGCGGCATTGCCGACGCGCTCCGCACCGGCTACCTCGCGTCGCGCGGGGAAGTGCTCGTCTTCTACCCGGCCGACCTCCAGTTCAAGCCCGAGGACATTCCCGGGCTCGCCGCGCCGATCCTCGCCGGCGACGCCGACATGGTCACCGGCTTCAAAGAAGGCAAATACGAGAAGGCGTTCGTCTCCGGTATCTACAACGGATTGAGCCGCACCCTGTTCAAGGTGCCGGTGAAAGATCTGAATTCCGTCAAGGCGTATCGCCGCGAGATCATGGACGTGCTGCCCGTTCGACCCGACTGGCACCGCTACATGATCGCCATCGCCGCCGCGCAGGGATTCACCGTCGCCGAGATCCCGGTGCCGCTCTACCCGCGCCACGCCGGCAAGTCGAAGTTCGGCCTGTCGCGCATCCCGGTCGGCGTGCTCGACATGCTCGCCGTCTGGTTCGAGCTCCGGTTCGGACAGAAGCCGCTCCTGCTGTTCGGCATGCTCGGCGTCGGCATGGTCTGCATCGCAGCGGTCGCCGGGATCGTGCTGCTTGCCATGCAAGCCGGCGTTCGCTCGCTCTGGACCCTGATCCAGACGGCGCTGATCCTCGGCAGCATCCTCTTCGCCACCGGGCTCCTCGGCGAGCAGATCGCCGGCCAGCGCGCGCAGCTGCGCGAGTTGCGCCGCCAGGTCGACGAGCAGGCCGCGCAACTCGCCGAGCGCACAGCCGAGCGCACAGCCGAGCGCACAAGAGAACGCGAATGACAGAACGCGAATGAAAGTCCTGTTCCTGACCCACAACTTTCCGCGCCAACCCGGCGACGCGCCCGGCTCGTTCGTCCTCCGGCTCGCCTCGGCCCTGCGCGGCGAGAACATCGAGACGAGCGTCGTCGCACCGGCCGCGCGCGGCCTCGCCTCGCACGACCAGTTCGACGGCACGCCGGTCGAGCGGTTCCGCTACGCCCCGCGGCGCTACGAGACGCTCGCCTACGGCGGCAACATGGCGACGCAGGTCCAGGATTCCTGGCAGGCCAAAGTCACCATGCTCGGCTTCCTCGGCGCCGAGTTCCGCTCGGCGGTCAAGGCGCGCCGGGCGTTCGAACCAGATGTCGTCCACGCGCACTGGTGGTTCCCGAATGGCCTCGTCGGCACCTGGCTCGGGCGGATGGCCGACAAGCCCCTCGTCACCACGCTTCATGGCAGCGACGTGCGGCTCGCACGAACGGTCGCGTTCCTGCGGCCTGCCTTCCGTCACGTGCTGAATCATTCGGCGGCGGTGACCGCCGTCTCGCACTGGCTCGCCTCCGAGGCACGCGACGTCGTCGCCGCGCCGGAGCCGATCGTCGCCCCGATGCCCGTCGCCACCGAGCTGTTCTCGCCCGGCGGGACCCGCGCCGACGACCGCCTGCTGTTCGTCGGGCGGCTCAACAAGCAGAAGGGAATCGAGCTGCTCCTCCACGCGCTGTCGCGAGTCCCCGGCGTGTCGGTGAGCCTCGACGTCGTCGGGGACGGCGAGAACCGGGAGTCGCTCGTCGAGTTGAGCCACGCCCTCGGCATCGGTGACCGGGTGCGTTGGCATGGGGCGGTGCCGCAGCCGGCGCTCGCCCAGTTTTACCGCACGGCCACGGCGCTCGTCGTTCCGTCGGTCGCCGAAGGGTTGGGGCTCGTCGCGGTCGAAGCGCAGCTCTGCGCTACGCCCGTCATCGCCTTTGCTTCCGGTGGGCTGCTCGACGTGGTGCAGCACGACCGCACGGGCATTCTTGTCGATGAAGTCGACGCGGCGGCGCTCGCCGCCGCGCTCGTCTCGCTGCTCGCGCGTCCCGATCGCGGTGCGTCGCTCGGCGCGGCGGGCCGGTTGCACGCCCTCGCCACCTTTGCCCCCGAGTCGGTTGCCCGACGCTACGCCGACGTCTACCGCTCCGCCATCGCCCGCTCCCCGAAATAAACTCTGGGTCGGCGTTCAGATCGTCGTCACGGCGGTCGTGCTCTGGTTCGTCGGCGTCAAGCTCGTCGACCAGTGGAGAAAGTTTCGCGGCACCCCCCTCGAGGTTCATCCTCGGTGGGGGTTCATCGCGCTCTCCTGCGTCGTCGTGCTCGCGACCTACGCCGTGCTGATCGAGACCTGGCGACGCATGGTAATCGCCTGGGGCGGCGAGCTCGCCTTCAGAGATGCGGCGTCGATCTGGTTCGTGTCGACGCTGGTTCGCTACGTACCGGGGAATACCGTGGTGCAGGTCGGCGCCTTCGCCGAGTTGGCACGCCGGCGCCGGGTTCCTCCCGCTACGGCGGCCGGCGCCGCGGCGATCAACACCGTCGTCGCCATCGCGACCGGGTTCGTCATCGCGCTGCTCGCCGGTTGGCGGTCGATCGAGCGACTGTCGCACGGCAAATCGACGCTCTATCTCGTTGCGGCGATCGCACTACTCGCCGGGCTGCTGCTCCTGCCGACGCTCATGCCGGCGCTGCTCCGCGGCATCCGTCGCGTGACGCGCCGCTCGCTTCCGATCGGAGTTCTGCCGCGCCGCGCGGTATATCAGTCGCTCACCGGCAACGTCATCGCGTGGGGGCTGTACGGCGTCGCCTTTCAGCTCTTCGCGTACGGGGTGCTCGGCGCGGCGCGCGGCACGACGCTGGACTACGTCGCGGCGTGGGCGGCGGCGTACGTGATCGGTTATCTTGCGCTGGCTATGCCGGCCGGGCTCGGCGTGCGCGAGCTGGCGCAGGCAGACGCGTTGACGATGCTCGGTCTGGCGACGGCTGGGCAGGCGCTCACCATCGCCGTGACCGCGCGGTTGTGGCTCACCCTGTTGGAGCTGTTGCCGGCACTGTTTTACCTCGCGCGCGGTACGCGGCCGCGCGATCCCGCACCCTAGACTCGCGATGGCTCGATCACCCGACGCAGTCGCCGCCGCACAGGACCTGCCGGCGCCCAGGCACGCCACGCTCTGGGCGTCGCTCGTGTTCGCGATCAGCACCATGCTGCTCGCCTATCCGGCGCTGGCAGGGAAGTTCCTGCTCGCGCCGTGGAGCGATCAGTACAAGGCCGGCTACGCGTTCCGTGATTTCGGAGCGCAGTCGCTGAGAGCAGGCCACGGCTTTCCGCTCTGGAATCCGTATCTCCAGGGCGGCCTGCCGTACGTCGCCGCGATGCACGGTGACATCTTTTACCCCACTTTCTTGTTGCGGCTGGTGCTGCCGACAGACCTGGCGATGACGTGGGAGTTTCCCATCCATCTCTTTCTCTGCGGCCTGATCACCTACCTGTTTCTTCGGGCCTGGCGCTTCGGCTACTACGCGGCGCTCATTGGCGGACTGGCGTACATGCTAGGCGGATCGATCGCCGGCTATGCGTCGCCGGGCCACGACGGCAAGCTGTTCGTGAGCACGATGCTTCCGATCGCGCTGCTCCTGCTCACGCGAGGCATTCGCGACGGCCGGCTCTGGGCGTGGGGCGGACTGTCGCTCATCGTTGCGCTCGCCGGACTGTCGCCGCATCCGCAGCTGTTCGAGTACATGCTGCTGCTCTCCGGCGTCTTCGCGCTGTACGTCGCGTTCGGCGAGCATCCGGGGTATGGACGCCTGCCGCGCGACGTCGCGATCCAGCGCCTCGCGCTGTCGCTCGGCGCGGTGGTCCTCGGCATCGCGATCACGTCGATCCAGTACATGCCGCTCTGGGAGTACAAGCCCTGGTCCCCGCGCAGCGCGGGCCACGACTACGCCACGGCCGCGAGCTACTCCTTTCCGCTCGAGGAAACGCTCAACGCCTACTGGCCGCAATTCTCCGGAATTCTCGAGAAGTACTGGGGTCGGAATCTCATCCACTTTCATAGCGACTACTTCGGCGTCGTCGTCCTCTTCCTGTTCGGGGCGGCGTTTGGGCAGTTCCGCATGCGCGGCTTTCGCCGCTTCTGGATCGGGGTCGGTATCGTTTCGCTGATCTGGGCCTACGGCGGCTCCACGCCGTTCTTCCACGTCATTCTCGCGATCGTGCCGTACACGAAGTATTTCCGTGCGCCGAGCACGATGATCTTCGAGACCGCATTCGCCGTATCGATGTTGGCGGCGATCGGCATGGAGCGTGTGCTGTCGAGCAGGGTGGGCACGAAATACGCGCTCGGCTGGGCGATTGCCGCCGTCGCCGTCGCGGTGCTGATGTCGGTCGGCGGCTACGCGTCGATCTCGAGCGCGTTGGCCGACGGCTTCGACCGCCTCACGGGCGGCGCCTATGCGTTCGCCCAGCGCGCGGACCAGAACAGCGCGTCGGCGATTCTCGGTATCTGGCGATCGACGCTGTTCGTGCTGCTCGGAGCGGGCACCATCTGGGCGCTGGCGCGAGAGCGAATCCGGCCCAAGGCCGCCGCGATCGCGCTCGCTGCATTGCTGGTGATCGACCTCTGGTCGATCGAGCGGTTCTACTGGGTGTTCATGCCGCGCGCAGCGACGATCTACGCGACCGACCCCGCGATCGACGCGATCAAGGCGGACATCGCGAAAAACGGCCCCGGCCGCGTCTGGACGATCGACGCCCGATTGGTGCCCGGCTCGCTCGAGATCACCGACCCGTTCTTCTCCGACGCCCTCATGTCGCACGATCTTCGTCTCGCGCTCGGCTACCAAGGCAACGAGCTCGATCGATACCAGCAGCTCGCGGCGTCCTCGAATGTGATGCAAAACGCGCCGGAGCCCTTCCTCTCGCCATCGTTCTGGCGGCAGGAGAACGTTCGATACATCTACACGGGCGCATCGGATTCGACGATGGGCCAGGTGAGCTCACAGCTGAAGTTGAGCGCGCCGATGACGAAGCTCGCCGGACCGGTCCGCAACGCCGCCGGCTCGATGGTTTTCGCATATAAGGTCCCTCAAAACGATCCGTACGCGTGGATATCGACGGCGATCGTCAAGGCGCCCGACGAGCAGTCGCTCAGTACGGTGCTCGACCCGCGCTTCGTTCCGGCGAGCCTGGCGATCGCCGATCTGAGCGATACCACGGTGAATGGCGTCGCCGTCGCCGCCATGCCGGCCCCGTCGCCGACCTCGGTTGCCGTCAAGTCGTACGCGCCCGGCACCGTGGACCTCGAGCTCAGCCAACCGGCCAAGGCCGGCGAAGCATTGGTCGCGTCGGAGAACTATTTTCCGGGGTGGAGCGCGAGGGTGGACGGCAAGACCGCCCACGTGACGCGAATGGACTTCAACCTCATGGGCTTGGCGCTGCCGGCGGGCGCGCGTTCCGTGCAGCTCCGGTTCGACGACGCGGCCTACGAGATCGGCAAGCGCGTTACGATCGTGTCGCTGATCCTCGGCCTGGTCGCGTGGCTCGCCGGCGTCGTGGCCGATCGGAGACGAGGCTCGCCGAAGCTGGCCAACGGCTGAGCATCGCGGCGCGTCTCAGCGGATGAGGATCCCTCGGCAACCCGTGGCTGTGCATGACCGACTCTGAGCAATCGACGCAGGCGATGGGCGGGGCGGACAGGAACGAGGGCGCGCGTCCCGGCGAGCGCGCCCTCGTCATCATCCCGACCTACAACGAGCGCGAGAACATCACCCGGATCATCGACGCGGTCCTCTGCGAGGACGAGCGGCTCGACGTGCTGGTGGTCGACGACGGCTCACCAGACGGGACCGGCGATCTCGTCGAGGCCATCGGGCTCGAAACTGGGCGCGTCCACCTGCTGCGCCGCGAGAAGAAGCTCGGGCTCGGCACCGCCTATCTGGCAGGATTTCGTTGGGCGCTGGCACGGCCGTACGCGTACGTGTTTGAGATGGATGCGGACTTTTCACACGACCCGACGCACCTTCAGGACTTCCTGCGGGCAATCGAGGGAGCCGACCTGGTACTCGGCTCCAGGTACCGGGAAGGACGGGTGAGCGTGGTCAACTGGCCGATCGCACGCCTCCTCCTCAGCTATTTCGCGAACGTGTACGCGCGCTTCGTGACCGGCCTCCCGGTGTGGGATGGCACCGGCGGATTCAAGTGCTTTCGGAGAGAAGTGCTCGAAGCGATCGACCTGACCAAGGTCCGTTCGAACGGCTACGCGTTCCAGATCGAGATGAGCATGCGCGCCTGGAAGCGCGGGTTCAAGATCGTCGAGATTCCGATCGTCTTCGTCGACCGGACCGAGGGCACGAGCAAGATGTCGAAGGCCATCGTCAGAGAGGCGGTCTGGATGGTGTGGCGTCTGCGCTGGTGGGCGATGACCAACCGCCTCTAACCGTGCATGACATCAACATTCGAGGGATAGAAGTCACGTGATCCCGAGCGGCAGAAGTTTCTATAAGATGAGCGGTTCCGGCAACGACTTCATCATGGTTGACGCCAGAGCCGAACCGCCTGGTCGACTCGCCGAGCCAGGCGTGAT
>DATNAT010000111.1:0-39631 GCA_035572355.1 Gemmatimonadaceae bacterium
CGATCCGCTGCGCAATCGCGACACCTTTCGCGCCGTGCTCGCCGCACTCGGCCGCGGCGGCACCGTGCTGATCTTTCCCGAGGGGAAGTCGCACGACGAGCCGGCCCTCGCGCCGCTCAAGACCGGAGCGGCGCGGATCGCGATGCAGGCGCGCGACGACGGCGGCGGCGAACACCGTTCCCTCCTGTCGGAGCTCGCGATCCTTCCCATCGGATTGACCTTCGAGCGGAAAGATGCGCCCCGGTCGCGGGTGCTGGTGCGCATCGGTGAACCGATCGTCGTCGCAACCTGGACGCCGCGGAATGCCGCGAGCGCGGTGGACGAGCTGACGGCGGCGATCGACACGCGGCTTCGGGCGGTGACGGCGAATTTTTTCACGGCCGACGACGCGGCACGCGCAACGCATCTCGCGAGCATCGTCGCGGCGGCGTCTCGCGCCGTGCCCAACGCGCCGCGCGATCACTCCAGCCTTGCGGTCGAAGCGGAGATTGCGCGGCGGGTGGACGAGATCGCGGCGCGCATGTCCGACGCCGACAGTGCGACGCGCGATCGGGCTACCGAACTGGCGCGCCGGCTCGATGAAGTTCACCGTCTGGCGGCCGCGCACGGGATCGCGCTCGAGGATGCTGCCGTGTCGCTCGACTCGAGCGATGGGGCGCGCTTCGCGATGCGCGAAGGTTGGATGCTGCTCGTCGGCGGGCCGATCGCGCTCTGGGGCCGATTCAATCACTGGCTTCCATTTCGGGCGGCCCGTGCGGTCGCCATGCGCTCGGTGGCGAGCGCCGCCGATCCGGCGATGCGCACGCTCGTCGCCGGAGTGGCGTTCGTGATCCTCTGCTACGCCGTGCAAACGGTCATCGTCGGCTTCGCGTTCGGGTGGATCGTCGCGATCGTCTACCTGGCGAGCCTGCCGATCGCCGCCGAGATCAACTTCCGATTGAGCGACCGGCTGCGGCGTTCGCGGCAGCGAGCCCGCGCCTTTCTGCTCTTCAAGAGAACGCCCGAGTTGCAGCGCCGTTTGTCGGCCGAGCTGATTGCGTTGCGTCAGCAAGTGGCCTCGTTCGACGCCTCGTTCAAACCGGAGGCCCGGGCGCGCGACGGCTACGGCGTCGTTGCGGGAGGCGGGAGGTAGGGACCGCCGAGGTCCCAATGCCACGCATCGCGCCGCTCGCCGGTACGGGGGTCTTTGAGTGGCTTGAACTGGAGGCGATCGGCTGAAAGCCCGACCGCGGCGCCGTAGCGAAGGAGAAGCTCGCGGTTCGTCGACACGAGGTGTGCGAGGCGCCGGTTCTTCCACACGTGCCGATGCAGCCAGAGCCCGCCGTCCATGGCGAAAATCATCCCCTCGCGCCTCCGATCAAACTCGCGATAGGGCGGCGGAAGGCGAGAGGATCGAGGATCAGAACCCGGGGCGGGCGCGCCCATCATCAGCGCGCCCGATCACCTGCGGTCACTGACAGGCGACGATGCCGGCGTCCGTGGCGGGAGCGACGGCGGTCGCGTTGCCCATGAAAATGGCGCAGAGGTGCGGATAAGACTGCGGATTGGTGGAAGTAGCCCCCCAACCGGTGGCCGTAGCCTCGGAAACGACAATGGCATCGCCGTGCGACGGCGTGAACTGTAGCGAATCGAGAAACGTGGAGTAGACCGAGTGATCGTAGAAGTAGGACTCCTGCGCGGTGGTGAGGTTGCGCAGGTCGCTACGCATCGCGGCGAAGCTCGCTTTGCCTTTGGTAGCCTGGAACTTAGGAATAGCGATCGCCGCCAGGATGCCGATGATCACGACTACGATCAGCAGCTCGATGAGCGTGAAACCCTCGCGCGTGCGGAACATGCGAGTCGCTCCTTGGGCGGGGGAATGGCGGGAGGAGGAGAGTATGGACATAGGCGAGACGTCTTACACGACCCCGGATAAGCAAGGCCGGTGCCGAGTTTGGCACGGCATTGCAAGTGTTTTAGTATCAATGTCTTACGCCGAGCAACCGGACAGAAATTGACGGTGTTTGGTCCGGTAAATCCGTCGATTTGCGAAGTATTTCGCAAGCTGCACTGTAGGATTCGGCCCGGGTACGCGCCACCTATCGTTCCATTTTGGTAGCCAGCCAATTGGCCCCGATGCCGATATCCACAATCAAGGGCACCGAAAGATCGGCTGCGTGCTCCATCTCGAACCGCACGAGCTCGGTCACTTCGTCCAACTCGGCGTCCGGCACCTCGAAGACCAACTCATCGTGGACTTGCAACAGCATCTTCGCATGAAAGCCCCGAGCCGGAAGCGCGCGGTGAATCCGGATCATCGCCATCTTGATCAGATCGGCGGCGGATCCCTGAATCGGCGAGTTGGCGGCGGTGCGCTCGCCAAATGCCCGGATGTTGAAGTTTCGGTCGCGGAGCTCCGGAATGTAGCGTCGCCGGTTGAAGATGGTCTGCACGTACCCGTGCTCCCGCGCAAAGCCGACCATCGAGTCGAGGTACTGGCGCACACGCGCGAAGCGTTGGAAATAGCGCTCGATGAACTCCTTCGCTTCGGCGTGCGTGATCTTGAGCTGCATCGACAGCGCGTGCGGACCCTGTCCGTAGATCGTCGCGAAGTTGATGGTCTTGGCGCGGCCGCGCATGTCCTTCGTCACCTGATCGAGCGGCACGTCAAAGATGAGCGCCGCCGTCTGGCGGTGAATGTCGTCGCCCGATTTGAAGGCGTGGACGAACGCGGGATCGTCGGACAGGTGTGCGAGGAGCCGGAGCTCGATCTGCGAATAATCGGCTGCGAGGAGCTTCCAGCCGGGAATCGGCACGAAGCCGCGGCGCACGTCGCGCCCGAGCTCGCGGCGGATCGGAATGTTCTGGAGGTTCGGTTCGTTCGACGACAGGCGGCCGGTTGCCGCGGTCGTCTGACTAAACGACGTGTGGACGCGCCGCGTCCGCGGATGCACGTACGCCGGGAGCGCGTCGATGTAGGTGCTCTCGAGCTTGGACAGCTCGCGGTACTCCATCAGCAGGACGGGCAGCGCGTGCCCTTCGTCAGCAAGCTGCTGCAGGACGCTGGCGTCGGTCGACGGCCCGGTCGGCGTGCGTTTGAGCACGGGAAGCGCGAGCTTCTCGAACAAAATCTCGCGCAGCTTCGGATTGGAGTTGATGTTGAACTCTTCTCCCGCCGCCGCGTAGATCTCCTGTTCGACGCGCTTGCGCTCGCGCTCGAACCGAATCTTTAGCGAGGCGAACCAGTCGACGTCGATCGTGATGCCGGTCCACTCCATCTCGGCGAGCGTCTCGACGAGCGGAATTTCGACATCGTGAAAGAGCGTGGCCAGCTGCAGCGTCTCGAGCTGCGGCTCGAACAGCGCGCGCAGACGCCAGGTCATGTCGGCGTCCTCGCACGAATAGTCGCGCGCGCATTCGATCGGCACCTGATCGAATGGGATGAACTCCTTGCCCTTGCCGCAGAGCTCCTCGAAGCTCGTCATCTTGTGGCCGAGGAATTCGAGCGAGAGCAGATCGAGACCGTGCGACCGGCGTCCCGGGTCGAGCACGTAGCTCGCGATCATCGTGTCGAAGTCGAGGCCGCGCAGCGTCACGCCGGCGACGCGCAGCGCGAGCATGTCGTACTTCGCGTTCTGCGCCGTCTTACGCACCGACGGATCTTCGAGCAGCGCTTTGAGCGGCGCCGTCTCGGGGCTGTCGATCGGGGGCAGGTTCTTGATCGGATAGTCGCCGCGAGCGAGGGCCCGCGCGGCGATGCTCGCCGGCTCGGCACTTTTCTTGGCGCGCGCTTTCGCCGGCGCATCGCTCGGCGGCGGCGCATCGGCGAGGCCCAAGTCGACTTGACTGTCGGCGCGGGCGCGATGGGCGAGCGGAAAGTAGTAGGCTTCGCCCGGCGCGACGGCGATCGTGACGCCGACGATCGACGAGCGGAGAGGATCGACGTCTTGCGGCGCCGTCGGGTCGATGACGGTCTCCGTATCGACGGCGATGTGCTCGACTTCGCGCGCGCGCGCCACGACGCGCTCGAGCTCGGACGGTGTGTCGACGATGGAGTAGTTGAGCGGCGGTGACGCGGGAATTTCGCTGCCGGCCGTTGCCGCGGTTTCCGACGTCGTCGCATCGACCGCGCTGCCCTCGCCGACCGCGACGTCCGCCGCCGCCGCCGCGTTCTTGGCAAGCGTGTGGAACTCGAGCTCGAGGTAGAGACCGCGGAGCCGCGCGTAGTCGGGTCTGGCAAGCCGCATGGCGTCGAGATCGAGGGTGATCGGCAGATCGTCGCGGATGGTGACGAGCTCCTTGGAGAGGAGTGCCATGTCGCGCTGCTCGAGCAGTGCTTCGCGGGGCCGCTTCTTGGTGATCTCGCCGACATGCTCGAGGATATTCTCGAGCGTGCCGTAGGAGTTGACGAGCTCCTGTGCGGTTTTCTCGCCGATGCCCTTGACGCCCGGCACGTTGTCGGAGGAGTCGCCGAGCAGCGCGAGATAGTCGATGACGTGGGCAGGCGGCACGCCGAGCCGTTCGCTGCCGTTGCCGACGTCGACCCATTGCTCCTCGATGCTGGCCGGTCCGCCGCGGCCCGGATTGAGGAGCCAGAGGCCGGGCCGCACGAGCTGCTGGAAATCCTTGTCGCCCGACACGACGACGACGTTCACGCCGCGTTCGACGCCCTGCTTGGCGAGGGTGCCGATGACGTCGTCGGCTTCATAACCCTCCAATGCAAGAATTGGAATGTGGTGCGCGTCGAGGATGTCGCAGATCCGCTCCATGCCGCGATCGAAGTCCGACTGCAGCTCTTCGGTGAGCTTCTCGCGCGTCGCCTTGTACGCGGGGTAGCGCTCGTGGCGAAACGAGAGTCCCGAGTCGTGCACCCAGCCGAGGTAGTCGGGCTTGTGCGTTTCGAGGAGGCGGTGGAGGAAGTTGACGATCCCCCAGGCAGCCGACGTGTTCTCGCCGCGGCCTGTGGTGAGGGGACGCGAGATGAGCGCGAAGAACGCGCGATAGATCAGCGCGTAGCCGTCGACGAGAAAAAGACGAGGCGAGCTCGGAGGCGAGGGCACGAGGCGGAAAGCGAGGGACGAGGAGCGGGCGGCGGCACGCGCGATCGCGCACTGTTGCGCGCCGACAACGGCTTAATGGGCTGGTCGAAAGGTCGGGCGCGGGTGAGCGGGCAACAATCCCTGCGCCGAATCGGCGAGCGCACCGGCCAAAAAACAGCACCGCCCGCCATTGCTGGCGGGCGGGTGCAGGGTCATGCGTTCGTGGAGGCGGCCGACGTCAGACTCGAGTGACGTTCGCGGCGTGAAGCCCCTTTTCGCCGGTGCGGATTTCGAACTCGACCTCCTGGCCCTCGGCGAGCGTCTTGAAGCCTTCCATGCTGATCGCGGAGAAGTGCACGAACACATCCTCCCCGGTGTCCTGCTCAATGAAGCCGTATCCCTTGGCATCATTGAACCATTTCACCTTCCCTCTGGCCATGCGAGCTGCCTCCTGCGGGGTGATTCGATCCTGCACTGCGGTGCTGGGCAAGCCGCCTGGCTTGCGGGGCCCTATATAGGAGCGCTTTGTCTATTTGTCAAGCGAGGTTGGGACCGTCTGCTTGCTACCTGAATGGGCCACGATTAGGTTCGCCCCGTGCCCCGTGAGAGCCTCGTCGGCCAGACGATCGCCGGTTACGCGCTGCAGAGTGAAGTCGGCGAGGGGGGAACCTCCGCCGTCTTCCGCGCGCAGCATTCGGATCACGGCACCGTCGCGGTCAAAGTGCTGCGCGAAAAGCTGCGCCAGGATCGCACCGCCGTCGCGCGCTTTCTTCGCGAGGCGCGCTATGGCGAACGGGTGCAACATCCGAACGTCGTCCGGACGATCGAGATCGGTGAAGCCGGTCCCGGCATGCACTTTCTCGCCATCGAGTGGGCGGCCGGCGAGATCCTCGAGAAGTACGCCAAGCGACAGGGACCGCTGCCCGTCGACGAGGTGTGCACGATCATTCGGCAGATCGCCGATGCAGTGCACGCCGCGCACGCCGTCGGCATCGTGCATCGCGATCTCAAACCGGACAACGTGATGTACGATCCGGAGACGCGCGCGATCAAGCTGCTCGACTTCGGCATCGCGACCGACACCGACATCTCCCCGGAGCAGCGACTCACGCGCGCCGGATTTTTCGTTGGAACGTTGATGTATGTGGCGCCCGAAGCGCTGTCGGGCGAGCTCGTTGGTCCGCTGGCCGATCAGTACAGTCTCGCGACGATCGCCTATTTCCTCCTCACCGGCTGTCTGCCCTTTCCAGCAAAAACGCCGCGCGAGATGTTCTCCCAGCTCTTGTCGCAGCCGCCGATTCCAATCAATCAGGCGAAGCCGGGCCTTCGCTTTCCGCCAGCCGTCGAGGCGGTCGTGATGCGCGGTTTGAGCAAGGATCCGGTCAAACGGTTCGACGATGTGCTCACGTTGGCGAGCGAGTTCTGCAACGCGGCGAGCGCGCCGGCCGACGACGAGAAGCGCGGACTGGCGTCGAGGTTCGCCTCGATGTTTCGCAAGAAAGACTGAACCGGGAACTGGCCCCGCGGCCGCCACGGCCGCGCGCTCACCTCACCGCCTGCGTCGCGCTGGCAGGTGTTTCCATCATCGGCTCGAGATCAGCGGGATGGATCGGCAGCCAGAGCGTGAATGTCGAGCCCTTCCCAAGCTGGCTGTCGACGCGCAGATCGCCGCCGAGGAGCTGGGCCAGCCGCCGCGAGATGGCGAGCCCGAGTCCGGTGCCGCGCTGCATTGACTCGCCGCGCGGACCGGCGTTCACCTGTTCGAATTCTTCAAAGATGCGCGCCTGATCGTCCGGTGCGATGCCGACGCCGGTATCGACCACCTGCAGCGCGATCCAGACGCGCCGCGAGTCGGGCGACTGCGCGGCGAGCACCGGATCTTCCGGCGTGTGGCGCCGCGGCGGCGCGCCGGGTGCGGCGACGAGACCGACGAGCCGCGCGCGGACCGCAATGCCGCCGGTCGGCGTGTATTTGACGGCGTTGCCAATCAGATTCACGAGAATTTGACGGAGGTGCGTCGGGTCGGTTCGCACCCGCGGCAGTGACGCACCGACGGCGATCGACAGACTGAGTCCGCGCTCGTTGATCAGCGATTCGAGCTCGCTCGCGATGTTGAGCACGAACGGACGCAGCACCAGCGTCTCGGGATGCACCTCGAGCCGGCCGGCTGCGATCTTCGCGATGTCCAACACCTGGTCGACGAGGTGGCGCAGATGCGTCGCCGACGCGGCAATGCGATCGACCGGCGGTACTTGGCGCGGCGACAGGTCTCCGTACACGCCGTCCTTGAGCAGCTCGACGAAACCGACGATGGCGTTGAGCGGCGTGCGGAGCTCGTGCGAGATGTTGGCGAGGAATTCGCTCTTCGCCGTGTTGGCGCGCGCGACCTCGCTGTACAATCGCTCCAGCTCCGCCGAGCGCTCCGCGGCGCGCACCGCCTGGCGGCGCTCGCGAACGATGCCGAATAAGAGAAGTCCGATCGTCGCCAATCCCAGAAGCCAGAGCATGCCGCGACGCGCATCGAACGCGTCGTGCGCCACGAGAAAATCCACGGGCGGTAGACTCACCGCCGGACCGCCGATGTGCAGCGGCGCCGAGGCGAGCACGCCCGACGCTAGGGCCTGCCGCGAGCCGACGAGCAGGGTTGTGTCGCGGCCGAACACGACCGCCGACGCGACGCGGCTCGCCGGCCCGCGACGCACGACCGCGTCGACGGCGGAGTCGCCGAACAGACTGGTCAAGCCCGGCGGTCCACCCTGCGCGAGGCGCATGGCGATCCGCGCCGCGATCGCCTCGCTCACGGCGAGACTCGACTGTTCGGCGTCGATGCGCGTCTCACTCTGCGTCGCGCGCATCGCGGCGCGATCGGCGGCGAACAGGCCGCCGATCAACAGCAGCAATGCGAGGCTGAGCAGCAGCGAGAACCCAGCGGCAGGGAGGCGCGCGACGGACGTCCGTGGCATTATTGTCTTCGAGACGCTGACCGAAAAGTCGGAATGGGCGTGCACCAAGCTGCTCGCGCCGAATCCTTGCCATCGACATGACACGACGAGACGACCTCATCGCACTGCTCGCGGCGCGCTCCGCCAAGCTCGGCACGTTCACGTTAGCATCTGGACGTCAGTCCTCGCTATACATCGACGCGCGTTTGACGACGATGAGCCCGGACGGCATGACGCTGATCGGGCCCCTCGGCCTGTCGGCGATCGGCGACGCCGGATGGCTGGCGGACGCCGTCGGCGGGCTCACGATGGGCGCCGACCCGATGGCCGTGGCGATCAGCTATGCAAGCGCGGCGACCGACCGGCCGCTCCGCGCGTTCACCGTGCGCAAGGAGGCGAAGCAGCACGGTGCCGGGAAATTGATCGAGGGTCCGTTCCGGAATGGCGACCGCGTGGTGGTCATCGAGGACACGATCACCACCGGCGGCTCGGCGCTCAAAGCGATCGACGCCGTACGCGCCGCCGGTGGAACGGTGCTGGGCGTGTTGGCCCTCGTCGACCGCGAGGAGGGGGGCGTGGACGCGCTGCGTTCGGCGGGGGTACAGGCGGTGTCCCTCGTGCGCGCGGCCGAAGTCGTCGCCCGGATCGGCCCCTGAGCCGCCGTCGGACGACTCACTGGACGAGGCTCCGCGCGTAGGTCGCGCCCCACGACGGATCGAGCGGACGGAGTTGCCGAAGGCGCGCGAGGTTCGGAAGGACGAGCGTGAGCCGGAAGTGCTCGAGCATTCCTTCGCCATCGTAGCGGGCCCGGAATTCGCCCGCCGTCATGTCCATGAGCGTTCGCACATGGCGGCCGAAGCTCTGCGGCGACGAGTAGTCGAGATGGTTGGCGATGTTGGCGACCGAGAAGCCGGGATTCTCGAACAGCCTCGCGGCCCGAACGAGACGCGCCGTGGCGAGGTAGGCCTTCGGCGCCGGGAGCTCGGCGCGAAAGAACCGGCTCATCAGGGTGCTCGGGAGCACCTCGAGACGCTCGGCGAGGCGCCGTACCGTGCTGACGGGTGCAGGCGCGAGAAAGAGCGCTTCGAAGAATCGCCAGCAGTCGCGCGGCACGCCGGAGAGATCGATTGCCAGCTGGCCGAGCGCCTGGCGTTGGATGTCCTCGCCGCGCGCCGCCAGCAGATAGCTGCGGAGCTCGCGCCAGCCGGCCGGTTCGCGGACGTCGACGAGCTGGCGAAGTCCCGTCGAGCCGAGGGAAAGCATGGCGCGCGGCGTCGAGCGATCGAGCTCCGTGAGCAGCGCCACGGTGGGGACGCGCGGAAACTCACGGACGAGCGCGGCGACGCCGGCCTGCCCCCGCTGGTCGCAGCGCGCGACCGAGACGAGCACCGCGGTGGCTCGATTCGATTTGAGATCTTCAACAACCTCGGTGAGGTTGTCGCGGTGGATCGTCTCGTAGGCGCCTTCGCCGGCCGCGTCGACGCGCAGCCGCTCGATGGGGGTGAGTACGGTGGCGACCGGAACCGGTCGGCGAGGACCCGCGGGTGGGCGGTACATGAGATCGAGCTCGTTCGATGTCGTTCGAGGTGCTTCGATGCGGGGCGTCGAAGTTCGAGTCGTCGTCGGCTCGATTGACCGCGAACCTAATCGAACGATGTCATGCGCTCGTCAGCCGGGGCACTATATTGCAGCGTGGTCGTCAGGCGGGCGGTCGCGATCCGCCGGCCGGTTTTCGCGAGACAGCCGGTTGGTGGATCGAGGAAAGTCCGGGCTCCATTGGGCGCGCTGCCAGGTAACACCTGGGCGCCGGCGGCATTCTGCCGAAGGCGACGGACAGTGCCACAGAAAATACACCGCCGACGATCTTCGGATCGGGCAAGGGTGAAAAGGTGAGGTAAGAGCTTACCGCGCGGCTGGCAACAGACGCGGCAGGGTAAACCCCAGCGGGAGCAAGGCCAAATAAGCAGCGAGAGGCGCCCACCTCGACCAAGACGCTGCGGGTAGGCTGCTGGAGGGCGCAGGCGACTGCGCTCCGAGAGGAATGACTGCCCCGGCGGCGCGAGCCGCCGGACAGAACCCGGCTTACAGCCTGCCGACCACGGCGCGCCCTTCGGGGCGCGCCGTTTTTTTGCGTTCTTTTATTATGGTTCGATGGTCTCGGCGTCGTCATGGGCGCCGCCCCGCCGCTCCATGACGCGCGGCGCCTGCATCAGGCCGGGAGCGGGCATCCATCGACCGGAGAAGACCTGGCGCAGCGCTCGCCAAATGAGCCGCACCATCATGACGAGGAAGGCGAGCACGATCAGGGCGACGATGAGCGTGATCACCGGATGGTGCCAGACCCCGATCGCCACGCCGGACACCACCGCTAGCTCGGCGAGGTTGGTGACCGCGTTCGTCAGCGGCTCCGGCGACGTGTCGATCGCATAGCGGAGCCCGAGCTTGGTGGTGTGGGTCGTGATGGCGATGCCGCCGCCGAGGAGCGCGGCGACGAGCACGATCACCGGGTCCGCGTGCCAGGCCGTGGCCGCGGCGAGCACCGCCGCCGCGGGCGGGCGGATGAGGCTATGCAGCGTCTCCCAAGCCGACGCCACGCCTGGCACGAGCGTGGCCACGAACTCGACGAGATAGAGCGCGACCGCGATGACGATGACGACGATGTTGCCGAAGCTGTCGATCGTCGACGGAACGTTCTGCACCCAACCAAAGCGCACCGCGAGGCCGGTGACGGCCACGGCCGCATACAGGTTGAGACCGGCTGCGTACGCCAGCCCCAGGCCCTGGAGGAGCGTGATGAGACTCAACATGGTCCACCCGCTTCCTTCCTCCGCTCGGGGAGGGGGAGGGCGAGAACGAACGTGCGACGCTCAGTCGAGCAGGCGCAGCGGCATGACGAGGCAGAGGTACGACGCCGGATCGGCCCACCCTTCCGGCTCCAACGTCGCGGCGCGCTCCGGGGCTTTGAGCGTCACCCGCACCTCGTCGGTAGGAATGTAGCGGAGAATCTCCAGGAGATAGTTCGCGTTGAAGCCGATGTCGAGCGCGTCGCCGGTGTATCGAATGGCAAGCTCGTCGGTCGCCTCGCCGAGGTCTGGCGTCTGAACGCTGAACTTGAGCATCCCGGCATTGAAGGAAAGGCGGATGCGGTGCGTCTGGTCGGAGGCGATGATCGACATGCGGCGGAGCGCGCTCGTGAGCGCCGTCCGGTCGGCAATCGCGACGCGGTTGTTGTCCTTGGGGATGACCTGCTCGTACGGCGGGTAGGGCCCCTCGATCAGCCGGGTGAACACGGCGGTGAACGGCGAGCGGAATCCGAGGTGATTCTCACCCTTGGCGATCTCCAGCTCTTCGTCTTCCGGAAAGAGGCGGCGCACCTGTTCGAGCGCCTTGGGCGGCACGATCATGTCAGTCGCCGGCGCACCAGACGACGTGATCGGCAGCTCCATCTTGGCCAGCCGGTGCCCGTTCGTCGCCACCATGCGCATGCTCTCGGGCTTGAGCTCCCAGAGCACCCCATTGAGAATCGGCCGGCTCTCTTCGTTCGAGACCGCGAAGGAGGTGTGCTGAATGAGCTTTTGCAGATCGCCGGACCGGATTCGCCAGCTCTCGTTGAAGCGAACGGACGGGAAGGCGGGAAATTCGTCGCGCGGAAGGCCCAGAATCTTGAAGTGCGACCGGCCACAGTCGAGTGTCACCCGCTGCTCGCCGGCGGCCGCCATGCGGACAGGTGCCGGTGGCAGCTCGCGCGCGATCTCGCTCAGCTTCTTGGCAGGAATGGTGATCGCGCCGGGCATCTCGACATCGGCAGCGACCTCGGTGGTGACGGCGATGTCCAGGTCGGTGCCTGACAGGCGAATCCCTTTATCGGTCGCCTCGACCATGATGTTGGCGAGCACCGGCAGGGTGGTCTTTGTCGGAATGCTCGCGGTGACCGCGGCAAGACCCTCCTGCAGCTTTTCCCGGGAGATCGTAAACCGCATCACCGCTCCTTGTTGTTCAAAACCGCGCGACCTTACTAGTACTCTAGAAAGAGATATTAACTAGTAGTCGTAGTAGAGGCTGTTGAAGCGTGGAAAACCGCTGGAACTTACATCGAATCAAGCAGTTCGACTATACCGAGCGCTGTGGACGGCGTGTGGGCAACGTGCGTTCTCCCCGCGCGATGGCCGGGCGATGGTCGAGCGAGTTGGAAAGCCGGGAAGATCTGTGGAAAACATGTCCCCGCGCGGGCGCGTCATGTTCATTGCCGGAGCGCCTCCAACGCGACCAGGGTCTTTCCCAGCCGTTGCGCGAACGTCGGATCTTCCTTTGCCATCGCCGCCACGCGCTCCAGGCTGTGAATCACCGTCGAGTGATCGCGTCCGCCGAAGGCGGCGCCGATCTCGACGAGCTGCATGCTGAGGAGCTCGCGCATGAGGTGCATCGCGACCTGCCGAGGGACGGTGAGGTTCTTGGTGCGCGTCTTGGAGCGCAGGCCTTCGGTGGTGACCCCCCACTCTTTGGCGACCGCCTGCTGAATCGCGTACGCGTTGAGAGCCGGTCCAGCCGGCGCGAGAGCTTCGGCGGCCCGGAGCTTGTCGCGGAGCGCGTCGCGCGCCACCTCGACCGTGATCTCGCGGTGCTTGAGCGACGCGTAGGCGAGCAGCTTGATGATCGACCCCTCGAGCTCTCGCACGCTCGACCGCACGTTCTCAGCGATGAACCGAACGACTTCTTCCGGGATGGTGAGCTCGAGGTGGTCGAGATGCGCCTTCTGCCTGAGAATCGCGATGCGGTGCTCGAGGTCCGGCATCTCGATGTCGGCGACCATGCCCCACTGGAAGCGGGAGACGAGCCGGGCCTCGAGGCCTGGAATCTCCGAGGGCGGTCGATCGCTCGTCAGGACGATCTGGCGGCCGCCTTCGTAGAGCGCGTTGAAGGTGTGAAAGAACTCCTCCTGGGTCGCCTCGGTGCGCTTGAGGAAGTGCACGTCGTCGATGAGGAGGAGGTCGGTTTCGCGGAATCGCCGCCGAAAGTCGGCGTTGGTGCGGTTCTGGATGGCCGCGACGAGCTCGTTGGTGAACTGCTCGGTACCGATGAAAGTGACGCGGGTTTCTGGGCGGCGCTGGACGATCTCGTGGGCGATGGCCTGCATGAGGTGGGTCTTGCCCAGGCCGGTATCGCCGTAAATGAACAGGGGGTTGTAGACCTTGCCCGGCGCTTGCGCGACAGCGTGGGCCGCAGCCGCTGCCAGTTCGTTGGACTTCCCAATGACAAAGTAGTCGAACGTGTACCGATCACTTAATGGTGGCGAGTTCTTGGCGCCATTCTGGCTCGCTACCTGAGGCTTTTGTGGAGCCGTGACGAATAGATCCATTTGCGGACGCGCACGCCGTTCCTCGGTGACCTTGAAGACCACAGTCATGGGCCGGCCGAGCGCGATGGGCGCGAGGCTGGCGAGGAAATCGGCGTGCTTGGACTCGTTCCAGTCGGCGGCGAACTGGTCCGGTGCGCCGACATAGATGATTCCCTCATCGAGGGAGAGTGCCTCAGTCGGCTCGAGCCAGGTCTTGAATGTCTGCTCCGGAAGCTCTGCGCGAGCGCGGTCGAGCAGGCGGCTCCAAGCTTCGTGGGCAGTCAGCGTCATTTGGTCGGGCGAGGGGGCGAGCGCGGGGGAGCGAAGCTAGGCCGACGATGTGGAAAAAGCAATCTCACTTCATTGCGTGCGTGAGCCTTCCCATGCGCCCTACTCGACGGCGTCATCGCTCACTTGATCCATCCCCTGCACGGGAATAGCTTTACGCTCCAATCGCCGCTCCTTCGCACTGCACTTTTGGGAGTTTTTCATGGGTAAGCCGACCTACCGTCCTCGCAACAAGCGCCGTATCAAGACCCACGGGTTTCGAACGCGCATGGAAACGAAGTGGGGACGTGAAGTACTCAGCCGTCGTCGCAAGAAGGGACGCAAGCGTCTCACCGTCAAACTCCCCAGCAAGTACGCCGGGGCGTAAGGGCGAGCTCGGTTTTCCGCGCCAGGTTCGACTGACGCGGGGCGACGATCTGCAGGCCGTCATTCGGGAGGGGAAGCGCATTCGGACCATGCATCTCGACGTCCGAACCACCGCTTCCCCTCTCGTGCGTCCGCGGGTCGGGCTCGTGGTGCCGCGGCATCAACAGTCGGCCGTCGATCGCAACAAGCTGAAGCGCCGGTTGCGCGAGCTCGTGCGCACGACGCTGCTGCCGGTCATCTCTAGCGCGCCAACGGCGGACATCGTGATTCGTGCTCGGCGCGAAGCGTATGGCGCGAGCTTCGCCGCTCTCGGAGCAGACGTTCGAACCGTGGCGGAGCGGCTCGCAAGCGCCGCGGAACCCGAAACGAAAGCATAGTCTCGATGCGTACGGTTCTGGTGCTCGCGGTCCGGGCCTATCAGGTGACGTTGTCGCCTCTGCTGCCGGCCTCGTGCCGCTATTATCCAAGTTGCTCCGCCTATGCCATCGAGGCGCTGGAGCGGCACGGCGCATGGCGCGGCGGTTGGCTCGCGCTACGTCGGATCGCGCGGTGCCACCCCTTCCGTCCAGGCGGATACGATCCGGTTCCTTGAGGTCTGGTACTTCTCGAATGGATAGACGCACTCTTCTGGCGCTGGTGTTGATGGCGCTCGTGTTGGTGATCGTCCCGCGGCTGTTTTCGCCGCGCCGCTCCGTGTCCGCTGCGGCAGACAGCACGTCGGCGGCCGACACGAGCCATCGGAGCGCCGCAACTGGCGCGGCGACCACGGCGCAACAGCCGGCGGCGCCGCCGACCGCACCCACATCCGGCGCGGCGAGCCCTGCGACTTCTGCGCCGACGACAACGGTCCTTGCGCCGTGGCGACCAACTGAAACGGTCGTGGCGAAGACCGACACGACGCGAACCGCCTACGCGAATCCGGGCGCGGCGCCGGTCGCCGTGACGATGGTCGGGTTTCGTGAGCTTCGACCGAATCATCGCGACAGTCTGGTGACGGTCGAATCGCCGGCGGGGCCGCTGCTTCACTATCGCCTCGCGCTCGGGCACGACACGATTCCGCTCGACACCGTGCATTTCGCGGTGCAGCAACACGGAGACTCGACGACCTTCACGGCGACGAGCCCCGCGCTGACGCTCACGTATCAGCCGAAGCCCACTCCGTATCTGACGAGCGTTCGAGGTTCCGTGATGAACGCGCCGCAAGGCTCGTCGCTCGTGATCGATCTGCCAAGCGAGCTTCGCTCGGCGGAAGCCGACACGGTGGACGATCAGCGCAATCTCGCCTACGCCTACAAGATTCCGCTGCGCGACGTGACGAGCATTCCGTTTGGCAAGCTCGATCAGAACGAGGTTCGGCCTGACTCCGGCTCGATGCAGTGGGTCGCCGCGCGCAACAAGTACTGGCTCGTGGCGCTGATGAAACCGGTCGGCACGCCGGCGGGCGGAATCTTTCGGGGGCTCACCATGCGCGGCGGGCCGCGAACAGGCAAGATCGCGCCGGTGGCCTATGCGACGACCGCCGTGGGCCTCGAGAACGGACAGTTTGCGTTCGACCTCTACGTCGGGCCGCAGTCGCTGGAGACGCTCCGCAGCCTCGGCAACGATTTAGAGAACGTGAATCCGTACGCCGGCATCCTCCACGCCGTCGTCCAGCCGTTTTCGTCGATCACGATGCGGACACTTCTCTGGATGAAGAAACAGACGCACCTGGGCTACGGTTGGGTGCTCGTGATCTTCGGTGTGGCGATTCGAGTGGTGCTCTGGCCCCTCTACCAGCGGTCGATGCGCACGAGCATCCAGATGCAGCGCCTGCAGCCGGAGCTGTCGGAGATCCAGAAGCGGTACAAGTCCGAGCCGGACAAGCAACGAGAGGCGTTGGTCAAAGTGTATCAGGCGCACGGCATGAGTCCGTTCAGCCCGATGCTCGGGTGCCTGCCGATGCTGCTGCCGATGCCCATCCTGTACGCGCTGTATTTCGTGCTGCGCAGCACGATCGAGCTGCGCGGCGTGCCCTTCTTGTGGATGCCCGATCTCTCGCTGCGCGATCCGTATTACATCACCCCGATCGTGATGGGGCTGTCGATGTTCGTGATGTCGTGGATCGGCATCAAGGCGGCGCCGCCGAACCCGCAGGCCAAGATGATGGCCTACATGATGCCGGCGATGTTCACGCTCATGTTCCTCAACCTCTCGTCGGGGCTCAACCTGTACTACGCGGTACAGAACATCGCATCGCTGCCGCAGCAGGTGATGGCGACGCGCGAGCGTGCCAAGATGCGCGTCACGACGGTCCCCGCCCCCGCGGCGCGACGAACTTAGCGGCATCACCCGGCGCCTGTGCCGCGGTGTACCGGCGCAGGCGCGGCGCGGCGGCACGGTCATCGCGCCAGGGCCGACGGCATGAAGATCACGTACATCGGCCACGCGACGCTGCTCATCGAGTTGGCCGGCACGCGCATTCTCACCGATCCGAACTTCGACCCCAAGCTCGGGCGCATCCTTCCACGCGTCGCCGCGCCGGGGATCGCCCTGGAAGATCTGCCGGCGCTCGACGCGCTCCTCCTCACGCACGCCCACGCCGACCACCTGTCGTTCGACTCGCTGGAACGGCTGCCGCGCACGGTTCCGCTGTACGCCCCGCCGGTGATCGCGCGCTGGCTTCGCCGCCTGGGGTTCGATCACGCCGCGCCGATCGCGCCGGGCGAAAGCGCGCGGGTGGGCCGCGTGACGATCTATGCGGCGAGCGCAACGCACCGCGGAAACCGCTACGGCTTCGACCGCTGGCGGAGCTCGGCGAACATGTATCTGCTCGACGGCGGTCAGACCGCATTCTTCGCCGGCGATACGGCGCTCGTCGCGGACACGCACCACTTGGTGGAGCGGGTGCTCTGGAAGAACGGCCGCGAGCTCGATGTGGCCCTGCTGCCGATCGGCTATGCGCCGTGGTGGAAGCCGGGCTTCTCCAAAGGCCACCTGACGCACGAGGACGCCCTCACGCTGTTCGAACGGTTGCGGGCGCGGGTGCTGATGCCGTATCACTGGGGAACGTTTCGGCACGTCACGGCGACGGCGCACGACGCGATCCGCCGACTGCGCGAGCGGCTGGCGTCGGATCATCTCGCCGGGGCGGTGCGGATCGTCGAGCCGGGCGAGGCGCTCGAGGTGCCAGACTGATCATTCACGAACGCTCACCATGAACGACGCGGCCGGCTCCCCGCTCCACCCGACGGGAACGATCGTCGCGCAGGCAACGGCGGCTGGCCGCGGCGCGCTGGCGATCGTACGACTGTCCGGCCCCGACGCGCACCGAATCGCCCGCGCGGCAGCCGAGCCGTTCCCCGCGGCGCCGCGCACAGCGGTGGTGTGCCGCATTCGCGATGCTTCGGGCGCCGCGCTCGACGAGGCGGTGGTCGTTCGATACGACGCGCCGGCGTCGTTCACCGGCGAGGATGCGGTCGAAATCACCACGCACGGCGGGCTGGTCGTGCCGACGACGGTCGTCGCCGCGCTGATCGCGCGCGGGGCGAGGCTCGCCGAGCCCGGCGAGTTCACCCGACGCGCCGTGCTCAACGGCAAGCTCGACATTTTGCAAGCGGAGGCGACGGGCGACCTGATCGAGTCGAGCTCGCGCGCGGCCCAGCGGACGGCGCTGCGGCAGCTCGACGGCGGGTTGAGCCGTCGCGTGCTCGCGTTGCGCGACGCGGCGATCCGCCTCGAGGCACTGATCGCCTACGACATCGATTTTCCGGAAGAGGACGACGGCCCCGTTCCGGCGGCGCGCATTCTTGGAGCCGCCGATGAGCTGATTCGAGATCTCGAAATGCTCGAAGGCACTGCGCGCGCCGGCGAGCTCGTCCGCGACGGCGCGCTCGTCGTCCTTGCCGGGGCGCCGAACGTCGGCAAGTCGTCGCTCTTCAACGCACTCGTCGGGCAGAATCGCGCCATCGTCACCGACATTCCCGGCACGACGCGCGACGCGATCGAAGCGGTGATCGACACGCCGACGCTCCCGATTCGGTTGGTCGATACCGCCGGACTTCGCGAAACTCAAGATCCGGTCGAACGACTGGGCGTCGAGGTGAGCACGTCGTACCTGAACCGGGCGTCAGTGGTGCTCGTCTGCGGCGACGACGCGGCGAGTCTCGGGCAAGGCATGGCGGCGACGGAAGGACGCACGATGGCGCCGCGCATCGAGGTGCGAACAAAGGCCGATCTCGCCGTCGGCGGGCAAGCGAAGAATTCAGCTTGGGGCGGCGACCATGCGGCAATCCGCGTCAGCGCTGAGACTGGCGAGGGGCTCGATGAGCTCGTCTCGGCGATCGTGTCTGCGGCGAGCGGCGGCTTGAACGCGTTCGAGGCGGACGCGCCGTTGCTCACGCGCGAGCGGCATCGCTACGCCGTGGGCCGTGCCCTGGCCGAAGTGCGCGCATTTCGCGAGCGTTGGGGGGCGGGCGATCTTCCGGCGCCGGTTGCCGGCGTGCATCTCCGCGAAGCGACGGCCGCGCTCGAGGACCTGATCGGCGCGATAGACGTGGAGGATGTGCTGGACGAGCTGTTCCGGCGCTTCTGCGTCGGAAAGTAGACGGCGCCGTCAGGCGCTGAGCGCGGCGGCCCGACCGAGCTCAGCGATCTCGACCGCGTTGGCGCGCACAGCCCAGGCGAGTCCATGCGCGGCGATCGCGGGCTCGCACATGCGGGCGCCGAGATAGTAACCGGCGCGTTCCGGTAGAACGTAGCGGTCGATCGTGCGCGCTTCGTCGCTCATGCCACCGGAGAGATAGCGCAGGCGAAGGCCGAGCCCGGTGGAGTCGAGATCGGCGGCGACCGCGCGCGCGAGTATCGACTCGAGCTGTCGCAGCTCGGCGTACTGGCGGCGCTCGTAACCGAAGTATTCCCACGCCGCGTGGCCCGGGCTGATCGCGCGCGATGTGTGCACGGCGAGCCCTTCGTTGACGAGCAGCTCTCGCAGGCTGGTTTGACGCCCCGCGCTCCAATAGGAGTAGTAACCGCCAGCGTCGTCGACGCGCGTACGAAGCTCACTGCGGCTGGACGGCGACGTATAGCGAACCACGTGGGCAATCTCGTGGGCGAGCCAGAGTGGGATCAGCTCGGGGTCGAGGCCCAATCCGTCGGTCTTCGGATTCGTCGTGCCGGTGAAGTGTTCGAGGCAGACGAAGACGATTCCGCGCCCTTCGACGACGAGCTCACCGGCGTTGGCGGCGCCGACGCCGACCATGAGGACGACGTCGACGTCGCAATCCATGGCAAGAAGCTCGCGGCATTGCTGTTCGGTGTCGCGAGCGAGTGAGACGACATCGGTGCGCTCGAGCATCGCGATGAGATCGGCGCGTTCGGTGCGGCCTGCGCCGACGGTGGTGCGGACGATGTCGGCGAAGTGCGGCCCTTCGGGATCGATGACGTAGTTCTGCCAGTACGGCTCGAGGATCGTGCGGTGGCCGGCGAAGTAGCGCTGGTATGCGGCGAAGCGATCGGTGCTATCCAGTACGGCGAAGAAGTCGGGCAGCAGGTTGATCAGCATCGACCGGAGCGCGGGGAAGTCGGCGCGACTGGCTCTTTCGGAGGCGGAATGATAGTGGCGCGCCCAAAGGTGAACAAGAGCCGGAGGCGGTGCCGATGCATGGCACAGTTTTTCCCTTCCCATGCCTCGGAAGGCGGGACGAAGGGCGGGAGAGCACCGATGACCACGCTACAGCAAATCGAATTGCAATGCCCCATCTGCGAGACGCACTTCCGCTCGCAGTCGGTGGTATCGACGAACTCGTTCGGCGGCAAGCGCACGGATTTTCACGAGCGCGCCGCTGGGACGCAGCCGCTGCCGTATCTGATCCACACCTGCAATCGGTGCGGATACTCTGGCGCGGACCGGGATTTCACGGATGATGCGGAAGTGTCGCCGGTGTTGAAGGAGCGGGTCTGGAACGAGCTGGCGCCCTGCATCGGGTGCGGGACGCTGTCGGGATCAGAGAAGTATGAAGCTGCGGCCAAGGTGGCCGAGTGGCAGGGGATGGACGCGCGCCATGTAGCCGACCTGCTGCTGCGCGCTGCGTGGTGTTGTGTCGACGAGGGAGACGTCGAGGCGGAACGGTTCTTCAGACGCAAGGCCGCCTGGAAGTTCGAGGAGGCGCTGGAGAGCTTCGACGGGGTGGCGCGCGACGAACGGGCGGTGCTGACCTATCTGGTCGGCGAGCTGTGGAGGCGCGTGGGGGACACGAAGCTTTCAACGACCTGGCTCGATCGGGTGGTCTCGGAGGTCGTGGACGCACAAACGCAGCAGTGGGTCATCGACGCGGCGCGCCAGCAGCGCGACTGTCCGCGGGAGTGGTTCGGGTAACACGTTGGGCGCGGGGCGTGGAGCGCGGGCGGGAGAGATTCTCCCGCCCGTTCGCGCTTCGTGCCAGTTCTCAGTTCCGAGAATGTGAAAGACCGACGGCGCGCTATCGCGTGCCGAACAAGCGGTCGCCCGCGTCGCCGAGCCCCGGAAGGATGTATCCCTGCTCGTTGAGGCCACGGTCGAGCGAGGCGCAGTAGATCAGGACGTCCGGGTGGGCCGTGGACAGCCGCTGAACGCCCGCCGGCGCCGCGACGAGGCACATGAAGCGGATGCGCGCCGCGCCGGCGCGCTTGAGCGAGCTCACCGCGGCCACCGCGCTGCCGCCGGTGGCGAGCATCGGGTCGAGCACGAAGAAATCGCGCTCCGGCGCGTCGCCCGGCACTTTGAAGTAGTAGTCGACCGGTTGAAGCGTGTCGTGGTCGCGATAGAGCCCGATGTGGCCGATCCGCGCCCCGGGGACGAGGCGGTAGATGCCTTCCACCATTCCGAGGCCGGCGCGCAGGATGGGGACGAGCGTCAGCTTCTTGCCGCTCACCCGCTTGCCAACCGCTCGCTCGAGCGGCGTGTCGACGGCTGCGTCTTCGACGGCGAGATCGTTCGTCGCCTCGTACGCCATCAGCATGGCAATCTCGTCGACCAGCTCGCGGAAGATCTTGGTCGGCGTTTCCCGATCGCGCAGGATGCTCAGCTTGTGCTGAACGAGCGGATGCGAGACGATCCGCAGCGTCGGAAAGGCGGGGGTGGTGTCCATGGCGCGCAAACTACTATTTTCGCGCCCATGAAAGAATATCAGGCCGTCATCCTGCGTCTCACACGCCATACGCGCGACGACGAGGACGCGCTCACCGACCTGCTCAACGAGCGGAGCCGGGGCGGGTGGGAACCGACGATGATGTCGCAGGAGGGCGCGCGCCTCACGCTGGTCTTTGCGCGGCCGAGCGACGCCGATCGCGCCGACCACTAGCGACACGATGCTCCCTCGGCAGCGGACCAACTGGTGGCGGCTTGGCTGGACGCTCGGCGTGCTCGCGCTGGGCGTCTGGCTGGTGTCGCTGATCGGGGTGTTGTACTGGGAGCAGCGGGACACGGCGCGCCCCGCGGCGGCAATCGTGGTGTTGGGCGCGGCGCAGTATGTCGGCCGGCCGTCGCCCGTGCTGCGCGCGCGGATCGATCATGCGATCGATCTGTGGCGACATCGCATGGCGCCGCTCATCATCTTCACCGGCGGCTTCGGCGATCACGATACGACGAGCGAAGCCGCCGTGAGCCAGCAGTACGCGATCGACCACGGTGTGCCGCCGCGCGCGATCATGATCGAGAACGTCGGCCGTTCGACGTCGGAGTCGCTGCAGGAGGTGGCGTTGCTCATGGACGCCGAGCCATCGCGCACCGTGATTCTCGTGAGCGATCCGTTTCACATGCTGCGGCTGTCCGTCCTCGCGCGCCGGTTCGGGATGACGCCGTATTCGTCGCCGACGCGAACGAGCCCGATCTCTCACAGCTGGCGCGAGTCGTTGAAGTACGCGCTCGCCGAGTCGATCAAGGTTCCGGTTTCGTTCCTGATCGATCGTCGCGAATGAGCGACGCGCCGGCCGGCGCGTCGATGGCGCGCTCGAGCCAGGTCCAGTAGGCCGCACCGCCGACGCCGGGCACGTCGTTGTGGCCCGCCCCGGGGATGATGAGGAGCTCGCCCTTGCGCGCGGCCGCTTGGAACACGGCGCGCCCCATGCGCGCCGGGATCACGATGTCTCGATCGCCGTGCGCGACCCACACCGGGCTCGAGAGGGCGCGCACGCGGGCGAGCGTGTCGAAGTGGACGTGCGAGATGATCGACCAGAGGCCGGTGACGGCGAGCGTGAAGCTGCGCGTCGCGATAGCGCGAGCGGTCGAGAATGGCGCTTGCAGAACCAGCGAACGCGGAGCGGCGACCGCGGCGAGCTCGGCGGCGATCGCGGTTCCGAGCGAGTGGCCGAACAGCACGAGCCGATCGGCGCCGACGTGCAGGGAATCGCGTGCATAATCGAGCGCGGCCCGCGCGTCGCGCGCCGATGCGGCGTAGGTCGGGCGGCCGGGGGCGCCGTCGTACCCGCGATACTCGGGAAGCATGACACAGGCGCCGGTGCGCTGAACCACTTCGTTGGCCCAGGGCACGAGCCAGCGCGCGACGTCGGCGTTGCCGTGAAAGGCCAGGACGAGGGGCGCGCGCTCGGTGCAGTGACCGACGACGTACGCGAAGAGCTCGAGTCCGTCGGACGTGCGGTAGTGAACTTGACGGGCCGCAACGCTCGTTTGCGCAATGCCGCGCGGAGGCTGAAAAACGATCTGATCCTGAAACCACCACACCATCGCCACCAACCCGACGTAGAACAGCGCCAGCCCGACGGCGATGTATGCGAGCAGACTTGTCACGCGAGATCTCGTGCGGGGATGCGGCGCGAGGGTTCCAGTGTCCAACCGAGGGGTGCAATTTAGACCGATGCGCATTCCGATCGAAACCTTTCGATTGCCGAACGGCCTGTTCGTCACGCTGTCCGAGGATCACACGGCGCCGATCGTGGCCGTGAACCTGTGGTACCACGTCGGTTCCGCAAACGAGCGGCCGGGGCGCACCGGCTTCGCCCATCTGTTCGAGCACATGCTCTTTCAGGGTTCGGAAGACGTGGGCGCAAACGAGCACTTCGAGCTCGTGCAGCGGGCCGGCGGCACCCTCAACGGGTCGACCTGGTTGGAGCGCACCAACTACTTCGAGACCGTGCCGTCGAATCAGCTCGAGCTCGCGCTCTGGCTCGAAGCGAATCGGATGGGCAAGCTGCTGCCGGCGATGACGCAGCAGAAGCTCGACACGCAGCGCGACGTCGTGATGAACGAGCGCCGCTGGTCGATGGACAACCAGCCGTACGGGACCTGGACCGAAAAACTGCCGGCGCTCTGCTTTCCGCCCGAGCATCCGTTCCACCACTCGCTGATGGGCTCGATGGCCGATCTCACTGCGGCGAGCCTCGACGACGTCGGCCAGTTCTTTTCGACCTATTACACGCCCGACAACGCCGTGCTGTCGATCGCCGGCGACTTCGAACCTGCCGCGGCCCGGCGCTTCGTCGAAACGCACTTCGGTCGCATTCCGCGCGGCGCGGGCAAGCCGGCGTTGCCCGACATGTCGCTGCCGCCGGTATTCGGTCAGTGGAAGCGCGAAGTGGTGCCCGACGACATCATGCTGCCGCGGCTCTTTCTCGCCTTTCGGTCGCCGGCGTTCGGGTCGGAGGAGTATTTCGCGGCGAGCGTCTGCGGCGCAGTGCTCGGTCTCCGCAACGGCAGTCGGCTGCGCCGCCGGCTGGTGCGCGACCGGCAGATCGCTGCCGAAGCCTCGGCGTTCACCTTCGACCTGTCCAAAGGCGCCGACCTGCTGGTCGTCGACGCCGTGGCGCGGCCGGGTGTTGCCGCCGAGCAGCTCGAGCAGGAGGTCGCGTTCGAGATCGATCTGGTGCAGCGCGATGGCGTAGACGAGGTCGAGGTGGCGCGCGCCAAGGCTGTGATCAACACGATGTTCGTGTCGTCGCTGCAGGAAGCGGCGGAGCGGGCGGACCGCCTGTCGATGTTCGCGACGTACTTTGGCGAGCCCTCACGCGTGAACGACGAGCCTGATCGCTACCAGTCGGTGACGACGGACGACGTGAATGCGTTCGTGCGCGAGCGCTTGGGCGAAGACAATCGCGCGAGTCTGCTCTACGTGCCGCGAGAGAATAGCCCCGGTGAGCTCGTCGGCGCCGGCGCGGCGGCGGAGGAACGATGACCGCCGCCGCTCCTCCAAAGAGCAAGCGACCCGCCGCCGGCCCGCGGCGCGAATACCACTTCCCGCGCTTCGAGCGGCGGAAGCTCGAGAACGGACTCGAGTTGATCGTGGCGCCGGTAACGAAGCTTCCGCTGGTGACGGTCGCCGTGCTCGTCGACGCCGGCGCGGTGTGCGACGCGGCCGGCCGCGAGGGCACCGCGCAGCTCGTCGCCAAGCTGCTGATCGAAGGCACCGAGAAGAGCGACGGCGGCGAGCTTGCCGATCGCTTCGAGCAACTCGGCGCGTCGATCGACGCCCACGCGGATTGGGATGTGGCGGTCATCACCGTCACCGCACTCGCCGATCGCATACCGGCAGCGTTCGATCTGCTCGGCGAAGTGTTGCGTACGCCGGCGTTCCGTCAACGCGAGGTCGAACGACTCAAAGCTGAGCGCCAGGCGGAGCTCCTCCAACTGCGCACTGAGCCGCGCGGGCTGGCCGACGAGCTCTTCACCCGCTTTCTCTACACGCCGGCGTCGCGATTCGCGCGTCCCGAGGGTGGCGACGAAGCGAGCGTCGAGGCAATTGAGCGCGAGCACATCCTTACCTTCTACGAGGCGCGGTACGTACCCGCGGCAATCACCGTGATCGCGGCTGGCGACATCACCGCCGCGCGCGCCGAAGAGATGACCCGCCGCGCGCTCGGCGATTGGAGCGCGCCGCCGGCGGCTCGCATCGTGGCGGATGACTTGCCGGCGCGGCGCGATCGCGCCGTACACATCATCGCCAAAACCGATGCGCCGCAGTCGGAGCTCCGCATCGGTCACGTCGGCATTCCGCGCAATCATCCGGACTTCTTTCCGGTGAACGTGATGAACGCGGTCCTCGGCGGCCTGTTCAACTCGCGCATCAACCTGAACCTGCGCGAGGCGCACGGCTACACGTACGGCGCGTTCTCCGCGTTCGAGTGGCGGCGCCAAGCCGGGCCGTTCGCGGTGCACACGGCGGTGAAGTCGGACGTGACGGACGCGGCTGCGCGCGAGATCTTGGGTGAGATCGACCGCATGCGCGCCGTCGCCATCTCACCCGAGGAGCTGTCGCTCGCCACGAGCTATCTCGAAGGCGTGTTTCCGATTCGCTTCGAGACGACGACGGCGATCGCGTCGGCGCTGGCTTCGGTCGCGCTGCATGGATTGCCCGACGACTACTACGACCGGTATCGCGACCGGGTCCGCGCGATCACGGCCGAACAGATTCTCGAGGCGGCGCAGCGCTACCTGCATCCCGACGCGCTGCAGATGGTCGTCGTGGGCGATCCGGCGACCGTGCGCGCGCCGCTCGATGGAATGCATTTCGGCCCGATCAGGCTTTACGACGCACTCGGCCGGCCCACGACATGAGCGAGCGCGACGGCGACGGCGGTGCCTCCGCCGTGCAGCCGGGACAGGTGCGCAGCGACCGCGTGTACACCGGCCGGATCATCAATCTCGACCGCGACACGGTTCGTTTTCCCGACGGCTCCACGGGGGAGCTGGAGATGATCCGCCATCCCGGAGCGAGCGCGATCGTCCCCTTTCTCAGCGACCCGGCAGGCGACGATCCGCAGCTGCTGTTGATCAAACAGTACCGTTACGCCGCCGAGGAATTCCTGTACGAGATTCCCGCCGGCCGACTCGATCCGGGCGAGACGCCGCTCGCCTGCGCCAAGCGGGAACTGCGCGAAGAGACGGGCTGCATCGCGGCGCGCATGGAATTCCTGTTCACGATGTTCACGACGCCTGGATTCACCGACGAGAAGATTCACCTCTTCATGGCCGTCGAGCTCGAGCGTGGAGAGGCCGCCCGCGAAGCCGACGAGTTCATGAGCGTGGAAATGGTGACCCTGTCCCGAGCGCTCCAGTTGATCAAAGACGGGGTAATCAAGGACGCGAAGACGGCGCTCGGCATTCTCTTCGCCGCGGGCTTTCGAGCCAGCCGGTAGGCCGGCGGATCGACAACCTGGTCGGCAACCCGAGCGGCCGGGCGCGGTTGGAACACGGCAACCGCTCAGCCGTTGCCTTGTGTCAAAACAGAGACACTTTCAGCGCCCGCGGGCCGCGAATCGTCGCAAATAATGGACGCATACCGAATGCTGACGCGTTCGGTTCTCAACGCTCAACTCGTTATAGAGCAATCTCTTAACGAAATGTTCCCCGCTCCGTCTAATGGGCATACGGCCTGCTTTTCCAGTGGCCGTCGTTCGAGATGTTGGGCGTGGGGCAGTTGCGAAACCGTCGCGTCTGCAAGGGCGTACCCTTTCAGCAGTGCCAAGGGGGCACGGGCCATCATGGCTGAGGTCGCAATCAAGCGAGCGGTACTGCCGGGAACGGCAGTCCGAGAGAAGCTCCGGGCGCTGGACGATGCGGGTGTCGTTTCCTCGTTCCTCGGCGGCGAGGAGCGTGCGTTCCAGGAGCTGGTCGAGCGGTATCAGTCCCGGTTGCTCAACTTCATCTACCGCACGATCGGCGATCGGGAAAAGGCCGAAGATCTCGTCCAGGAAGTCTTCATCCGTGTGTACCGGCACATCCACCGGTTCGATCGGACGAAGAAGTTCTCGACCTGGGTCTACACGATCGCGTCCAATCTGGCCAAGAACGAGCTGCGCAACCGTTCGCGCAATCCGCTCGTGCTGTTCCAGACGATCAAGGGGAATTGGGACGACGAGGATCGGCCGTTGCAGTTCGAGGATACGACCGCGCGGCCCGACGACATGTACCGCAAGCGCCATCTGCGCGAGTTGGTCGAGCAGACGGTGGCGAAGCTGCCCGAGCATCACCGGCAGGTGTTCGTGCTGCGCGAGCTCGAGGGCAAGTCGTACGAAGAGATCGCCGAGATCACCGACTGCAACCTCGGCACGGTGAAATCGCGGCTCAACCGCGCGCGCAACGCGTTCGCGTCGATCATCGAGCCGAAGATCGACTGACGCTGGACTCGCCCAAGCAGAGCAAAACGGGACCGCCGCATGGCGGTCCCGTTTCTTGTCGCACCCGTACGAACGACACTCACCACGTCTACGGCTTGCGAGCCGTGCCGTTCCGGTCGGTCAATCGGTCCTCTCGAGCGGGGCCTCGCGGGCAAGGGCACAGGCTGGTATGCTGGGAACCGCCCGCTGACCGCAGGGTACCGAGGGCGAACGATGCAGCCAGGGTGAGCTATCTGATGGACTGTCGCGAGTTTCGGAACAAGCATGTGGCGTTCGTCGACGACCTGCTGTCGGCCGTCGAGATGGACGCGATGCAGCGACATGTCATCGGGTGCGCGCGATGTTCGCGACACGATACGGCGATTCGCCGCAGCCTGCTGCTCGTTCGCAATCTTCCGCCCATTCAACCGTCGCGCGACTTCGTCCAGCGGTTGAACGTGCGTCTGGCGCAGCTCGGGCCGGTGCCCCGCGACGCCATCATCGCGCCGCGCGCTACGTTCGCGTCGATGAGCGCGTTTGCCGCGCTGGCGGCCGGAGTCGTCGCGGTGGCGTACATGAGCGTGGCAACGATGCACTACTTCGATTCCGCTGCGGCGCCGAGTCCCGCGCCGACTGTTGCCGTGGCGCCCGAGCCGGTGCCGCCTCCGGCGGCGATCGCGAACGCGGCGTTCGTGGCGTCGGTGCCGACGGGAATTCCGATCTGGCCGGCCGTGCTCATGGCTGGCGAGGCCCCCGGCCACTTCGCGAACATGGATCTTCGCGAGAACGAATCGGCGCGCTGAGCCGTCGCGAAGGCACGTGATCTGTTGGGCGCCGGCGAAACGCCGGCGCTTTTTTTGTCGTCGAGCGGTGTCGGACCGTATATTGGTCGCATGTCGCCGGTGATAGACGCGAAAACGCTCCGCTCCGCGGTGAAGTCGGGATCGTTCGCGCCGGCGTACTACTTTCATGGCGACGACGACTACCTGAAAGAGGAAGAAGTCCGCCGCATCGTCGACGTCGCGACCGATCCAGCGACGCGTGACTTCAACTTCGAGATGCTGCGCGGCGGCGACGTCGATGCCGAGACGCTCGGCACGGCGGTGAGCACTCCGCCGATGATGGCCGAACGCCGTGTCGTCGTGGTGCGCGACGTCGGCGCGCTGAAAAAGGACGCGCGTGCGATGCTCGATCGGTACCTGGCGCGGCCGGCCTCGGACCTCCTGCTGCTGCTCGTGTCGCCGGCCGGCGGCAAGGCGGACAAGGCGTTCACGGCGAAGGCGGCGTCGCTCGAGTTCAAGCCGTTGACCGGCGATCGCGTGCCGAAGTGGATCGCCTACTACGCCGAGCATGATCTCAAGACGCCGATCACCGAAGGCGGCGTGGCGCTGCTGCAGGACGCGGTCGGTGCGGATCTCGCGCAGCTCAAAGTCGAGCTGGACAAGCTGGCCAGCTACGCGGGCGGCGCGGCGATCAACGAGGCGGCGGTGACGGCGGTGGTCGGCGTGCGGCCGGGTGAGACGACAGGAGACTTTCTCGACGCCGTGGCGCGCCGCGATGCGGCCGCCGCGCTGGCGATGCTGCCGACCGTGCTACAACAGCCGAAGGGCGGCGCGGTGCCCCTCGTCATCGCGCTCACCGTGCAGACGCTCGGTATCGGCTGGGCGCAGGCGGCGCGCGAGCGCGGAGCGAGCGAGAGCAGGTTGAGCAGCGATATATTTGGACTCTTGAAAGAGACGGGCGTCTATCCCTGGCGGGCCTGGGGAGAGTTTGCCGGCACCTGCGCCCGCGCGTCGGCGCAGTGGTCGCCGCAGGCGGTCGACCATGCGCTCGACGCGCTGCTCGCCGCGGACGCCGCGCTCAAGGGAAGCCGCGTGTCGTCCGACGAGCAGTTGATGGCGACGCTCGTCCTTTCGCTCTGCGGCGCGGCGGCGATTCGCCGCGCCGCGTGAGGCATTGCCGGTGATGCGTTCGACTCGGATCCGCGCGCGCGCCGCCCGTGCTGCCCTCGTCGGGTTGGCGTCGTGCGCCGCTGCGGTGCTCGCGGCGCTCGCGGCGCCGCGTGTCGCGCGGGCCCAGGGCGAGTCGGACGCACCGCGCACCGCGGCCGATTCGGTGTACGTGCGCGCCCGGCGGCTCGTCGTCAGCGGCAATGGCGCCGCAGGCCGGCTGCTGGTCGATTCGATGGTCGCCGCCAGCACGCCGGGCACGCCTGGCTACGCCGACGCCCTGTACTGGCGCGCCGCGCTCGCCGCATCGACCGACGACGCGGCAAGCGACTATCGCCGGCTCGTCGTCGACTATCCAACCTCGCTTCATACCGCGGACGCGCTGCTCGCGCTCGCCCGACTCGAGGTGGCGAGCGGCGACCGCGCGTCCGCCGCGACGCACCTCGAGCGATTCCGTCTCGAGAATCCCAAGCATCCCGAGCACGCGAGCGCCGGTCTCTTGCTCGCGCAGATCTCGTTCGAGCAGAACGATCTCGCGCGCGGCTGCGCGGCGGTGCAGGAGACGCTCCGCGAGGTGCCCGCCGACGAAGTGGAGATGCGGAATCAGCTGCAGTACTACCAGCCGCGCTGCACGGCGGCCGATGCCAACCCCGCGTCGAATCTTCCGCTCTCGCCGCCGGTCACAGCGCCGCCGGCCGGCACGAAGCCGCCCGCGGAATCCGCGTCCGCGGCGCCGCGCGCGCGCACGCCAAGCGCCACGTCGCCAGCTTCGCATGGACGCTACACGCTGCAAGTCGCCGCGTACGCGTCGAAGACGGACGCCGAAGCGCTTGCCAAGCGTCTCCGCGCGCGGGGATTCGACGTGCGCGTCGTGGGCGGCACGAAGCTCTTCCGCGTTCGAATCGGACGCTACACCACGCGCGCCGCGGCCGTGGCGGCGCAGGCGCAGCTCAAGGCGAAGAAAATCTCGGCCTTCGTCGCCGAAGCCGGGTCGGAAGATCCGTGACGACAACATCCGAAACGCCGCTGATGGAGCAGTACCGGCAGATCAAGGGTCGCCACCAGAACGCGATCCTTTTCTTTCGGATGGGCGAGTTCTACGAGATGTTCTACGACGACGCCGAGACGGCGTCGCGGGTGCTCGGCCTGACCCTGACGGCGCGCAACAACGGCGGCGCGTCGGAAGTCCCGTTGGCCGGCGTTCCGGTGAAGGCCGCCGGCGACTATGTGCGGCGGCTGGTGCAACAGGGCTTCCGCGTCGCGATCTGCGAGCAGACCGAAGACCCGAAGCTCGCCCGCGGCGTCGTGCGGCGCGAAGTGATCGAGACGGTGACCCCGGGCGCGGTTTACGCCGATGATCTGCTCGACGGCACCCGCAACAACTTCATCGTCGCGCTCTGTCCGCAGACTGATGCGCGCACCATCGACCCGCGCAGCTCGATGATCGGAGTCGCGGCGGCCGACGTCTCGACCGGCGAGGTGCGGCTGATCGCCGCCATCGCGGGCGAGCTCGATCCTCTCATGGCGCGTCTCGCGCCACGTGAGATTCTGTTGCCCGCCGGGTCGCGGCTGCCGTTGCCACCGTCGCGCAACGATGCGCTGGTCACCGAACGCGAGCTGTGGGAGTTCGATCCGTCGCTCGCGCGCGACGACCTGATGCGACAGTATGGCGTGCTCTCGCTCGAGGGATTCGGCATCGAGTCGACCGACGCCGCACTCATTGGCGCGGCCGGTGCCCTCCTTCGTTATCTCCGCGAGCTGCAGCCGGCCGGACTTCCGCAGCTGGCGCGGCCGATCGTCGAGCGCGCCGGCGGAACGATGCCGCTCGACGAGATGACGCGGCGCAATCTCGAGCTGGTCGAATCGCTCCGCGGCGCCGGAAGCAACGGGACGCTTCTCTCCGTGCTCGACCGCACTGCGACGCCGATGGGTGCGCGGCTGCTTCGCCAGTGGATTCTCGCGCCTCTCGCCGAACGCGCCGCGGTCGACGCGCGGTTGGATGCCGTTCAGACCTTCGCCGACGACGCCATCGCGCGCACGGCGCTCCGCGACGCGATCGACGATGTGCGCGACGTGGAACGACTGGCCGCGAAGGCAGCGGCCGGACGCAGCACGCCGCGGGAGCTGCGCGCGCTGGGCGATTCGCTCGCCGCGCTGCCGGCGGTGGCCGATGCGCTCCATCGCGTCGCCGGGCGCGGCCGGCTGCACGAGATCCTCGCCGCGTGGGACGATGCCGCCCCGCTCGCGGCGCGCATCTGCGATGCGCTGGTGCCGCGGCCTCCGCTCGCCGTGGGCGACGAACACACCGTCGCCGCCGGCGTCGACGCCGAGTTGGATCAACTGCGCGCGCTGCGCGACGGCGGCAAGGATGCGATCGCGCGCATCCAGGCCGACGAGCGCGCACGCACCGGCATTCAATCCCTCAAGGTCGGGTTCAACAAAGTCTTCGGTTATTACATAGAAATCACGAACTCGAATCTCGCGCACGTTCCGGCAGACTATCAGCGCCGGCAGACGATCAGCTCCGGCGAGCGGTACGTGACGCCGGCGCTCAAAGAGTACGAGGAGCGCGTGCTCTCCGCCGCCGAGCGGATCGAGGCGCGCGAGCGTGAGCTGTTCGAGGCGCTCCGCGCCGCGGCAGGGCAAGAGATCGCGCGTCTGCAATCGATCGCCCGGGCAATCGCCGAGCTCGACGTGCTGAGCGCGCTGGCCGACGTCGCGGCGCGCGAAGGCTATGTCCGCCCGACGATGACCGACGACTACGATCTCGTGATCGACGGCGGCCGTCACCCGGTGGTCGAGCGGATGATGCCGCGCGACAAGTTCATTCCGAACGACCTCGCGCTCGTGCACGACGCGCGGATGATCATCCTCACCGGACCGAACATGTCCGGCAAGTCGACGATCCTGCGCCAGATCGGATTGATCGTGCTCATGGCGCAGATCGGGAGCTTCGTGCCGGCGGCGGCGGCGCGAATCGGCATCGTCGACCGCATCTTCACGCGTGTCGGCGCGAGCGACAATCTCGTCCGCGGCCAGTCGACCTTCATGGTCGAGATGAGCGAGACGAGCGCGATCCTGCACAGCGCCACGTCGCGGAGCCTCGTGCTGCTCGACGAGATTGGCCGCGGCACGGCGACCTACGACGGCGTCAGCATCGCCTGGGCGGTGAGCGAGCATCTCCACGAGCGCGTCGCGTGCAAGACCGTGTTCGCGACGCACTATCATGAGCTGACGCAGCTGGCCGACGAGCTGAGCGCGCTGCGCAACTACAACGTCGCCGTTCGCGAGACGGGCGATCAGATCCTCTTTCTGCACCGCCTGGAGCCTGGCGGCGCCGATCGCTCGTACGGCATTGAGGTGGGGCGGCTCGCCGGGCTGCCCGAGTCGGTGATCGCGCGCGCGCGCGAGATGCTCGCCGTGCTCGAGGGTGAAGAGCTCGTCCGCGGCGACTCACCAGCCTTGGCGCGCGGCGCGCATGGCGTACACGCCGCGTCGCGTCGCCCGCCGTCCTCGCCCGATCAGCTCGGTCTCTTTGCCGCGCCGAACCCGATCGTCGAACAACTCGCCGCGATCGACGTCGATTCGACGACGCCGCTCGAGGCGCTGTCGATTCTCGCTCGTCTCGCCGACGCAGCCAAGCGCAGTCGGTGAATCGCACCGCGGTCGCCGCCGCCGCGCGGCGGCCGTAGATTTGGGCCATGCTTCGCGCGACGTCGTCGACCTGCTCCATCGCGCTCGTCGCTGGGCTGGCGGCGGCGTGCGGCGGCGACCGCGGCGCGACCGAGCATCCGCCCGCCCGCGTACCGCGTCCCGACGAGCTGCCGTCGCTGGTCACCGGCGAGCTGCCATTCAAGTATCCGCCATCGCTCTATGCGCGGCGCGTTCAGGGCAACGTGCTGCTCAAGCTCTTCATCGATCGCGACGGCCGCGTCGTGGCTGACTCGACCCGCATCGATCGCCCGAGCGGCTACCCCGAGCTCGACTCGGCGGCCGTGACCGGCGCCCGCGCGCTGCGGTTCGTTCCCGCCAAGCTCGGCGGCGAGCCGATTGCTACGACCGTGCTCTTTCCGCTGTTCTTTCGCCATCCGGAAGCCCAACCGCTTCCCGGCGACAGCGTCCTGAAGTCGGAGAAAAGTGGATGACCGCATCGCCAGCAGCGCCAGCATCGACGCGTTCCGCCGAGCCGCGCAACCGCATGCCCTACGACGACGTACTCGCGCTGATCGGGTGGACGCCGCTCATTCGACTCAACCGCGTCACGCGCGGCATGCGCACCCCGGTCTACGTCAAAGCCGAGTTCTTCAATCCCGGCGGCTCGATCAAGGATCGCATCGGCGGGCCGATCATCGAACGCTTCGAGCGTGAGGGAACGCTCAAGCCCGGGGGCACGATCGTCGAAGGGACGAGCGGCAACACCGGCGTCGGTCTCGCCATCGTTGCGGCGCTCAAAGGCTACAAGTGCATCTTCACGATGCCGGACAAGATGTCGCAGGAAAAGGTCCGGCTGCTCAAGGCGTTCGGCGCCGAGGTGATCGTGACGCCGACCGCCGTGCCGCCCGATCATCCGGACAGCTACGTGATGATGGCCAAGCGCATCGCGCACGAGACGCCGAACGCCGTGCTCGCCAATCAGTTCTACAACGACGCGAATCCGCAGGCGCACTACGAGACCACTGGCCCCGAGATCTGGGAGCAGACCGAGGGCCGGGTGACGCACTTCGTGTACGCAGCCGGAACCGGCGGCACCATCACCGGCGTCGGACGCTATCTCAAGGAGAAGAATTCAAAGATTCAGATCGTCGCCGGCGACCCGGTCGGTTCGATTCTCGCCGAGATGTGGCGGACGAAGGGGGAGGGGAAGCCGGAGGGGGTTCCATACAAGGTCGAAGGAATCGGGCAGGACAAGATTCCCGGCACGCTCGACATGGGGTTGATCGACGACTTCATGACGGTGAGCGACAAGGAATCGTTCGCCATGGCGCGGCGCCTCACGCGCGAAGAAGGATTGTTCGTCGGCGGATCGAGCGGATTGATCGTACATGTCGCCCTTCACGTGGCGCGCCGCATCGACGACCCCAAGGCGCTGGTCGTGGCGGCGCTTCCCGACACGGGCGAGCGCTATCTCTCCAAGCTTTACAACGACGAGTGGATGCGCGAGAACCAGCTGCTCGACGCCGACCGCACGACCCTCGCCTTCGTGCTCGACGCCAAGTCGCGCCAGGACGGCGAGACGCCGGTGATCGTGAGCGTCGCGCCCGGCGCCACGGTCCGGCAGGCGCTACGGCTGATGTCGCTCCACAACGTGTCGCAGCTTCCCGTCATGGACGGGGCGAACTGCGTCGGCTCGGTGAGCGATTGGTCGCTCTCGGCCAGGAGCTTGGACGACACCAAGCTGCTCGATGCGACGGTGAGCCAGGTCATGGACGCGCCCTTTCCCGTCGTCGAGATTGGCCAGCCCGTCGACGGCGTGGCAAAGCTGCTGTCGAAATCGAACCCCGCGGTGCTCGTTCGATCGAACGGCACGCTCCACGGAATCGTGACGCGATCGGACATGCTGCATTACATGATGGGTCGATGACGCCGCCAACCTCGCCGAACGGTGCGCTCGACATCATCGTGCTCATGGGCGGAACGTCGTCGGAGCGCGACGTGTCGCTCGCTTCGGGCGTACGCGTCGCCGGCGCGCTTCGGGCCGGAGGCCATCGCGTGCGGGCGATCGATCCGGCGCGCGGCCCGATCTCCGAAGCGGAGCAACAATCGCTGGCCAGCGGCGTGGTCGTGCAGACCGCGCCGCCGTCCCGAGAAGCGCTCCAGCGGATGGCGCGCGAAGCGCTTCCCGTCATGGCGAACAACCTGCCGCGGCGGGGCGACGCCGACGTCGTGTTTCTCGGCCTGCACGGCGGCACCGGCGAGGACGGCACCATCCAGGCCATGCTCGACCTGGCCGGCGTGCCGTACACCGGAAGCGGCGTGCTCGCCAGCGCGCTGGCGATGGACAAGGATCTGTCAAAGAGGCTTTTTCGGCAGGCCGGCGTGACGACGGCCGATTGGCTGATGGCGCCCGCGTCGGCGGACGAAGTACGTGCGACGCTTGGCTTTCCGGTGATCGTAAAGCCGTCGCGCGAGGGTTCGACCGTCGGCCTTTCGATCGTGAAGCAGCCGGGCGATCTCGCCGGCGCGATCGCCGAGGCGGCGCGGTTCGACGACGAGGTGATGATCGAGAAGTTCATTCCAGGGCGAGAGCTCACCGTGGCCGTGATCGGCGGCGAGGCGCTGCCTGTTGGCGAAATCTTCCCGAAGCACGAGATTTACGACTACGAGTGCAAGTACACGGCGGGAATGGCGCACGAGGAGTTTCCCGCCAAGCTTTCGAAGAACGACGCATCGCGCATTCAGGACGATGCGGTCCGCGCGTTTCGCGCACTCAAGCTCGGCGGGTGCGCGCGTATAGATTTTCGAATGGCGGCCGACGGCAGCTTTCACTGTCTCGAGGCGAACACCCTTCCAGGAATGACACAGACCAGTCTCGTTCCCCAGGCCGCGGCCGCGGCTGACGTCTCGTTTCTCGCGCTGTGCGATCGCATCGCGCGGCTCGCGCTCGAGCGCTCGAGCGCGGTGAGCGGCTGATGGCATCCGTCGCCGGACCAACCGCCGCGCTGGCTGGCATCCCCGCCGGCCTCCAGGCGCAGGGCGTCTGGGCGGGTCGGCGCCAGGTCTTCGTGCGCTTCGCCGCCGAGGCAGAGACGGCCACCATGTACACGGCAGACGCGCTGGCGAACGAGCTCAAACGCAGCACGTCGCGCTCGGCGTTTCATTCGATCGCCATCTGCGGCCGCGATCCGCTGGCCAACGTCGAGTATCTGTGCGCCGCGTTCGAGAAGGCCGGCACGGCGCTGCCGGTGATGGTCGACTGCGACGGACAGCGTCCAGGCGAGATCGCGGCGCTTGGATCGGTGATCAAAATGGCGCAGATTATTCTCGAGGGCCCGGCGCTCGAGGCGCAGGGCGAGCGGGTGTTCGAATCGCTCGCCGTGGCCGCGAAAGCGGGACTCGAGCACGCGCTGGTCGTGAACGTCGACGAGCGCACGTCCGACGCGCATCTGTTGCGCATCGTCGAGCGGGCGCATGCGGCGAGCGGAGCGACGATGATCGTCGTGCACCCGAGCGCCGGAACGCCGGTCGATCGGGACCGGCGGTGGACGGTTCTGTTCGAGCGCGCCGCGTCGATCCACGGTGACGTCCGGCTCGCGCTCAGGCTTCCGCCGCCCACCGGGATGCGATGAATCGTTGCTCATTCATCGGTCGCGCACGGTGACCGGAACCGTCGTTTCGCAGTCGTGTTTATAAGGTAGAAGCGAGCAGGGCGCAGGGACGCACCACCATCGATCGTCTCACACCTTTGGGCCGCATGTCGTCGTACTCGACCACACAGGAACAGGAACCGAACGGCCGCCTGACGCGGGCCGTGCAGGCGTTGATTGCGATCAACGTCGCGGTGATGTTCGTGCAGTGGACGGCGGCGAGCTACGGCGACGTGGCGGGCTGGCTCGGCTTCAGCTCGAGCGCGCTGCCCGGCCGCTGGTGGACCGCGGCCACCTACATGTTCGTGCACGCCGGGCTCTGGCATCTGGCGGCAAACATGTACGGACTCTACCTGTTCGGCCCGCGGCTCGAGCAGGGGTGGGGCACGCGGCGATTCACCTGGTTCTACCTGCTCTGCGGCCTCGGCGGAGTCGTCTTCGAGCTGCTATTCATTCGCGCCGGCACGCTCGTCGGCGCTTCGGCTGCCGTGTTCGGCGTGATGACCGCGTACGCCATGCAGTGGCCGGACGACGAGGTGTACCTGATGTTCGTGCTGCCGATGCGCGTGCGCACACTCGTCGTCGGGTTGTTCGTGTTCAACCTGGTGATGGGTGTTGCCGCAACGGGCGACGCCGGCGGGGCGAACATCGCGTACTTCGCGCACATCGGCGGCGTGATCGCGGCGTACATCTACCTCCGCATGGCGGCGACCACGGGCATGGATCAGGTACGGCAGCGCGTCGCCAACCTGCCCGACGCCGACGAGCCGCCGCGGGCCATTCCACGCAACCTCCCGCGCCGCGAGCGCGGCGATGAGGTGGACGACATCGTTGCCAAGAGCAAAGCGATCGCCGCCAAGCGCGCCGTGACGCTCGCGCCCAGCCGCCGGCGTGAAGGCAAAGCCGACGAGCTGAATCGCGTGCTCGACAAGATTTCCGAGCACGGCATCGACTCGCTGACGACCGACGAACGAAAGGTCCTCGAAGAGATGTCGAAGCGTCTGCGCGACCGATAGCTCACCCCCCCCGTACGGAAGCCGCTCGGGCTGGTCACGGCCTCGTCCACCAACGACCTCGACAAAAAAAGAGCCCCCCGGACTATGCCGGGGGGCAGTGCCGCCACGCCGTTCTCGCGGCGGCGATGACCGGCGCATAGCGCCGGCCTCAGAGAATATGTGTCGTGGTACACGCGTCGGCTAGAGACGATCCGACCGAATACCACCAAGCGCGAATTCCTTGCCAGCGCGCCCAAGGCTGAGGCCGCGATTGCATCGGCGCGCCGACGTCGTGCATTCTTGTCGAATGCCAAAACCCGAGCTCCTCGAGACCTTCGCGAATCCATATCCGGACCGCGAGTACGAGATCGCGATGGAATGTCCGGAGTTCACCTCGCTCTGTCCGCTCGGCGGCATCGAGTCCGATGCGGACGAGCTCAAGGCGCTGCGCGGAGGTGCGCCCGACTTCGGAACCATCTACATCACCTACGTGCCCGCGGTCCACTGCGTCGAGCTCAAGAGCCTCAAGCTCTATCTCTGGAGCTTTCGCGACGACGGCATCTTCTATGAGCGGGCCGTGAATCGTATTCTCGACGACGTGTCCAATGTCGTCCAACCCCGCTGGATGGAAGTCGTCGGCGACTTCAACATTCGCGGCGGCATCAAGTCCATCATTCGCGCGCGGGTCGGCGCGCGCGCGGCGAGCTAACGATATGCCCAACGACGAACTGAATCACCTGTCCCACGCTTCCCACGCGGTCATCGCGGCCGCGTTCCTCGTCGTCTCGGCGACGCTTGGTTGCACCTCGCCTTCGCTCGGCGCCGGCGGCCCGGCCAGTCCGTCGACGTCGCGCGCGATCGCGCCGGGTCTGAGCGCGATCACCGAAGCGGATCTCCGCCGCGACATGTTCGCCATGGCGAGCGATGCGATGCGCGGCCGCGAAGCCGGCACCCTCGACGAGATGCGCGCCACCGGCTGGGTCGCCGAGCAGGCGCGCGCCGCGGGACTGCAACCGGCGGGCGACGACGGCACCTTCTTTCAGTGGTGGCCGATGCGGCGCACGCGCCTCAGCGAGAACAGTCAGATCACCATCGCCGACCACAAGCTCGATCTCTGGCGAGATGTGGTCGTGCTGAACGCGCCGACGGCGGACTACGATCTGCCGATCGTCTACATCGCCGATACGGCGGATCTCGCGCGGACCGATGTCCGCGGCAAAGCCGTCGCGCTCGAGGTGGCGCCGGTTCCAACGCAGCCTGAGGCCGAATTCACGATCCGCGGCAACTTTCAGAGCACGTTGGCAGCGATGGTTCGCCAGCGGGCGTCGGCGCTCGCGGCGGCCGGAGCCGCGGCGGCGATCATCGTCTCGAACGGGTCGCCGGAGCTCGAGCGCGGGTTCGACGCAACGGCGTCGGTGACATCGCGCGGGAGCTACACCATCGACTCGGCCGGGGCGCCTGCGGGCTCCTTCGCCCGGGCGGCGACTGCACAGAATGCAAATGGCCGCGGGCGTGGCGGCAACGGCGGCGCCGCCGCGGTGAGCCGCGGACGCGGCGGGTTCGCGAGCACGCCGACGTTCTGGCTCCGCCACGACATGCTCGACGCTGTGCGCGCGCCGAACGCGCGCCTCCACGCGCTCGTCTTCACCGAGAGCTACCACTACCCGTCGGGCAACGTGATCGGCGTGGTGCGCGGCACCGATCCCAAGCTGGCGCACGAGTACGTGCTCTACAGCGGACACCAGGACCACGACGGCACGCGCTACGTCGTGAACGGCGACTCGATCTGGAATGGCGCCGACGACAATGCCAGCGTGAGCGTGGCCATGCTCGCCGCTGCCCGCGCCTTCGTGCAGCATCCGGCGCCGCGTCCAGTGCTGTTCGTCTGGCATGGCGCCGAAGAGCGCGGCCTCCTCGGCTCGCGCTGGTTCGTGAATCACCCGACCGTGCCCCGGTCGGAGATCATAGCCGTGCTGAACGGCGACATGATCGGCCGCAACGCGCCGGACAGCGCCGCGCTGCTCGGCGTCCAGCCGCCGCACAAGAACTCCGATGCGCTGGTCAGTGCGGCGCTCCGCGCCAACGCCGAGCTGACGCACTTCAAGCTCGACACGATCTGGGACCGTCCGACGCATCGCGAGGGCTGGTACTTCCGGAGCGACCATCTGCCCTACGCGCGGGCGGGCATTCCGGCGGTCATGTTCAGCACTCTGCTACATGCGGATTATCATACCCCGCGCGACGAGCCGCAGCGGATCGACATCGCCAAGCTCGCCAACATGACGCGCTGGATGTACGCGACCGGCTGGATCGTCGCCAACGCGGCCACGCGGCCGGATGTCGTGCCGGGGTTCAAGCTGGAACGGTAGCGA
>DATNAT010000112.1:0-15564 GCA_035572355.1 Gemmatimonadaceae bacterium
CCGCCGCCTCCGCCGGCGCCACGCGCCGAACCGGCGAGCGGCAGTTCGTCGTCGAGCGGCGCCGGTCGGCCGATCAAGCCGGCGCATCATTGATCGCTCGGTCGGACGACTGATGCGATGACAAAAAAAGAGCCGCGCATCCGCGCGGCTCTTTTTTGTCGTCGGCCGCGGTCCGGTCGGGCCGCTATATTCCGTCGGCACAACCGCTTCCCTCGCCCGCCCGTTCCGAAGCCGTCGCCCGAGTCCGCCTTGAAGCTCGATCATATCCGCAACTTCTGCATCGTCGCCCACATCGACCATGGCAAGTCGACGCTGGCCGACCGCCTGATCGAGGCCACCGGCACGCTCCAGAAGCGGGAAATGAAGGATCAGGTGCTCGACACGCTCGACCTCGAGCGCGAACGCGGCATCACGATCAAGCTCAACGCCGTCCGGATGAGCTACACCGCGCGGAGCGGCGAGCAGTTCGAGTTCAATCTCATCGACACGCCGGGCCACGTCGACTTCACCTACGAGGTGTCGCGATCGCTGGCCGCCTGCGAGGGCGCGATTCTCGTCGTCGATGCGTCGCAGGGCATTCAAGCGCAGACGCTGTCGAATCTCTTTCTCGCGCTCGACGCCGGCCTCGAGATCATCCCGATCCTCAACAAGATCGACCTCCCGGGCGCGGAGCCCGAGCGCCGCAAGCAGGAGGTGCACGAGCTGATCGGCGCCAATCCCGACGACATCCTGCTCGTCAGCGCGAAGGAAGGCATCGGCATCGACGCGCTGCTCGAGGCGATCGTCGCGCGGGTGCCCGCTCCCAGCGGCGACCCCGCCGCGCCGCTCCGGGCGCTGATCTTCGACTCCTATTACGATCGCTATCGCGGCGCGATCCCGAGCGTGCGTGTCGTCGACGGCACGATCACCCCGGGGATGCAGATCAGGTTCGCCGCCGGCTCCGGTCAGTCGTACGAGGTCGCCGAAGTCGGCTACAACCAGCTGCGGCAGGTCCAGGCCGACGAGCTCGGGCCCGGCGAAGTCGGCTACGTCGTCGCCAACGTGCGCACCGTCAAGGAGACCAAAGCCGGCGACACGATCCTGGACGCAACGCGGGCGGCCGTGGCGCCGCTTCCCGGCTATAAGGACGTCCACTCGATGGTGTTCGCCGGGCTCTACCCGACCGACACGCAGCAGTACGAGACGCTCCGCGACGCGCTCGAGAAGCTTCAGCTCAACGACGCCTCGCTCAACTACGAGCCGGAGACGTCGACGGCGCTCGGCTTCGGCTTCCGCTGCGGATTCTTGGGACTCCTGCACATGGACATCGTGCAGGAGCGGCTGGAGCGCGAGTTCGACCTCGACCTGGTAACGACGGTGCCGAACGTCGAGTACCACGTGTACCACACCGACGGCACGATGGAGCTGCTGGAAAGTCCTTCCAAGCTGCCCGACCCGGGCGTGATCGACCGGATCGACGAACCGTACGTCAAGGCGCGGATCATGGCGCCGGCGGAATACATCGGTCCGATCATGACGCTCGGCACCGAGCGGCGCGGCATCTACAAGAACATGACCTATCTCGACACGGCCCGCGTCGAGTTCGACTGGGAGTTTCCGCTCGCCGAGATCATCCTCGATTTCTTCGACAAGCTGAAGACGATCAGCCGCGGCTACGCGAGCCTCGACTACGACATGCTCGAGTACCGCGAGTCGGCGCTCGTCAAGCTCGACATGCTGATCAACGGCGACCCGATCGACGCCTTCTCGGTGATCATCCACCGCGACAAGGCCTACGAGTGGGGGCGCAAGATCGCCGACAAGCTCAAGGATCTCATTCCGCGGCAGCTGTTCGAGGTCGCGATCCAGGCGGCGATCGGCAACAAGGTGATCGCGCGGACGACGGTCAAGGCGTTGAGAAAAGACGTATTGGCGAAGTGTTACGGCGGCGACATCACGCGCAAGCGCAAGCTTCTCGAGAAGCAGAAGGAAGGCAAGAAGCGCATGAAACAGGTCGGCGCCGTCGAGATCCCGCAGGAAGCCTTCCTCGCCGTGCTCCAGGTGGAGTGAGCGCGTCGCTCGTCGTCCAGACCTCCTTTCTCGGCGACATGGTGCTGACGACGCCGCTCGTCGCCCGCCTCGCCGACTCGGGGCCGGTCGACGTGCTCTCCACGCCCGTCGCCGCGCCCCTGCTCGCCAACAATCCGTCGGTGCGCGAGGTGATCGCCTACGACAAGCGCGGCGCCGACCGCGGCATCGGCGGCCTCCTTCGCATGACGTCGCTCCTGCGCGCGCGCGGCTACGCCGCCGCCTATCTCGCGCAGGGGTCGATGCGGAGCGGCATGCTCACCGCCGCCGCGCGGATCCCCGAACGCGTCGGGTTCGCGACGTCCGCCGGACGCGCGTTCTACACGCGCCGCGTACCGGCGACCGATTCGCTACACCACGCCGCGCGGCTCCTTTCGCTCGCCCTCGGCGCCGACGAACGCAAGCGGGTCGGCGACCTGGCTGGAAGCGCGGCGCGGACCACGCCGCCGCGCGGCGGCGCGGCGGCGGCGCTCCGCCCGCGGCTCTACCCCGGCGCACAGGAGCGCGTCGCCGTCGACGAAGTGCTCGGCACGCACGCGATGGGTGAGCCCCTGATCGTCTTCGCGCCAGGCAGCGTCTGGGCGACCAAGCGCTGGCCGCACTTCGCGCCCCTCGCCTACGAGCTGCGCCACGCTGGGCAGATCGTGGTGGTCGGCTCGATCGCCGACCGGCCGCTCGCCGAGACGATCATCGCCTCGACGAAAGGCCAGGCGATCGACGCGACCGGCCGGCTGTCGCTCCTCGCCTCGGCCGAGCTCATCGGACGCGCGGCGCTCATCGTCACGAACGATTCGGCGCCGCTCCATCTCGCGTCGGCCATGAACACGCCGACGATCGCCGTGTTCGGTCCAACGGTGCCGGCGTTCGGCTTCGGTCCCTTGGCCGATCGCTCGGTCGTCGTCGGACACACGCTGCTCGCCTGCCGGCCCTGCGACCGTCACGGGCCGGAGCGCTGCCCCTTGGGACATTGGCGCTGCATGCGCGAGATTGAAGCGCAGGACGTGGCCGCGATCGCACTCGAACGCTTGTCCTCAAGGATGTCCTGACCATGGCGGCGAAGAAACGGCAGCAGTACATCGTCGGCGTCGATCTCGGCGGCACGAACATCGTCGTCGGCGCGATGTCGTCGGACGGGAAGAGCAGCTACGCGACGCGCTCGATCCCGACGAGCGCCGAGTCGGGCGCCGAGGGCGTCGCCGATCGCATCGTCGGCCTGATCGAGGGCGTGATTCTCGACACGATCGCGCAGACGAACGCCGCGCGGAAGGATTTCATCGGCGTCGGCATCGGCGCACCCGGCCCGCTCGACCGCGAGAAGGGCATCGTGATCGTCGCGCCCAACCTGGGCTGGCGCAACTTTCCGCTGCGCGATCGGATCGCCGAGCGCCTGCACCTGCCCGCCACGCTCGACAACGACGCGAATTGCGCGACGGTCGGCGAATGGTGGCAGGGCGCGGCGGCGGGCGGCACGAACGTCATCGGCATGACGATCGGCACCGGCATCGGCGGCGGCATCATCATCGACGGCAAGCTGTTTCACGGGTCGTCCGACGTCGCCGGCGAGATCGGCCACACCACCATCGACCTGAACGGCCGGCATTGCAAGTGTGGTAATTACGGATGTCTCGAGGCGTACGCTTCGGGTCCGGCGATCGCGACCCGCGCCCGGGAGGTGCTGGTGCGCGAGGAGACGGCATCGCTGCTGCCATCGATGGTCAACGGCCAACTCGAGGCGATCACCGCGGAGACGGTGTACAAGGCCGCGCAGCAGGGCGACGCCGTGGCGAGCGAGATCGTCCGCGACACGGCGCGCTACCTCGGCGCCGGCGTGGCGAATCTGCTCAACATCATCAACGCCGACGTCGTCGTCGTGGCCGGCGGCGTGACGCAGGCGGGCGATGCGCTGTTCGTTCCGCTGCGCGCCGAGGTGCGGCGGCGGGCGTTCCGGCCGGCGGTGGACGCGACGCGCATCGTGCCGGGAACGCTGCCAGGAACGGCGGGCGTCGTGGGCGCGGTGGCGACGTTCAAGATGCAGCACATTGGAGAGCTGTGAGACGGTGTTTTCGCTTCGGGCGCTATCGGCGCCCTCGCTGTGGGGATCTGTAACTGCGTGAATGCGGTACAGATCGTGCCGCAGTTACATGTCACGACAGCGACGGCCGAAGGCCCAGAGCGAAGACACCGATCACAGCCCGACACGCGGCCGCTCCATCGATGAAAATCGGCGTCATCGGCTCCTTCGTCTGGGACATCATCCACTCACGCGATCGCCCGCATCCCGTCGAGGAATGGGGCGGCATCACGTACGCGTTGAGCGGCCTCGACGCCGCCCTGCCCGGCGACTGGCGAATCGTTCCGCTGATCAAGGTCGGCCGCGATCTCGCGGCCAATGCAGCGCGTTTCTTCTTCGGCTTGCGCCACGCCGCGCGCGACGCGCCATTCGGGCCCGTGGTGCCGTTTCCCAACAATCGGGTCGAGCTTCGCTACTACTCCGATGAACGCAGGAGCGAGAAGCTCACCGGCGGCGTGCCCGGATGGAGCTGGCCGGAGCTCGAGCCCGTGCTCGCCGCAGCCCGTCTCGACGCGCTCTATGTGAATTTCCTCAGCGGGTGGGAGCTCGATCTCGAGACGATGTATCTCATCCGCCAACATTTTCGCGGCCCGATCTACTGCGACCTGCACATGTATGCCTGGGCGGTGCAGGAGAACGGCCTGCGCTCGTTGCGCCCGATCTCCAACGTGCGCGAGTGGTGCGGCTGCGTCGACTTCCTCCAGGTGAACGAGGACGAGATGACGATGCTCGCCCCCGATCCGATGGCGCTCGCCGCGACTGCGCTGCACGCCGGCGTGCGGAGCCTCGCCGTCACCCTCGGCAAGCGCGGCGTCGTCTACTTCGCCGCGCCGGACTTCGACCGGCTCGCCGATCTCGAGCGGCCGCGCGCGCTCGGCGCGTCGGTCGGGCCGGTGCGTACGTCGCTCGTGCCTCCCGAGCGCGTGGCCGACGCCGGTGACCCGACGGGATGCGGCGACGTGTGGGGCGCGACCTATTTCTCCCGGCTGCTCGCCGGTGATAACTTGGATGCCGCCATCCGCGCGGCGCATCGCGCCGCGGCGCGCAACGTCGAGCACCGCGGCGCGTCCGGCCTCGCCGACCATCTCAGGGGAAATATCAGCCTCACGTGACGAACGTCATCGCCGTTCCACCCTCGCTCGACGACTACTCCTTCGAACAGGTGCTGGAGCAGCTGGCGCCCCTCCCCGCCGATGCCAAAATCCTCATCGACGCGCGGCACGCGCGCTGGGCATCGCCGTACGGCCTGACGGCGCTCCTCACGCTCGCCCAGACGCGAGCCGAACGGCCCGCGCTCGCCGTGCCGGAGCTCGACGAGACGGCGTCGTACTGGGCCCGCGCGGCATTCTTTCAGCACGCCGAGGCGCTCTACGACCTGCACGGCGCCTACCCCAAGCGACGCGATACGGGCGAGTCGAACGTGCTGCTCGAGATCACGCCGATCGCGAAGAGTGACGACATCCACACGATCGTCGGCCAGGTGCAGGAGCGGCTCAAGCGGATCATTCAGGGAGAGCTCAAGCTCGAGACGAAGGCAGTGCTCGGGTTCACGATGACGCTGTCCGAAGTCTGCCAGAACATCATCGAGCATGCCGGCCAGGGCGGTTGGGTGGCGGTGCAGAGCTACCGCTGGACGAAGCGCCTCGGCCGCCGCGTCGTGGTGATCGCGGTCTGCGACGCCGGGCTCGGCTTTCGCCGCTCGCTGGAGAGCGCGCCGGGGCATCTGCCGAGCGCGCGCTGGGACGACGCGGCGGCGCTCGAAGAGGCGGTGATCCGGGGGGTGAGCCGTTTCCGTGACCGCGGTCGCGGCCAGGGGCTCGCCGGCGCGCGAAACTACGTCGGACGCTGGCAGGGCAAGCTTTCCGTGCGGAGCGGCACGGCTCGCATCGCGATCGTCCCGCCGTGGGACGACGACGTTCCGCTCGCCGAAGGATTGCCGCAGTTTCCAGGAGCGCAGGTGCAAGTCATCATTCCAGAGCACGCCCCCGCGGCAGCTTCCCAGGGATCGGGCCGATGATGAATCACATCGACGTGAGCAGCGTGTTGCGGCAGACGGTCGCCTGCGACCTCTACTCGAATCTCGTCACGCGGTCGACGGGCGCCGCCGTGCGCGGGCAGATCGAGCGGCTGCTCGGCGACTTCGGCGACGCCGGCGGCCGCGCGCTGACGGTGATCGATTTTTCGCATGTTGCAATGATCGATTTCTCATGCGCCGACGAGGTCGTCGCTAAGCTGCTCATGCGCTACGCCGACGCCGACGCGCCGGGCGATGCGTACTTCCTGTTTCGCGGCGTGAACGACGACCACTGGGACGCGATCAGCGCCGTGCTCGACCGCCACGGGCTCGCGCTGGCGCTCGAGGCCGACGACGGCGTGCGCGTGGTCGGCGTGCTGTCCGATGACGAGCGCCGCGCCTGGCGCGCCGCCTACGACCTTGGACGGGTCGGTGCGGCCGACGTCGCCTCCGAGCTCGGTGCCGACACGGCCGACGCCGAGCGTGCGCTCGACTCGCTCTGCCGGCGCCGCCTCGTCATGCGGGTCGACGGAGACTATGTCGCGGTCGGCGGGGGTTTCATCGGTGGACAGTGAGCATCTCAACCGGCCGCTTCGCGTCGCCTACCTCATCGCCACCAAAGCGAGCGACGCCGAGCGCGGGCCGCTCGTGATCATGAGTCCGCGCGACGCACGGAGCCGCCTGCTCACCGACGGCGAATTGGCGTGGGTGCGCGGCCCGCGCCGCAGCGAGCTCGCCACCGTCCGCATCGACCCGGGAGCGCGAGAGGGCGATGTCGTCCTCCGTGACATTGTCGGCGCCTCGCCGTCCGAGATCGTCCGGGTGACGAAGCCCGACCTCGACAACACTCGTCCACGTCCCACCGCCTACGGGTGAGGAGTCGTTCGTGAGTCCACGTAAGCAGCGGCCCACCGAGTTGGCGACGCTGGCCGTCCACGCCGGCACCGAATCGCACGACGCCGATACGCCGGTCGTTCACCCGCTCTACCAGTCGGTCAATTTCAATCAGGAGATCGGCACCGGCGAAGGTCTCCGCTATCCGCGCTACGGCAATTCGCCCAACGCGGAGCTGGTGCAGCAACGTGTCGCAGCGCTCGAGGGCGCCGAAGCGGCGGTGCTGTTGGCCAGCGGAATGGGCGCCACCGCCTGCGCGCTCCTGGCGCTGCTTCGCCCCGGCGACCATCTCCTCGCCAGCGCATCGATCTACGGCGGCGCCGCGGCGTTGCTGACGAAAGAGTTCGCGCCGCTCGGCATCAACGTCTCGCTCGTCGATCCGCTCGAGACGCGCGTCTGGCGCAAACGATTGCGCAAAGAGACGCGCGCCATCTTCGTCGAGACGCCGGTCAATCCAACCTGCCGTGTGCTCGATCTGCGGCCGATCAGCTACATCACGAAGGAGAGCGGCATCGCGCTCGTCGTCGACTCGACCTTCGCGAGCCCGATCAACTTTCGGCCTCTGGAGCATGGGGCCGACGTCGTCATCCATTCGGCGACCAAATATCTCAACGGGCACCACGACGTGCTCGGCGGCATGGTGTGCGGCACCGCCTCGTACGTGGAAGAAGTGCGGCAGAAGATGATGCTGTGGGGTCAGGCTCCCGACCCGTTCGCCGCCTGGCTGCTCGAGCGCGGATTGAAAACGCTCGACGTCCGCGTGAAACGGCACAACGAGAACGCCATGCGTATCGCTGAATGGTGCGCCGAACGGAAAGAGATCCGCCGCGTGCACTATTCCGGGCTCCCCGATCATCCGGACCACGCAATTGCCAAGGCGATGCTCGATGGCTTTGGCGGAATGATGGCCATCGAGCTGGCCGGCGGCGCTCGCGCGGCGGAGCGATTCCTCCGCAAGCTCAAGATCATCCGCCACGCTCCCAGCCTTGGCGGCGTCGACTCGCTCGTCTCGGAGCCGCGGTTTACCTCGCACGCCCATATTTCCGCCGACGCGCGGGCCGCCGCGGGGATTCCCGACGGTTTCCTACGGATGAGCATCGGCATCGAAAGTGCTAATGACCTGATCGGAGACATCGAACAGGCTCTGCACTAAATGGCCGAACCAGTACCGGTCGTCGCCAGCGACCGGCGACGGTTGGAGCGTCGGGACAGCCCGACGCTCGCCGAATTGACCCTCCCCGAGCTGCGCCGCATGATGGTCACGACGATCCTGTTCGTGATCATTCTGGTGCTGTTCCTCTGGATGGTCCGCACCGTGATCATCGCGGCCATTCTCGGCGTGATCGTCGCGATGTACATGCGCCCCGTCTATCTCTGGGTGCTCGGCAAGATTCCGAACCGCATCGTCACGGCGACGCTCACGTTGTTGTTGCTCATCGGCCCCGTAATCGGGCTGACCGCCTACAGCTACGAAGAGATCGCCGACGTCGCCGGCTACGTGAGCGCGCATCGCGACGACATCGCGGCCCAGATCGACGCTTCGCTCCACAAGCTGCCGTTCCTTCAGAACGCGAACACCACCGACGCGGTGAAGCACTACGTCATCATCGCGTCGAACTACGGTACGAATCTGTTGAGCGGCCTGCGCACCGCGCTCGCCAGTCTCGCCGTCGCGGCCACGATCTTTCTCTTCACCGCCTACTACTTCATGGTCGACGCCGAGCGCATCATGACGTACGTGCGCGAGCGAATCCCACCGCGCTACGGCGAGCTGTCGACCGCGCTCGAGACGAACGTGCGGGGTGTGCTGTACGGCGCGATTTATTCGACTTTCCTCACGCAGGCGGTCAAGTCGATCATCATCCTCGCGATGAATCTCGCCTTCCACGTGCCGCTGGCCGGCGTGTTGGCGATTCTGTCGTTCATCATCGGGTTCTTCCCGATCGTCGGTTCGTGGAGCGTCTATCTCCCGGTCGCCGGCTGGCTGGCGGTCTTCCGCAATGCGCCGGGCCAGGGCCTGGCGATGGTGCTGATCGGCTTCACGGTGAACACCGTCTACATCTCGACCTTCCTGCGGCCGAAGATCGCCGCCGAGCGGTCGAAGGTGCTCAACTTCTACTGGATGCTCGTTGCCTTGGTCACCGGCGTGTATACCTTCGGCCTCGTGGGTATCCTCCTCGGGCCGATGTTGATCGGATTGCTCAAGGCAATCCTCGACACCATCACGTCGCAGCCGGCATGGAACTGGGCCGACAATGGCGGTGACGCCGGGAGGATCGGTGCGTCTGAAGGGTAGCCATGATCCGCTTCGACAACGTCACCAAGGTCTATCCGCGGGCAGCGGCCGGCACGGCCGCGCTGCACCGCGTCAGCTTTCGCCTCAATAAAGGCGAATTCGTCTTCCTGACGGGCCCCAGCGGCGCCGGGAAAAGCACCATTCTCAAGCTGCTGTACATGGACGAGCGTCCATCCAGCGGCGAAGTGAAGGTCAGCGGCTACAGCTCGATGGAAGCGCGCCGGCGCGACGTCGCCAAGATGCGCCGCCGGCTCGGCATCGTCTTTCAGGATTTCCGCCTCCTCGAGAACCGCACCGCTGAGGGCAACGTCGCCTTCGCCCTCGAGGTGATCGGGACGCCGGCAAACAAGATTCCGGGCCGCGTCTCGCGCGCCCTCGCCCAGGTCGGCCTCGCCTCCAAGGCCACCGCATTGCCCAAAGAGCTCTCGGGCGGCGAGCAGCAGCGCGTCGCCTTCGCCCGCGCCCTCGTCAACGACCCGTTCGTGCTCATAGCCGACGAGCCCACCGGCAATCTCGACGAACGGGCCTCGCGCGGAATTTTTCAGCTCCTCCGCGACATCAACGCCTCCGGTACCGCCGTCATCATGGCCACGCACGACCTACAGCTCGTTCGGTCGAGCGAATTTCGCTGCATCGAGCTCAACCATGGCGAGATCGTCTTCGATTCAGCCGACTCCTCCACACCGCTCGCCCTGGGGGCCGACTGATGGTCGCCGTTCGCACGGCGATCACGGCAATCAAGAACGCGCCGCTGCTCAGCGCTCTGAGCATCACGACGATCGCGTTTTCGCTGTTCGCCTTCGGTCTGTTCGGGCTCGTCGCCCTCAACATTCGCAACGCGCTGCAGAGGGTCGGTGACCGCGTCGAGATCCGCGCCTTCGTCGCCGACAGCACGCCGGTCGAGGTGCTCGCCATCATCGCCGATTCGGTGAGCCGCTACCCGGAAGTGCTCAAGGTCGACGTCGTGACGCAGGATCAGGCGTTGGAGCGGGCCCGCCAAGAACTGGGCGAGTTCAAGGACGTGTTCGACGGCAACTTTCTGCCTGCCTCGATCGACGTGAAGCTCAAACCCGGCGCTCGCGATCCGAAAACGGTGCAGCTGGTGGCGAATCGGTTGCGCGACTACGGGATCGTGGACGACGTCCGCTACGGCGAGGAGTGGATCACCCAGCTCTATCGCCTGCGCAACATCGCCGGCGTCGCCGGCGCCGCGCTCGGACTCGCCTTCGCCGCCGTTGCGGTAATCATCATCGGCGCCACCATCCGCATGGCAGTGCTGTCGCGGGCGCGTGAGATCTCGATCATGCGCCTCGTTGGCGCAACGGACGGTTTCATTCGCCGCCCCTTCCTGATCGAGGGCTCGATCAAGGGCATTCTCGGCGGCCTCGCGGCGCTCGGCCTGACCTACCTCGCGATGCGTCTGCTCGGACAGTATCTGCACTTCGAGACGGTCTTCTTCGATCGGCGGCTGGCGCTGCTCGGCGTGTTGTTCGGCGCGTTGATGGGATTGATGGGCAGCGCCGTCTCCGTCGGGCGCCATCTGCGGCAGGTATGACGGGCGTGGGACGTTGGACGTTGGACGTGGGACGCGCCCGCTTGGCGGGGATCGCGCTTCTCGCAGCATTCGCCGCCGCGCCGCGGACAACGCACGCGCAGGCCGACCAGTCGACCAAGCTGCGCGCACAGCAGGACACGTTGGCGCGCATTCGCCGCGAACGCGAGGATCTCGAGCGCCGCGCCGCGGAGCTCCAGGTCACCGTGCACGATCTGAACGAAGAGGTCACGAACCTCGATCGGCGCGCCGACGCCACGGCGCGCATCGTCAAGACGCTCGACGCGCAGCTCGAGACGATCACCGAAGAAGTGGCGGCGACCTCCGGCAAGGTGACGTCGGCCGAGAACGAGCTCGCCGCCAAGCGGACCGCGCTGAGGCGCCGTCTGATCGAGATTTACAAACGCGGCCCGCTCTACACGAGCGAAGCGATGCTCTCGGCGCATTCCTTCGGCGAGCTCGTCGCCCGGTACAAGTACCTCCATCTACTCGCGCTGCACGACCGTGCGCTGGTCACTCGCGTTGAACAGCTGCGCGACCAGGTCCGGGTCGAGCATGACCGTCTCGTGTCGCTCCAGCTGGCGATCGAGGAGAATCGAAGCGACAAGCAGCAGGAAGCCGATCGTCTGCGCGATCTGCAGCACGATCGCGAGATGAGCCTGAATCGCACCAAGGCCCAGGCGAAAATGGCCGAGGATCGGCTGGCCCGGCTCAAGGAGACGGAAACGCAGCTCACCAACGCCATCGGCGTGCTCGAGACCGAGCGGCGGCGCGTGGAGACGGCGCGGCCCAACGCGCCGCGTGCGACGAGCACGATCGCGACCAGCGACTACGGGCATCTCGACTGGCCCGTCGACGGACCGCTCGTCTACACCTTTGGCAAGGCGCAGACGGCGAGCAACACGACCATTCGCTGGAACGGCGTCGGCATCCGTGCGCAGATCGGCACCAACGTGCGCGCCGTGTCGGCCGGCAAGGTGGTGAGCGTTCGCCAGCTCGGAACCTACGGACTGACCGTGATCATCGACCACGGCGGCGGCGACTACTCGATCTACGGCTCGCTGTCGCGGGCCGACGTCAACGAGCAGCAGGTCGTAGCGAAGGACCAGGTGATCGGCGCGGTCGGCATCTCCGATCCGGATCTGCCGCCGCACCTGCACTTCGAGATTCGGCACGGCGGCCCGGCCGTCGACCCGGCGACCTGGCTTCGCGACCAGCAGCACTGAGCTCCGCCCGAGTCGAACGATGGAACAACCGGTGACCAAGCGCTGTGCGGTCTGCGGACGGTTTCGCGCCTACCAACCGGACGACGGCTATTGTATCGTGTGCGGTCACGAGGCGCTCGAGGCCGCGTGCGGCTGCGGCCGCGAGTACGAGTATGCGCTCGGTGAGACCGGATCGATCCACTGCCCCCGCTGCGGGAAGGCCTTCCATGGCAAGTCGTCGGAGTTCGTCGAGTAAGAAGAAGGGGAAAAAGCGCCCAGCCAAGCGTGGCGTGAAGAAGCCGGCGAAGAAGGTGGCGAAGAAGAAGCCGGCGAAGACGCTGGCGAAGACGGCGACGAAGAGGGCCGTCAAAAAAGCCGCGCCGGCGCCAAAGCACCCCGCCAAGAAAAAGCCTTCGGCCAAGAAGCCGGCGTTCAACGCCAAGACCGACAGCGCGAACGATCCGAAATGGATCCCGCCCGTCTGGGACGACGAGCATCTCCTCGGCGCTCACGTCTCGACCGCCGGCGGCTCGCATCTCGCCCCTGCCCGCGCCCGCGCCATTGGAGCGAGCGCCATGCAAATCTTCACCAAGATGGCCAACCGCTGGGCCGAACGCGTCTGCCCAGACGACGAGTGCGCGACCTTTCGCGCGGCGCTGGCCGATACGCGTGTGCGAGCGACGATCGCCCACGATTCGTATTTGATCAATCTCGCCAGCCCGGACGCAACGCTCCGCCGCCGCTCGATCGAGTCGTTCGTCGCCGAGCTGCAGCGGTGCGAAGCGCTCGGCATCACGTATCTCGTGTCGCACCCCGGGAACTACATCGACGACCGGGCGAGCGGCATTCGCCGCAATGCCGACGCGATCGGCGAGGCATTGTCGCGCGTGCCGGGCAAGACGATCCTCTGCATGGAGACGACCGCCGGCAGCGGCACTGCCATCGGCTCGACTTTCGAGGACCTCGCGGCGCTCCTCGAGAGCGTGCCGTCGCCGGTCCGCGGACGCGTCGCCGTGTGCGTCGACACCTGCCACATGTATTCGGCCGGCTACGACCTGGTGAACGCCTATGAGGACGTGTGGAAGCGGTTCGACGACATGCTCGGGCGTCAGCGCCTCGCGGTCATGCACCTCAACGATTCCAAGACACCGTTCAACTCGAAGCGCGACCGCCACGAGCTGATCGGCGAGGGCTCGCTCGGCGAACGTGCCTTTCGCCACATCATGAACGACGAGCGGCTGATGCGAGTGCCCAAAGTGCTCGAGACCCCCAAGGGCACCGATCCCACGGCAACGGACGCTCGGATGCTGGCGCGGCTGCGAAGCTACCTCGGAGCGCGGCCGTAGTTTGGCCCGACCCTGTCACAAACGTTGTCAGCTAGCGTTTCGGGTGGGCTAGCCGTACCCTACAGAGACATGCCCCTCCAGCCCGATCGGCGTCTCGAGCGCCACTGGTTGTTCACGGTCTTCGCGGCGATCGCCATCGTCGCGCAGCTCGTCGTCGCCTTCGCGCCGCTGACCGAGGGGCGCTATGCCCGCATGGGTTCGCACGTCGAATCGACGGGGTCTCGTACCCACGTGCTGCACGACGACGCCACCTGTGCCGCCTGCCAGGCGCGGTCGATCCAGGGTACCACCGCACCGGCCACCGTCCCCGTCGCGCTTGTCACGCTGGCGCCACGCGACATCGTCGGCGCCGCGGATCACGATGGTTCGACGGACCCAAACCTCCAACAGAATCCGCGCGCGCCTCCCCGGGTGATCTGAGCTCGCCGTAGTTCGCAGCTTCGACTCAGTTCCACCCTCAGGGACAACATGCGCCTTTTTTCCGGATTGTGCGCGCTCGCCGCTTGCGGCAGCGCGGCATCTGCTCAGGTCGCGGCAACAAGCGCCTCAGCGACTCAGGCAGTGCGTGTAGAGATGAACAGTTCGTCGTCTGCCCAGCGGCAGGATTCGCTGCGGCTCGGACGCCGGCAAGCGATCGCCGAAGCACTCGGCCACAACGCGCAGCTGGAGATCGCGCGCGAGCAGACCGCCGAGGCGCGTGCGCGCCATGTGACGGCGATCGCGGTGCCCGATCCCACGCTGTCGGCGGCCTATGACCAGTTGAACGGACCGCTCACCTTCGGCGGTGCACCGTCGCGGCCCGTCGCGCTTGGTCTCACCGTGCCCTTCCCCGACAAGTTCCGACTGAATAGTCGGATCGGGTATGCGGACATCCACGCCAGCGAGTCGAACTATCGGCTCCAGCAGCAGACTGTGGTCGTCGGAACGTCCGCGGCGTACGACTCGTTGCTCGTCGCGCTGCAGCATCGGGTGAACCTGCGCGAGGCGCGCGACCTGGCGGCCGATTTTCTCAAGCGCACGCAGGCGCGGTACGACGCGGGCACCGCCGCAAAGCTGGACGTGATCCAAGCGCAGGTCGGCGTGGCGCAAGCGGCCAACGACCTGATCGCGAACGAGCGCGACATCCTCGCCGCCCAGGCTGCGCTCAACCGCCAGCTCGGCCGCGTCATCGGCGCGCCGATCGCGCCGACCGACTCGCTCGAGATGCCGGCGCCGCTCCCCGACTCGACGAGCATCGAACAGGTGGCGCTGGCCAATCGGCCGGAGCTCTCGATCATCTCCAGCCAGCAGCAGGGCGCGCACGCGGCGACGAATCTGACGAAGGAGTTCTGGCTCCCGGATCTCGACTTTTCGGTGCAGCGCGACTACGCCGCGCCGGGATCGCCGCTGTTCACGACCGGCATCTCGCTGCCCTTGCCCGCGTTCTACTGGCAGCACGCCAAGGGCGACATCGCCCAGTCGCAGCACTTCGAGCGCGAGCTCGCGGCCACGTATCGCGATACGCGAGCCCAGGTGACGCAGGACGTGCGCACCGCCTACGCGAACGCCGCGACGGCGATGAAGCAGGCGGCGTTTCTGCGCGACGAGCTCGTGCCCGCGGCGCGCGAAGCGTATCGCGTCGCATCGACCAGCTATACCCTCGGCGGCTCGTCGGCGCTCGAGGTCCTCACGGCGCGGAGCGCGCTGCTCGCCGCCGAAACGCAGTACGCCGACGCCCTCGCCGACGCCAACACCGCCCGCGCCGATCTCGACAGAGCGCTCGGTGCCCCCATCCCGATGCCCGGAACCGGTGCACGATGAGTATTCAATCAATTCGCGCGCGCCTTCGCGCGATCGCCCTCCTCGCCGCCGGCTGTACGGCGACCTTCACCGCCGCGTGCTCGCCCGACTCGTCGGCCAAGCCTGCCGACTCGACGCGCGCGTACGCGCCCCAGAACGTCTCGATCACGGCTGAGCAGCGGCAGCGCATTCACCTGGTGACGATCCAACCGGTGAGCTATCGCCCGGTCGTCGAAGCGACGGGCAACGTCGCGTTCAACGGCGACCGCTCGACACAGGTGCTGTCGCCCGTCTCCGGGCCGGCGACGCGGGTGCTCGTTTCGCCGGGCGCGGTGGTGAC
>DATNAT010000113.1:0-21536 GCA_035572355.1 Gemmatimonadaceae bacterium
GGATGGAACCAGTAGATCGCCGACACGACGCGCGAAACGCCATGCCCGACGAGATCGCGTCGCCGAATGTGGGCCAGCTCGTGGAGCAGCACGGCGCGGCGGCGCTCCAGCGGCCACTCGTCGGCCGCGCTGGGAAGCACGATCGTCGGTTCGAGCGCGTCGCAGGCGAAGGCAACGTCCACTTCATCGCTCACGACGAGGCGCGGCGGCGTCGCGAGCCCGATAGCGCGCGCCGCCTCGTCGAGCGCGCCAAGCCAGTCCGCCGATACGACAGTGCGAGCGCGACGCAGCAGTCGCGCCACGATCCAGGTGGCGATGGAGAAGCGGAACACGAGAACGGCAGCGACGGCGAGCCAGAGCCCAATGAGCAACGAGCCGAGGGAGAGCGATCGCGGCAAACCGGCGCTCGGCTGGGCGCGATCCGGCGAGGCAGGCGCAGCGACGTCACTGCGCGTAGCCGTGGCGAACGGCGGTATCGCGACGCGCGGATCGAGCGCACTGGGTTGGCGTAGGCGCGGCGCCGACGTCGGGAGCAGCGCGAGCTTGAACGGTGCGACGCGGTCGACGGCGGGGAGCAGCAGCACGCCGACGATGACACTCAGCCACACCAGGTGCCGCAGGTGCGCCGCCGAGCGGCGGAGCAGGGCCGCGGCGACCCATCCGAGGGCGAGAATGAGCGTGCCTTTGGCGAGGAGCGCGGTCGCAATCGAGATCGAGCCGAGGAGGAGCATGATCAATCTCCCTTCGAGCGCGCTTTGCGAATGCGCTCTTGCAGGCGGGCGACCTCGGCGGCAGAGAGCTTCGCGTCGGACATGCGGAGCACGGCGGCGATCGCCTGCTCGGAGGAACCATCGAAGAAGGTGCGAATGACGTGTTGCAGCGCTTCATCGCGCGCGTGATCGGGGCTGACCGCCGGCAGGTAGACGTAGCGGAGCCCTTCTTCGCGATGGGTGACGTGTCCTTTCTCGACGAGAATACGGAGGATCGACCGCACCGCGGAGTAGGTCGGCGGATCGGGCAGGTCGCCCATGACCTCGGCGACCGTCGCTTCGCCGCGGCGGAAGAGGATGTCCATGACCTGCCGCTCGCGGCGCGAGAGGGCGGGGACAGGACGAGCGGAAGGCGGACGTTTGGGCATTGGGCCGCGTGGAAGTGCTGATTTTTCAGCGTGTGTGCTGATTATTCAACACGATCGGCGTTCTGTCAAGCGTTTTCTTGCGCGGCCAGAGATCGGACTCTACTTATCAATCAGCGGAGCAATGATGGGTTACGGCTGGAAGCATCGGATCGATGGCACGAACAGGCCGGCGGGCGCGCTGGCCATCGTGTTCGCCGCGTTCGGTCTTTCGACGACGGCGGCGAGGGCGCAACGCCCCTCGGCTTCGCCGATCGATTCTACGGTGCTCCGCATCGCGGTCGACGATTCGACGACCGGCCAGGCCATCGCCGGCGCGCGTGTCGAGCTTTACAGTTTGTCGGCGATCCGGCGCTCGGACGATCTCGGCCGCACTATTTTCCGCGGCGTCACGGTCGGCTACCAACGCGTGCGGGTGAGCGCGATCGGGTATCAGCCCGTCAATCGGATCATCGCGGTATCGCGCGCAGCGCCGAGGGACAGCACGGCCACGCTGATCGAGCTCGAGCCAGCGGCGCAGTTGCTCGATACGGTGACGACGTCGGCGAGCCGGCGGTTGAGTCGGACCGCAAAGCTCGACGCCGGCGCATTCGACATGCGGCGCAAGATGGGGGTCGGACATTTTCTCGATGCCGATCAGATCGACGCGGAAGCGTGGCGATTCTCGCTCGGCGAGATGATCGCCGCCCACGTGCCGGGGATGCGCGACGGAGGTGCGAACGTCTACACCACGCGTCCGCCTAGCGAGGGGTTCACTCGCAATCTCCATCCCGGCGAATGCGATCTCGACGTTTGGGTCGACGGCATCCATCAGAGCGCCGCTTTTCGGCTCGACGAGATTGACCCCGGCGAGGTCGCGGGCATGGAGATCTACACGCTCACCGAGATGCCCCCGCAGTTCAAATCGCCATCCGGCGGAAATCCATCGGGCTCCGCGGAATGCGGCGCCCTCGTGCTCTGGATGCGGCGCTGAGCGGCCTCGACGCGCCGGTGCGGTCACGGCGACTAAATTCAAGACATCTCATCCGTACGAGCCGAGTCATGCGCACGCCGCTCCCAACGTTCCTAGCGCTCGTTTCGGCGCTGCCCCTCGCCGCGCAGCAGCCGATCGTCGCGCCGAATCCAAATCTCGAGCGCATGACCAACGGCACGTACTCGCGCTCACACGACTACGATCTCGTCCATCAGCGCATCGCTCTGCGCGACTTCAATTGGGATTCGACGTCGTTCGTCGGTCAGGTCGCGACGACGCTCGTGTCGCGCCGCGCCGGACTCGATTCGTTGATCCTCGATGCCGGCGGCGGCCTGTCCATCCGCTCGGCGACTGCCGCGTCGGGCGCTGCGCTGCGCACGAGCCACACGCGCGACACGCTCGTCGTCTATTTGCCCAAGCCCGTCGGCGCGGGCGACACGGTGCGCTTCACGCTCGACTACGACGCGCACATCAAGAGCGGCAGCGGGCTCACCTTCATCGACCAACGTCCGCACACGCCTCGCCAGCTCTGGAGCCAGGGCGAGGACATGAACAATCACGACTGGTTCCCGACATACGACTTTCCGAATGACAAGATGACCTGGGAGGTCGACGCCACCGTGCCGGCGGGCTACCTCGCCGTATCGAATGGCGCGCTCACGGAGGAGACTCCTGGCCCCGGCGGGACGCACACCTTCCATTGGAACGAATCGCGGCCGAGCGCGACCTATCTCGTGTCGCTGATCGTCGAGCCGCTCGCCGAGGTCAAGGATTCGTGGCACGACGTGCCGGTCGACTACTACGTCTATCATGCCGACAGCGCGCTCGCCTGGCGGCTGTTCCACGTGACGCCGGACATGATCGACGTCTACTCCAAGCTCACGGGGATTCCCTATCCCTGGCAGAAGTACGCGCAGACGACGGTGGCCGACTTTTTTGGCGGCATGGAGAACGTGAGCGCCACGACGCTCGTCGACTGGCTGCCCGACTCGAAGGCCTACGCCGACCGGCCCTGGTATCAGTATATCCTCATTCCGCATGAGCTCGCCCACCAGTGGTTCGGCGATTACGTGACGACGGAGAACTGGGCGAACACCTGGCTCAACGAAGGGTTCGCCGAGTTCATGCCGGGGCAGTACTGGAAAGAGAAGTCGGGCGCGCACCTGGAGCAGGACTACTACGCCGACGAGTACCGGCAGTTCATGGGGATCGAGGCGCGCCGGCCGATGCCGCTCGCCTCGATGGGATCGAACAACATCTATCCCAAGGGCGCGCTCGTGCTCGAGATGCTCGAGGACTACTTGGGCCCGCAGCGCTTCTGGGCGGCGGCGCATCGATATCTCACCGACCATGCGTTCGGCGTGGCGACGACCGACGATCTGCTCAAGTCATTCGAGGCGTCGACGGGCGAGAAGCTCGACTGGTTCTGGCGCGAATGGATGTATTCGACCGGCTATCCGGCCTTCACTGTGACCTCGAGCTACGACGCGGCGGCGCATACGCTGACGCTCGTCGCCGCCCAGACGCAGCGCGACTCGCTCAAAGCCGACAGCACCGGCATGCGCTACGTGATTCCCGAAGCATTCACGATGCCGGTGACGATTCGCGTCGGCACGGCGGCGGGCGACGTGGTGAAGAAGGCGCAGATCGCGGAGCGCGTCGACACGATCGTCGTCGGCGGCGTGGCGTCGGCTCCGACGATGGTCGTGTTCGACGACGGCAACCACATTCTCAAGTCGTTGGATTTCGATCAGCCGACGGCTTGGCTCGCCAACCAATTGCAACACGACCCGAACCTCTGGGACCGCGAGTGGGTGCTTGCCGAGCTCGCGCATCGGCCCGGGGATGCCGCCGCGGCGGCGGCCGTCGCGAACGCCGCAACGAGCGCCGACTACTTCGAGACGCGCATGCTCGCCGCGAGCGCGCTCTCTGCGTTTCCGGCCGACGTCGCGATCCCGGCGCTCACGCGCGCACTCGCCGACACGTCGGCGCAGGTGCGTGCGGCGGCGGCTGCGGAATTGGGGAAGGTACATGACGCTCGCGCGGCGGAGTTGGCGCACAAAGCGTGGAACAGCGATACCAGCTACTCGGTCCGCGCCGCGGCGCTCGGGGCGATCGCTCAACTCGATCCGGCGGGGCGCGCCGCCGTGATCGCGACGGGGCTGTCGACGCCGTCGTATCGTGACGACATCCAGAACGCGGCGCTCGTCGCGATCGCCCGCTCGAACGACACGACCTTCGTGGCCGCGGTACAAGCGCTCGTCGGCGATCAACCACTTCCGGCACGCGTGCTCGGCGCGTTCGCGGCGCGCGGCAACTCGCACGCACTTGGCCTGTTGACCGCTGATCTCGACGATTCGCGCGCCTGGGTGCGACAGTGGACGCTGCAGGCGCTGAGTGGCCTGCCCGTGGCGCAGCGCCTGTCCGTTCTCCATGCGGCGGAGCCGAAGTTGACGCACGCCGATACGCGCGCGGCGGTGGAGCGCTTGATCGCCGCGCTCGAGGCGCGGCGCTGAGCTCCGGCCGCGCTACCAGCGCCGGGCGAAGCCGACGCCGATGAAACGCTCGTCGGACGCGAGGCCGATTACCCCGTGTCCGACCCGCGCGTCGAGTTGCAGGCGGTCGTTCACGAGATAGGTGACGCCGGCGTCGACGTCACCGCCGCCGAACGAACCGTTCTGGTCGCCAGCCAGCGTGAAGACATACGCTTCGCCGAACAATGACACGCGCGGGTTGAGCGCCCACCATCCGGCAGCACTCGTCCAACCTTTTCCTTGGCGAGTGAAGTCCGAGTAAGTGCCGGAGTAGGCAACGTTCGCATAGAGCGAGAATGGGCTCGCCGTCGTCCAGTTCGCCGCGAGCTTCACCTCGGCTTGTGCGACGCCGGCACTGAACGCGTTCGATCCGGTTGGCGACGTGGTTGCCGCGAGCACGGCGACATTCGGTGCCCAGGAATGCACGCTGTCGGGCTTGGCGCGCAGGTTGACCTTTGCGCCGAGCTTGAAGTCCTCCAACCCGCGGACGGTCGGCGACCCGCCGCCCGATCGGAGGTCGTACGAGTTTCCGAAAAAGCGAAGCTCGGTTTGGGCGCCCACGCCGACGCGAGCGAGCACCTCGCCGGCGGTCACCGTGGTCGTGCGTAGGAACGCGTCGCCCGTCTGGTCGTCCGTTACGCCTGCCTCGAGCTGGATGGCGCGGGCCGGAAGCGCCGTCGGCGTGTCGGTGTAGCCGGGCCGGTCAGCGACGACCGGCCCCGGCGCGCCGAGATGGGCGCATGCGCCGAGGGAAACCGCGCCAATCGCGACACACCATGCCGAACGCCTCGCGCCCCGCGTCTTACAGATATGCATGCTCGCCGTGGAGCGACTCGTCGAGGCCGAGCTCCTCGTCTGCCGCGCTCACCATTACGGGCGTGATGCGATGGATGACGGCCAGCATCAGGTACGTGAACAGGAAGGCGTAGACGGCGGCGCCGATCGCCGTGCCGACCTCCTTGAGAAAGAAGGCCGCGTCGCCGTGTACCAACCCGTCGGCCCCGCCCGCCGGGTTCATCGCTTTATAAGCAAAGATCCCCAATGCAATGACGCCGAGCGCGCCGCCGACGCCGTGCACGCCCCATACATCCAGGGCGTCGTCCCACTGCATGCGGTTCTTCAGCGAAATCGCGTAATAGCAGACGATGCTCGCCGCGACGCCGATGAGGATCGCCGTCCCCGTGCTGACGTAGCCGGCGGCCGGCGTCACCGCGGCGAGTCCGGCGATCGAGCCGGTGAGGAGCCCGATGAACTTGGGTTTGCGTTCGTACATCCAGGCCAGCACCAGCCAGGTGACCGCGGCGAACGATGCGGCGACGTCGGTGTTGAGGAAGGCCAGCGCCGTCACCGAGTCCACCTTGAGCTCACTGCCGGCGTTGAAACCGTACCAGCCGAACCAGAGCAGACCGGTGCCCAGGGCGACGAGCGGGATGTTGTGGAGGCCTGCGTCGGGCACCTTGCGCCGTCCGACGTAGAACACGGCGGCGAGTGCGGCGAAGCCCGCCGTCGTGTGCACGACGATGCCGCCCGCGAAGTCGAGCACGCCGTGCGCTTGCAAGATGCCGCCGCCCCAGACCATGTGCGCCACCGGGAAGTAGACGAGCAGCAGCCAGGCGACGAGGAAGAACAGGTACGCTTTGAACGTGACCCGGTTCGCGAAGGCCCCGGTGATGAGCGCCGGGGTAATCTGGGCGAACATCATCTGGTACGACACGAACACGATCAGCGGAATGGTCGGCGACCCCGGGAAGGGGATGGTCGGGTCGATGTGGTGGAAGAACGCGAGGTGAAAGTTGCCGATGATCCCCAGGATGTCGGGGTCGGTCGAGCTGCCGTAACTGCCGCTGAACGACATCGAGTAACCGCAGACGACCCAGAGCACGGTGGTGACGCCCATCGAGACGAAGCTCTGGAGCATGATCGCGAGCACGTTCTTGCGTCCGACGAGGCCGCCGTAAAAGAAGGCGAGGCCGGGCGTCATGAGCATGACGAGGCTCGTCGACACGAGCATGAACGCGATGTTGCCGGTATCCCAGTGCATCGGAGGCTCCGAAAGGTTCGGCTGTAACAGCCGGCCTCAGCCGCAGTCTGTCAAGGGCCGAGGGGGAAACCGGTCGAACCGGGAAGGCAGGGCGGCCTTCCGGCCGCCCTGCCTCGTCATCTGCGTTATTGAACGTCCAGGTTCTTCTTCAGGAACGCTATCGTGCGCGGCCACGCGTCCTTGATCGCGGCGAGGTTGGCCTGCTCCTGAGCCGTGTTGTGGGTCGGCGTCGGATCATCCTGCGCACGGGCAAAGCCGTGGATCGCGGCCGGATAGTTGTTGCCATAGTACGGCTTGCCGAGCGCCTTCATCATCGAGTCGACCGCGGGCATCGCCGCGCCGATCCGCGTGTCCTGAGCGCCGCTCAGCAGCATGACCGGCGTCTTGATCTTGACGAGCGAGTCGCGGTTCGGGATCGGGCCACTCATGTACGGCAGGCCGTAGAACGCTACGCCGCCCGAGAAACCCGGGACGCCGCCGTTGATCACGTGAATCCACGTGGTCGAGCCGCCATAGCAGAAGCCGATCACCGCGTACTTCGGCGCGGCAGCGGGTTGCGACATCGCGTACGTCGCCGCCGCGTCGATCGCCGCGTTGCGGTCGGCCGGCGGGACGATATTAGCGAGCTTCCGCGCCGAATCTGCGGAAATCGAATCCGCGCTCGCCATTCCCCGAATACGCGAATTGAGATCCGGCGCGATCGCGATGAATCCCTGCGACGCCAGCTGATCGGCCACCCCCCGCACCCACGAGGACAATCCGAAAATCTCGTGGATCACCACCACCACCGGCGTCTTCGCGTTCGACGTCGACGGGTAGACGATCCACGCCATCAGCGAATCTCCCTTCCCGTCGGGATAGGCCAGTTTCACCCACTCCGAGTGGCGCGGGCTCGCCGCCAACCGCGCGGCGGTGTGTGTCGAGCTTGGCGGAAGCGAGAGATCGCCCTGGCTCGTCGAGCTTGCGACCGGTTGCTGCGTCAGGTCCCCTGCCGCCATGTGCGACATGTGCTCATCTGCCGGCGGCTGCTTGCGGCACGCCGCCAGCGTGCCGACGATCAGACAACTCGTGAGAAGGAAACGCGAAGACATGGGCTCTCCGATCGAAGGTCGTTGGTGGGTTGGGGGGGGGACCGCGCTCAGCGGTCAGCGCAGCCGCGCGCACGGCGAGCCTGCACGCCTTGAGAATAGACCACCCGTCAACTGTTCGGAAGACACGCTAGCATTCGAGCAACGCCAACCCATCGCTGATGTCCGTTTCCACTCCCAACAACCCCGATCGCGCGACGATCCTCGACGCACTGCACGAGTCGTACAGCGGGCCGGCATGGCACGGGCCGTCGGTCGTCGAGGCACTTGCCGGCGTCGACGCGCGCACCGCGGCCTACAAGATCGACTCTGATCGCAATTCGATCCACGAGCTCGTGCTCCACTTAGCGCACGGCCGGCATCTGCTGATCGAGCGAATCACGGGCACCCCGATCGAGCCATTTCCACGCTCGCTGCGCGAGCCCTGGTGGCCGGTGCCCAACGTCGCGCCGACAGACGACGACTGGCGAACTGACCGCGCACTCCTCGACACCTATCATCACCGTTTGCTCAAGACCATTCGCTCGGCGACGGACGCTGAGCTCGGGCGGGTGCCCACCGAAGGCGGAGGCTACTCGGTGGCGCGACAGCTCATCGGCATGGCGCTCCACGACACATATCACGCCGGGCAGATCCGCCTGCTCGCGTTGCTCCGGAAGCCGTAGCCGTCTCGCGCGCGGCCTTCCCACCGCGGAAAAGCCCGTCCGGTTGCCGGGCGCCGGCGGAGGGCGTCTCTCATGACATGCGACGCTCCTACTACGTACTCGGGTGGGCATACACCATCGCGTGCCTCGGCCTCGTCGCATCGCACGAGGCGCCGATGATCGTCGCGTCGGCGCCCATCGAGGGCAGCTCGGTGTACGCGTCGCCCGCCTCCGAGGCGATCGAGTGGTTCCGCAGAGTCAAGCCGTATTGCAACACCGTCGAAGTCGCGACGCTGCAGCGCCAAGCGCCGCCGCCGAAGACGGTCGCCGGCGCCGGCTATCACGCCGCCTGCTTTGCCCTCGCCGGTCGAATCGACGATGCACGCCGCATCATCGACGGCGTGTCGCCTGCTGACCGCTACAAGGCGGTGGGGATCGTGTTCGACGTTGGCCATCCGGTAGCCGACGCCGGCGACGATCGCTCCGCTGGCCCGATCATGGAAATGGTGATCGACTACTGGCCGAACCATTACATGGCGCTCTATCACGCGGGCATGGCCGAGTACATGCTCGGACAGCGCGATCTGGCGCGTCACAATCTCGAGGAATTTCAGAAGTACTATCACGAGCGCGACGGCTGGACGGCGAACGCCGTCGACGTGTTGGCGCGGCTCAACGATCCGAATGCCGTGCCGGCGAAACGCCCGGCGGAGCCGCCGGAATGAGCTCGCCCGTGATCACGACGACGGTCTATCGCGCGCGGCTGTCGGCGGCGGCGTTGTTGACGATCGCCGCGGTGCTCGCGTCGGGCGCGTGGGCGAGCGCGGCGGTGTCGCCAGTGATCATCGTACCGACGCTCGCCATCGCGTGGATCGTCGCGCGCGCCGCGCTCGGCGATCGCGCGCCGTGGGCGCTAAGCGTCACCGCCGAGGGATCGGACTTCGCCGACTTTCCCGAACCTCTTCGCGCGCGAGTGATCGATGCATTGGCGCGCTTGTCGGAAGGCGACGCGCGCAAGCTGCTCATCGGCGTGATCGCGCAATCGCGGCCGATCCTCTCGACGCGGAGCGTGGCGCTCGACGCGGACCGCGAAGCCGCGACGCGCAGCAATGTCGTGGCGCTGGTCGACGCATGCTGCTCGACGGCAATCGAGCTCGCACAGGTCGACGCCGCGGCGGCGAACAGCTCGACTGCGAACGCGGAGCTTGCGGCAAAGACCTCGACGGCCCGCGCGCTCCTCGTCAAACGACTGGGCGATGCATCGGATTCGCTCACCTCGCTGTATCTCGCCGGCCTTGGTGCGGATTCGTCGGCTGCGACTCGAGTCGCCAATCTCGTGCAGGAGATTCGCGTTGACGCGGACAGCCGGCAGGCAGCGTTGACCGAGCTGGGGCAATTGCTCGGAGAACACACCTCGGGCTGAGGGTCGGCGAACGGTCGATCTGCGGCGAGTGGCGGGGCCGCGGTGATGCTGGTATGGTCTTCGGGGACAGCGATTGCGCGGCTAAACCGTGTCCGGACCACTCATCACTCGAGCGTCGGTCGCCATGTTCCGATTCGTTGGGCACCTGCTTCTCGCGGTTTCGGCGCTCGCCGCCAGCGCGGCGCCGAGCCAGGGACAAGCGCCGCTGCGCACGCGCGTGATCATGCTCGGCACCGGCAACCCGAACGCCGATCCCGATCGGTTCGGACCGGCCACGGTGATCGTCGTCGATAGCACGGCGTATCTCGTCGACTGTGGCGTGGGCGTGGTGCGACGGTGGGCCGCGGCGCTGCGGGCCGGTTCGGCGATCGGGCGGCCGTGGGGGATTCGACGACTGTTCATCACCCATCTGCATTCCGATCACACCCTCGGCTACGCCGACCTGATCCTTTCGTCATGGACGCTCAACGCGCGGCAACCCGAGCCGCTCCGTGTGTTCGGGCCGATCGGCACGCAGGCGATGACCGACCACCTCCTCGCCGCGTACGCGGTGGACATTCGCATCCGTCGCGGCGCGGGGGGCGAAGCCGGCGGCGCACCGCCTCCCAAGGTCGAGGTTCACGAGATATCCCCGGGTCAGGTCTATCATGATTCGCTCGTGACAGTTACAGCATTCGCGGTCCATCATGGGTCGTTCGAGCACGCGTTCGGCTTTCGCTTTCGTACGCCCGACCGCGACATCGTGATCTCGGGCGACGCCGCGCCGCCCTCGGCGATTCCGGCTCAGTGCCAGGGGTGCGACATCCTGATCCACGAGGGCGGGTTTTTCCACCGAGACAGCACGACTGACTACCGTCGCGCCTTCCATACGTCGATGGAAGACCTGGTCGACATCGCGCGAGCGTCGCACCCCAAGCTGCTCGTGCTCTACCACCAGCCGCGCGGAGACAACGAGGCTGGGCTGCAGTTCATCCGTGCCGCGTACGGCGGACGCGTGGTCGTGGCCAAGGATCTCGACGTCTATTGATCGCCTCCGCGGCCGGGATCGCTTCGGCCCGCTGCGCGTCCAGACGCGACGTGGAACCAATACTGCATGACGTTTCTCCGAGCGTGAACATTTCGGAGGCGTGCGGATGGCAGCCACGGTGGCCGACCTGTTGGTCGAGCGACTCATTGCGTGGGGCGTAGATACGATATTCGGATTTCCCGGCGACGGCATCAACGGCATCTTCGAATCGCTGCGGACGCGACAGAAAGAGATCCGGTTCATCCAGGTTCGCCACGAGGAGGCCGCGGCGTTCGCCGCCTGCGGCTATGCCAAGTACACGGGGCGCCTCGGCGTCTGTCTCGCGACCTCGGGACCCGGGGGAATCCACCTGTTGAACGGCCTCTACGACGCCAAGTGCGACGGGCAGCCGGTGCTGGCGATCACGGGCCACACCTTTCACGATCTCATCGGCACGCACTATCAGCAGGACGTCGACCTCGACAAGCTGTTCATCGACGTGGCCGCGTTCAACCAACGGATCATGGGACCGGCGCACGTGCACAACGTCGTCGACGAAGCCATCAAGACCGCTCTCGCCCGGCGCACCGTCGCGCACATCACCATTCCGAAGGACATTCAGACTTGGTCGACCGAGAACGGCAAGCGCAGCGCGGGGAATCCGAGCAAGCACAGCGCCGATTTCTACGCGGCGCCGCGTTCGATTCCGCCCGAGGAGCTGCTTCGCAAAGCCGCCGGGCTGATCAACGACGGGTCAAAGGTTGCGATTCTGGCCGGGCGCGGCTGCCTCGGCGCTCGGGACGAAGTCCTCGAGCTCGCCGATCGCATCGGCGCGCCGATCGTGAAGCCATTGCTCGGCAAGGGTGTGGTGCCCGACGAGAATCCATTCACCACGGGTGGCATCGGTCTCCTCGGTACCGCGCCGTCGCAGGACGCGCTCGAGGAATGTGACACGCTGCTCATTGCCGGAAGCACGTTCCCGTACATGGAATTCTACCCCAAGCCGGGGCAGGCGAAGGGCATCCAGATCGACGTCGATCCGACGCGCATCGGGCTCAGGTTCAATGTCGACGTCGGGCTGGTCGGCGACTGCCGCACGGTGCTTCGCGCGCTGTTGCCGATGGTCGACCGCAAAAAGAAGCGTGATTTCCTGAAAGACGCACAGGACCGGATGAAGGATTGGCGCGGGCTCATGAAGGAACGCGGCACGCGCGGCGACATGCCGATGAAGCCGCAGGTCGTCACCTACGAGCTCAACAAGCTGCTCGACGACGACGCGATCGTCTCGGCGGACAGCGGCACGATCGCCACCTGGGCAGCGCGCTACGTCGACATGCGCGACCGGATGCAGTTCTCGCTCTCCGGCTCGCTGGCCACGATGGCGAACGGGCTGCCCTACAGCATCGGCGCCGCGGCGGCGTTTCCGGATCGGCAGGTGGTGTGCATCGTCGGCGACGGTGGGTTCACGATGCTGATGGGCGAAGTCGCCACCCTCGTGAAGTACGATCTCAATGTCAAAGTGATCATCATCAAGAACAACGTGCTCGGCGAGATCAAGTGGGAGCAACTGGTGCTCGAGGGTAATCCGCAGTATGGCGTCGAGCTCCAACCGATCGACTTCGAGGCCTACGCCAAAGCCTGCGGCGCGGCGGGCTTTACCATCGAGCATCCGAAGGATGCTGAGAAAACGCTCAAGGCGGCGCTGAAGCATCGCGGACCGGCCGTCGTCCAGGCCGTGGTCGATCCCAACGAGCCGCCGATGCCTGGCAAGATCACGACGAAGCAGGCGCTGCACTTCGCCAAGGCGCTCGCGCGCGGCGAGAAGGATCGTCTCAAGATCATCAAGACCGTGGTCGAGGACAAAGTCCGCGAGGTGGTCTGAGCGATCGTGGCCAGGTCGTCGAGCGGACCGTGCATCGACGACGTCGTGGTCGCGACCTATCGCGTTCCCACCGACGTCCCGACTGAATCAGACGGGACGTACGCTTGGAGCGCGACGACGCTCGTCCTCGTCGAAGCGACCGCCGGGGGCGTAACCGGACTTGGCTATAGCTACGCCGATCGAGCCACCGCTCGACTGATCCACGACACGCTCGCGCCGCTCGTCTGCGGCGCGAACTCGATGGCGATCGGCGAGACCTGGGCCGCGCTCGTCGCGTCGGTGCGCAACCTCGGGCGCGAAGGCATCGCGTCGATGGCGATCTCCGCCGTCGACGTGGCGCTCTGGGATCTCAAGGCGCGCCTTCTCGACCTACCGTTGTTGACGTTGCTCGGCGCGTCGCGCGGCGCCGTGCCGGTCTATGGCAGCGGCGGCTTTACGTCATACACCGACGCGCAGCTCTGCGCGCAGCTCGCCGGCTGGGTCGAGGCGGGTATCCCGCGCGTGAAGATGAAGATCGGCCGCGACGCAGCGGCTGACGTCGTGCGCGTAGCGGCGGCACGGCGGGCGATCGGCGAGGCGGCCGAGCTGTTCGTCGACGCGAACGGCGCCTACGAACGCAAACAGGCGCTCGCACAGGCCGAGCGATTCGTCGAGTCGGGCGTCACCTGGTTCGAGGAGCCCGTGTATCACCGCGATCTCGACGGCCTCAAGTTCGTGCGCGATCGCGCGCCGGCGGGAATGGAGATTTCGGTCGGCGAGTACGGGTACGCGCCTGATACGTTCACTGCGATCGTCCACGCGGGGGCGACGGACGTGCTCCAGGCCGACGCCACGCGCTGCGAGGGGATCACCGGACTCCTCGTCGTCGACGGGCTGTGCGAGGCGACCGCCACGCCGCTCTCGACGCATTGCGCGCCGTCGCTGCATGCCCACCCGGCATGCGCGGCCAAACGGGTGCGGCACGTCGAGTACTTCCACGATCACGCGCGCATCGAGCAGCTGTTCTTCGACGGCGCGCTCACGCCGCGCGATGGCGCCCTTCATCCAGATCTCTCGCGCCCAGGTCTTGGGCTCGAGCTCAAACGCGTCGACGCACGCAGGTACGAGACGTCATGACGAGCATCCCGCAGCTGCCTGTTGGACGAAAGACCAAACGTGGCGTGCAAGCGCCTCCGCCGACTCCGAAGCGTCCCGACGCAATCGAGGGATCTGATACGGGAGTCGACGCCGGCGCGCTCGAGCGCGCGCTTCGGAAGCGCGTACGCGGCGAGGTGCGATTCACGGACGGCGATCGTGCGTTGTACTCGACCGACGCCTCGAACTATCGCCAGCTGCCGATCGGCGTCGTGTTGCCGCGCGACGCCGACGACGTCGTGGAGGCGGTGGCGGTCTGCCGAGAGCACGGGGCGGCGATCGTGTCGCGCGGCGGCGCGACCGATCTCGCCGGGGCGACGTGCAACGCGGCCGTCGTGCTCGACATGAGCAAGTACATGAACCACGTGCTCGAGATCAACTGGGACGAGAAGTGGGCGCGCGTCGAGCCGGGCACGGTGCTCGACGATCTTCGCAATCAGGCGGAGGCGCGGCACCTCACCTTCGGCCCCGACCCGGCGACGCACAACCGAAACACCCTGGGCGGGATGATCGGCAACAATTCGTGCGGCATGCACGCGCAGATGGCTGGCAAGGTCGAGGAGAACACGATCGCCTTGGAGATTCTCACCTACGACGGGCTCCGCATCTGGGTCGGACCGACCTCGGACGCCGAGCTCGAAGAGATCATTGGAAACGGCGGCGTGCAGGGAGAGATCTACTCGCGCCTGAAGGCCATTCGCGACCAGCACGCCGACGAGATCCGCCGGCGCTTTCCGCACATTCCGCGGCTGGTGTCGGGCTATCCGCTGCAACAGCTGCTGCCCGAGAACGGCTTCAATGTGGCGCGCGCGCTCGTGGGCACGGAGAGCACCTGCGTCACCGTGCTTCAGGCCAAGCTCCGACTCGTGCACAGCCCGCCGGTGCGCACGCTCGTCGTGATCGGGTTCGCCGACATCTTCGCCGCCGGCGATCATGTCCCGTTCTGCAACGGCTTCGAACCGATCGCCCTCGAGGGGATCGACGCGAGCATGTTCCGGTACATGCACGACAAGGGCATGTCGACCTCGGGGCGGGAGATCTTTCCCGACGGCGGCGCCTGGCTCGTCGTCGAGTTCGGCGGCGAGTCGAAGGACGAGGCGAACGGCCGGGCGCAGAAGCTGATCGACGCATTCCACGCGAAGCCGAACGCACCGGCGATGAAGCTGTTCGACGACGTCAAACAGGAGCAGCTCGTCTGGCAGATCCGCGAATCGGGGCTCGGCTCGACGTCAAAGATTCCTCATGATCCGAACTTCTATCCCGGCTGGGAGGATTCAGCGGTCGCCCCGGACGACATCGGCAAGTATCTCCGCGACCTCGACAAATTGCTCGAGAAGTACGGCTACACGGCGTCGTTGTACGGACATTTCGGCCAGGGATGCGTGCACTGCAGCATCGACTTCGACCTCTACACCGCCGAGGGGATCGAGCGGTGGAAGCAATTCCTGAACGAAGCGGCGCACACGGTGACGCGCTACGGCGGCTCGCTCTCCGGCGAGCACGGCGATGGTCAGGCGCGGGGAGCGCTGCTCCCGATCATGTTCGGCGACGAGATCATGCAGGCGTTCCGCGCATTCAAAGCAGCCTGGGACCCGCGCGGCCGCATGAATCCCGGGAAGGTGATCGACGCCTATCCGGTGGACGAGAATCTGCGCTGGGGACCACACTATCATCCGTGGGACCCGGAGACGCATTTCTCCTTTCGCGACGATCGCGGAAGCTTCGCCTACGCGGCCGATCGTTGCGTCGGCACGGGCAAGTGCCGCAAGCACTCCGGCGGCACGATGTGCCCGAGCTACATGGTGACGCGCGAGGAACGACACTCCACGCGCGGCCGCTCCCGGCTGTTGTTCGAGATGGTCGAGGGCAATCCGATCGCCGGCGGTTGGCGGGACGACGCGGTGAAGGAGGCGCTCGACCTCTGTCTGTCATGCAAGGGCTGCCGCGGCGAGTGTCCGGTGAACGTGGACATGGCGACGTACAAGTCGGAGTTCTTGTCGCACTACTACGACGGACACCGTCGGCCGATGGCCGCGTACGCGTTCGGCCTGATGCCCTGGTGGGCGCGCGCCGCGTCGATCGCGCCACGCGCGGCAAATCTGCTCACGCAAACGCCGCTGCTCCGTTCGATCGCCAAAGCCGCGGCGACCATGGCGCCGGAGCGTCGCATTCCGAAGTTCGCGACACGCACCTTTCGGTCGTCGTTTGGCAAGCGGACGCCGAGAAATGCCGGAGGACCGCGCGTGCTCCTCTGGCCGGACACCTGGAACGACCACTTTCACCCGACCACCGCGCTTGCCGCGGTCGACGTGTTGGAGGCGGCCGGATTCCAAGTGTCGATTCCGCGAGCTTCGCTCTGCTGCGGCAGACCGCTCTACGATTACGGCATGCTCGATCGAGCAAAGAAGCTTCTCCGGCGCATACTCGTCTCGTTACGTCAGGAGCTGCGCGCCGGCACGCCGGTCGTCGGCCTCGAGCCGAGCTGCGTCTCGGTGTTCCGCGATGAACTGACCAATCTGCTGCCCGACGATGACGACGCGAAGCGCCTGCGCGATCAGACGTTCCTGCTCACGGAGTTTCTGGCCAAGAAGGCGCCGGCGTTCGACCCGCCGCGCCTTGCCGGCAAGGCGCTGGTGCACGGACACTGTCACCAGAAAGCCGTGCTCGACTTCTCATCGGAGAGCGCCATGCTCGACAAGCTTGGCCTCGAGTACGACATCCCGGACACGGGCTGTTGCGGCATGGCCGGCGCGTTCGGCTTCGAGAAGGGCGAGCACTATCGTGTGTCGGTTGCCTGCGGCGAGCGCGCGCTGCTGCCGGCGGTTCGCGCCGCCGCGGCGGACACGCACATCGTCGCCAACGGCTTCAGCTGCCGCGAACAGATCGCGCAGACGACCAACCGCCGGGCGATTCACCCGGCCGACCTCCTCAAGCTCGCGATCGATCAGTCAGCGTGACGCCCGTGCGTGAGCGCGCTCGACGCGGCCTGGCGACACGGCTCCCGTCACCGCCGCATCCGCAGTGCAGCGACCGCTAACGACGCTTCGACGACGATCACCAGCATGCCGAGCGACACCAGCACCGTCCACCAGGTGACGGCGACCAGACTCGGCATCGTCATCCAGTACGTGTCGACATAGTGCAGCACGAGCAGCAGCGCGCCCAGGCCGGCGAGTGCCGCGCCGCTCCGCTTGACCGCGCGCAGAATCAGCGCGAGGAAGGGAAACAGGAACAGCCCGAGCAGCAGCACGAGCGCTACGCCGGCCCAGCCGCCCTGCGTGCGCGGAACGTACCACGACACCTCGCGCGGCAAGTTGCCACTCCAGATGACGATGTACTGTGCAAACGCGATGTACAGCCAGAACAACACGAACGTCAGCAGCAACTTGCCGAGCGACTGCGACGCCGACGGCGACATCTCGCCTCGGCCGTCGAGCCGCGACATCAACGCGAGCAGAGCCAATCCGCCGACCATGCCGCCCGCAAACCAATAGACGCCATAGATCGTCGACGACCAGTCCGGGGTGAGCGACATCATCCAGTCGAACGCCGCGAAGGTCATCGTGAGCGCCAGCAAGATGAGGCCGACCGAGGATATCCGGCGATACCGCCGTGCCGCGCGACTGACATCGCCTTGTGCCTCGATGAGCGCCGTCCGTCGCAGCAATTCGGCGAGCCCGATCCACACTGCCCAGTACACGACCCAACGCGCGATGAAGAATGGAATATTCAGGTATTGGTGCACGGTCGCCGGAGCCCGCGTCCAGGGGAACAGCACTGGCAGCGCGAGCAGCACGAACACACCGAGGATCGCCAATCCCGGCAATGCGGCCAGGACCATCGCCGCGCGCTCGCGCAGCGCGCCGAACCAGGTTGCCGTCGTGAGGTGCGCGATCATCACCATCGCCAGCACGCCCAGTGCGACGCTGACCGCCGCGACGTAAGCGACGAGAAACGCCGCGGCCGCCTGGCGCGCGTCGAGGACCGCTCCGGCGAGCGCGACGATGAGTGCGATCGCGCCGAGCGCAGTCGCCCACACGAATGTCCGCCCTCGACCCGAACGGTCGCCGGGAATCGTTGCCGCCGTCACCGTGCGCCTCGCGGCGGCGGAGGAATGTGGCCCGGCAGCGCGTGTGCAGCATGCAGCGAGTCGACCAGGTGAAGATACGCCGCGGTCGTCGAGTCGACGCGTGTGTCGTTCGTCGCCGGCCGCGAGCCGAGTGAGCGCACGTACGCCACGACCGCCCAGCGCTGCGCTGGCGGCAATTGCCAGCCATATGGCGGCATGGCGCCAAAGCCGTCGGTGATCACTGCGAACAGTTGGCCCGCCGGCAGGGCCGTTACCAGCGCCGAGCGCAGCGACGGCGGACGCTTCTCGACCAGATTCGGCGCGATCGGCCCGCCGCCGAACCCGCCGGCGCCGTGGCAGAGCGCGCACGAAATGGCGAACTGCCGTGCTCCGGCGCCGAGCAGGCTGTCGTCCACGGCGACCGGAGGTTGCGCGACGAACGCGCCCGCCGCTCGCCCGGTGAGAAACGCTGGCGACGCGGGTTGTCCCGTCGCGTCGAGCGACCCGTCGTGCGCGATCGTGTGCGCGGGCGGCGCCTGCATCACCGCGCCGTTGGGAAAGAAGGCGCTTCGATCGTACGGGTCGTAGCGCTGCTGTCGCCTCATGCGCTCGAAGTCGTTCGACTCGCGCGCCTCCGGCGGCCGACAAGCGGCGGCCGCCAGTGCGACGGCGATGCCGACTAGTGTCGCAAGCCGCGCGCGCGTCATCCGTCGCCCGGCACGTCGACGACACGCAGCGGCCCGAGCTCCTCGAGCGCTCGGCGCATCATCGAGCGGTCGCTCCGCGAGTCCGTCGCGTCGATCGCGATCCAGTAGCGATCGATCGAAGCAAGCTCGAACCCGTCGGCCTCGAAGATCGGATGCCAGGGGCGCGGGAGCCGGAGCAGGGCGAACAATCCGAAGAACGCCGCGAGCGACGCCGCGAGCACGGTCGCCTCGAAGGTAGGAATGAAGAACGCCGGCGCCGCGTGGGCGGGCCGTCCGCCGATGTCCAGCGGGTACGATACGGCGTTCGTGAACCATTGAATCCAGTACCCGACCGCCGCACCGGCGATGCCGGCAAAGAAAACGAGCGGCGGCAGCACCGACGGCCGCTCCGACAACACTTCGTCGACTCGCGCAACGGGGTACGGCGTGTACGTCTCGATCTTCGTGTACCCCTGATCGCGCAGCGCCGCGACCGCGCCGGCGAACTGACGCTCGTCGGCAAATTCGGCGGCGTAAGCGCCGGCGGGCCAGCGGCCGTCACGCATCGGGCAGTCCGATCTCGCGCCCGCCGTTCGCCACCAGATCGTGCCGCAGCTGCTTCATCTCGCTGATCGCCACGAACGGGACGAAGCGCACGAAGAGCAGAAAAAGAAACACGAACAGCGCGATGCTGCCGCCGAGCAGTCCGAGGTCGACCCACGTCGGTTTGTAAAAGTGCCAGCTCGAGGCCAGGAACTCTCGGTGCAGCGAGGTCACGATGATGATGAAACGCTCGAGCCACATGCCGACGAGAATCGCCACGCCGGCGCCGAGCAGAACCGGAACGCTCGTGCGGCATCGCTTCCACCAGAAGAGCTGCGGCGTGAGGATGTTGCACGCCATCATGATCCAATAAAGGATCGCATACGTGCCGAACGGGCGCTCGACGAGATACATGAAACGCTCGCTCGGGTCGCCGCTATACCAGCTCACGAACGCTTCGACGGCGTACGCGTAAGCGAGCATCAGCCCCATCACCAGCGTGAGCTTGGCCATCGCATCCAGGTGCCGCTCAGTGATCACCTGCTCCAGCCGGTACGCTCGGCGGAGCGGCAACACGAGCAGCAACACCATCGCGAACCCCGAATAGATGGCGCCGACGACGAAGTAAGGCGGAAAGATCGTCGAATGCCATCCGGGAACCTGCGCGATCGAGAAGTCCAGGCTCACCACGCTGTGCACCGAGATCACGAGCGGTGTGGCGATCGCGGCCAGAAGCACGTACGCCACGCGATGCTGCCGCCACTGGGTGCTCGAGCCGCGCCAGCCGAGCGCGACGATGCCGTAGACGCGTCGCGCGACGCGCGACGTCAGATGATCGCGCGCCGTGGCCAGATCGGGGACGAGTCCCACGTACCAGAAGAGAAGCGACACGGTGAAATACGTCGCGACCGCAGCCACGTCCCAGGGAAGCGCGCTCTTGAAGTTCGGCCACACGCCCATCGTCGCCGGGTAGGGAATGAGCCAGTAGAAGAACCAGGGCCGACCGAGATGGAGCACCGGAAAGAGCGCCGCGTTCACGAGCGCGAAGATCGTCATCGCTTCCGCGATGCGATTGATCGACGCTCGCCAGCGTTGATTTAAGAGAAGTAGAAACGCCGAGATGAACGTGCCGGCGTGTCCGATCCCGATCCACCACACGAAATCGGTGATCGCGAATGCCCACGCCACCGGAATGTTGTTGCCCCAGGTCCCGATGCCCTTGGCGAAGGTGTACCAGATGCAGAACAGGAATAGCGTGGCGCCGGCGCCCGATAGCGCGAGCAGCGTCCACCACACCACGCCTACTCCGTGCAACGGCGCGAGCAGCTGATCGGTGAGCGCGTGGTCGCCGCCCTCGAAGGTGAGGATCGGATACTCGGGCGGTACGAGCGGAAAAGGCGCCGCCTCCGGCGCGGCAGCGGCGGCCTGTACCGGCAAGGCCGTCATGCGCCGCCGGCGAGCTCGGAATTGGTGTTGCGAACGCGGGCCAGATACTGCACCCGCGGCTCGGTACCGAGGTCGTGGAGCGCCGAATACGCCCGGGGCTGCTGGCGGCGTCGAACCATCTCCGAGCTCGGCTCGGTGAGCGACCCGAAGACGATCGCGTTTGTCGGACACGATTGCTGACAGGCCGTGCGCACTTCCGAGCCATGCAGCTCGCGCCCCTCGCGCCCGGCACTGATCTCCGCTTCACGAATGCGCTGCACGCAGAAGCTGCACTTCTCCATCACGCCCCGTTCGCGCACGGTCACGTTCGGGTTCTTCACCATCAGCTCGGTCTCGGAGAGGTGCGCGTTGTAGTCGTACCAGTTGAAATGCCGCACCTTGTACGGACAGTTGTTGGAGCAGAAGCGCGTGCCGACGCACCGATTGTAGACCATCTCGTTCAGTCCATCCGCGCTGTGGACGGTCGCTTCGACCGGGCACACGTACTCGCACGGTGCCTTCTCGCAATGCTGACAGAGCATCGGCTGCATCAGCGCGTCGACCTCGGCTTCACGCTCGACGAAGTACCGGTCGATGCGCAGCCATTGCATCTCGCGGCCATTGCGCACCTCGGCGGCGCCGACGACCGGAATGTTGTTCTCCGCCTGGCAGGCGACCACGCAGGCGCCGCAGCCGATGCACGTTCCGAGATCGATCGTCATCGCCCACTGATTGGGACCGTGCAGCCCGACGGGCGGGTCGGGCTCCGGATAGAGCGACAGCACACGGCTGGGCCGCTGGCCAACGCTGGTCGGCGACGCTCGATACTGAGCCAGCGTTGATTCACGTGCCGGTCGCCCCGTTGCCATCGTCGGATGGGTCTGGGCTAGCGCGAGCGACTGCGCGCCGCCGTGCGCCGTGACGTTCACGCCGGACTCCGAGCGAACGCCAAC